>CAYHAJ010000291.1:0-45147 GCA_964354535.1 uncultured Pirellulales bacterium
CGCAGCACGGCAGCGCACGACGATGCAGGGCTTCCATTACCAACATGGCGACCGCCCCCTGGAGGGCTACACGATCCAGCACGGCATCGGCCGGGGCGGGTTCGGGGAGGTGTACTACGCCCTGAGCGACAGCGGGCGGCAGGTGGCCCTCAAGGCCATCCAGGGCTACGAGCAGATCGAGCTTCGCGGCGTGAGCCAGTGCATGAACCTCAAGAGCCCGCATCTGGTCACGATCTTCGACGTCAAGTACAACGACCTGGGCAAGCCCTTCGTCATCATGGAATACGTCTCCGGGCCGTCGCTGGCGGACCTGCTCAAGGAAGCGCCGGGCGGACTGGGCACCCAGAAGGCGGCGTTCTTCCTGCGCGAGATCGGCAAAGGCTTGGCCTTCCTGCATGAGTGCGGCATTGTCCACCGCGACCTCAAGCCGGGCAACATCTTCTACGAGAACGGCTATGTGAAGATCGGCGACTACGGCCTGACCAAGGCCATCAGCGCCAGCCATCATGTCAGTCATACGATCACGGTGGGCACGGTTCATTACATGGCCCCGGAGATTGGCGCGGGCCGCTACGACCGCAGCATCGACATTTACGCTCTGGGCATTCTGCTTTATGAGATGCTGACCGGCCAGGTTCCTTTCCTCGGGTCCAGTCCCGCGGAAATCCTCATGAAGCACATGACCGCCGCTCCGGACTTGACCAATATCGAGGAGCCGTTCGCCCGCGTCATTCGCAAGGCCCTGGCCAAAGATCCCGTCGAGCGGTATCAGAGTGTCCAGGAGATGGTCGAGGACGTTTTCGGCGCCGAGGCCGTTCGCAACAGCGTTTCTCAGTTCGCGCCGGAAGAGCTGTCCGTTGTCGCGGAGCATATCGCCCAGAAGATACGCAACGCGCAACCGGCAGCGCCCGGGCGGACCCCTGCACCGGGAGCGGGCGAGAAAGACTTCAGCAAGGAAATCGGCAGGAAGGCGGAGCAGTTCGCCAAGAAGGCCGAGGCGTTTGCCAAGAGAGCCGAGGTGATCGGCAGCCAGTTCGCCGAGAAGATCAAGACGGCCAAAGAACGAACGAAGCGCGTGGGCCCATCCCAGGTCGCAGACCCTCTCAACCACCGTCAGCGGCGCAAGCTGGCCTGGATCGCCATTGTCGCCACGGCTTTGGGGGCGGGCCTTCTCTGTGGTCATGGGGAGAGAGGCACATTCCAGACAGCAGGAGTCGTGGCCGCGATGATCGGCGTGGCTTCGCAGATTATCCTTCGCGCTCGTCAGCAGTGGTGGCCCGGCCTCGACGCCGATTCCAAAGGATGGGGCAAGGTGGGCACGTGTTTCCTCGCGGCGTTCGTTGCCACCCTGGTCGGCACCGCCATCGGCGCCGCCCTGGGCACGGCGTCCGTTGTCGCGCACACCGGCGGCAGTTGGCCGATCCCACGGTTTGGACCGGGGTTCCCGCTCAGAGGGTTCTGGGGTGGAATGATGTTTGCCCTGGCACTGCCGATGTTGCTGGTGGACTGGTGGAAACTCACCGACCCGCAGCGTCCGCGGAGAGTAGTTGTGGGCCATGCAATAGGAATCGGTTTCCTGGGCCTGATCGCCGGAGGCATCTTCGGCCTGGAGCCGGTGGTCACGGCCTGCACGCTGGCCGGCATCGTCTTGGTCGTGCAGACGTTAAGTCCCTGGGGCCAGGTGATTGCAAATGTCCAAGGGGTCAGGGATCAGGGACCAGGCGTCAGCCCGTTGGCACCTGACACCCGACAACCGGCCCCGGCAACGCCTTACGGCGTCACTGCCAGCGGGCTTGCGGACGCGACCCAGAGAGCAAGCTGGAGCGGTCCCGCTGTCCGTGAGATTCCGGGCTTTGTCCATGCCCTCTGGTTCATTGGCTGGTTGGCTACCCTGGGCATCGGCCTGATGGCGGTGATTGTCGCCGGGACCAGCGGCAAACACCACAACTTTGGGCCCACGGTAGCGTTAGGTGTCGATTCCTTCCTGGTGTCGGCCCTGTGCTTCATCATGATGTTCCGCCGGTCCTTTGCGGGGTGGTATCGCTACCTGGTCCGTCCGGTGCTGCTGGCCGTCTGTATCGGGACCATCGTGACCTCGTCCATCTGGCTCGGCACGTCGAATCCGCGCAATGAAGAGATGGCGATCGGCATCTTCTTCATCGTCTTCCCGGCCATTCTCTTCCTCGTGTTGTTGTTCACGCCGGCCCGCCTGTTTGGCGCAGGGGATGGTGCCCGAGGGAAGTCTCGCGTCCCCGTGCGCGTCCAGCAGACGCCGTCCGGACCGGCTTCCCCGGCCAATCGTCTTATGGCGCTGCTCCTGGCGGTGATCGGCCCCATGTTCGGCTTTGCAGGTCTGCATCGGTTCTACGTCGGCAAAATTGGCACCGGGATCATCTGGTTGTGTACGTGGGGCTTGGCTGGGATTGGTCAACTGATCGACATCGTCCTGATTGCCGTCGGTCAGTTCAAAGACCGCAATGAGCTCCCACTGGTGATCTGGCACGACGCGAACGAAACGCAAGCGATGGTCACGCCAAATGGCGCTCCGGCGGCGGCCGCAGCGCCGGCGCCCGCGCCGGCTCCGACGGTGGAAGAGGTCAAGGCTGTCGCGGAAACGCCGCAACCGCAGGCAGCGGCGTATCAGCCGCCGTCCTGGCCGTCCTACCCGAGTGCGAGCGGCACCATGTACGAGCCTTGGGACCCCATCAGTGGACTGTTTGCGGCCGTCGGCCACATCTTCGCTCTGGCGGCTCTTTTGATCGGTCTGACAATCGGGCTGCACCTGCCCGCCGTGGCGGCCGCCGCCTGGCCGGACGCCGAGCCGGTACGAGGGCTGGCGAAGCTCCTGGGCGCCGAATGGCCCGCCGTCGTGGAACAGGCCGGCGTCATGCTCATCGTGGCCCTGCTGTTCTTGGGCGCCGTTCTCATCATGATCGGCCGGCGCCGGTTCGGACCGGCCCACCTGATGCGGGCCGTCGCCGGTCTGGGCGGGTTCTTCTGGGCTATTCAGCTCTTCCGCGGCGAGGCAATCTCGACGGATCAGGTTCGCCGCATTGTCGAGCTGATCGAGCGCAATGAGGTGGGGCCGGCCCTGCAAAGACTGTTCAGTGCCTTCAGTCAGGAGGAGGCGATTTTCGCCGGGGTCATTATTCTGGGATCAGTCCTGATCCTGTCGTGGCCACCGCGTAGGCGGACGCCCGTGTTTGCACCGCTGCCTCATCAGGGAGTTATCTTATGAGTACCGGCGTTGGCATCGTACCGATGATCTTCCTACCAGTGTCGTTCCTCTTCGTCCTGTTGATCATCCTGCTCGTCAAGGCGCCCAAGGTGGGAGCGTGGGTTGTGGGAGGGCTGATTCTACTGGCTCCCCTCGTCCTGTGGCGATTTGCGGCGACCGGCTTGCCCGCGCAGCCGGACGCGGAGGCCTTGATCGTCGTGCCCGCCGCGTTCCTGTTCGTTCTGCTGATCATTCTGCTGACCAAGGCCCCGAAGGTGGGGGCCACGTTGATCGTCGCCTTGGTGATCATGGGCGTGTTAGGCGTGTTCTACGGTATCCTGAGGACGCATGCGGTCGTTCGGGAGAGGCCGATGACTCGGGTGGTTCCGCCGACGTTGCCGGCCCGACCGATTCCGCAACCGCCGGCGCTGCCCTCCCCGATCTGGTCGGCCGGCGTCGAAGCGGAGATGCGCGCGGATGTCTATCCGTCCAAGCTGGCTGCCGCTCGTGCGGCGGGCGAGCCCTTGGGCAAGTCGATCCGCGAGCTCTCCGGAGATGTGAACACGCCGCCCCACGTGGTGATCTTCCAGGAAGCCCACGAGTACCGGTTGATCGCGGCACTGCGTGACGCCGTCCGGCGGGCGCGGCCGGAGTTCTCCTGCGACGTCGAAGCCCAGAGCAGGCCCATGAAGTCGGATGAGGTGGCGGTCACACTGTACATCGGAGAGTCGGACATGCGTCCGGCGCCCTGGGCCGGGTCGGGCGAGATCGCGGTGAGACGCGGAGAGGGCCTCGTTCAATACGTGCCGGCCCCGTCCGGCGAGACAACCGTGGTGGCCAGCGGGCAGTTGGACGTCAATCTCTCCGGACGCACCGGCAGGGTGCACATCCCCATTCGCTTCATCGAGAAGCCCTGGATCGAGGATTTTGCCACCTTCGCCAGCACGAGGCCCGAGCAGGCGTTCATTATCGCCCGGTCGCTCGGGACGTGCACGAGCGAGAGCGAGGCGAATCAGCAGGCTCTGGACGATGCGCGGGCACGACTGACGGAGGCGATCAGGCAACGCGGCCCGTGGATGTCCGACAAGCTGCCCAAACCCCAGATCATCGCGACGGATGTCCTCCAGGGTAGTTTCATCGTGGACCGCTTCGCGCAGAGCTTCGAAGGCACGGTGGGCAAAGTCTGGCGGCAGGCGCTGCTGATCGACGTCTCCGGCCCCAAGCTGGCCCAACTGGCGGGCAAGAAGGCTCGCGAGTTTCGCACGATGCAGATGAGCTGGGCTCGGATGGGGTTTTCCGTCATCGGCGTGGTGGTGCTGATCGGCGTGATTTATTTCTTCCTCAACATGGCCACGATGGGGTATTATGAGTGGTCGTTGAGGATCGCGTGCGTGGTCCTGGCGATCGTCGGAGTGCTCTCGATCCTCATGGTTGTGCACTGAATGGAATGAGGGAATAGTGGAACATTGGAATATTGGGTGCGCAAGGGCGTTTACCCATTATTCCATCATTCCAGTATTCCATAATTCCAGGGTGTCATGGGCGCCACCAAGGGTGAACAGTACTACGTAGACAAGATTCGCCAGGGCGATGGGCAGGCGTGGTCGGACTTTGTCGGTCGCTACCAGGGCCGGTTGTTGCGTTTTGCCCGCGCCAAGCTCCCGCAGCGCGCCGACGCGGAGGATGCGGTGCAGGAGACTTTCATCGCCTTCGTGCGGAGCATCGCCCGCTACCGGGGTGAGTGCGATCTGGAGACTTACCTCTTCTCCCTCATGCGGCGCAAGATCATCGACAGCTATCGCAGCGCCGGAGCACGCCGCGTCTGCCTGATTCAGGATGCGTGCGAGACCGATTCCGACGAGCCGGCCTCCGATCTTCTCGACGTGGTGGAGAGCCCGGTTCAGACGGCGAGCTGGTACGCCCGCGCGGATGAGCAGTACGATAAGCAGAAAGCGGCCCTGGCCGAGGCCTTGACCGAGCTGATCGACGGCATGAAGAAAGCTCTGAAGCTGCGTGACCTGCAGATTATCGAGCTGCTCTTCTACGGACAACTGCCCAACAAGAAGGTGGCCGCCGCGATGGGCCTGGATGAAAAGGCCGTCGCTCTGATCAAGCATCGCAACCTCAAACAGATCCGCGAACACATTGCCAATTGCGGATTGCGGATTGCGGATTGCGGATTGGAGGACGTGCCCGAAGCGAATCCGCAATCCGAAATCCGCAATTCGAAATCGTTTGACTCTCTGCTGACCGACCTGTGGGAGAACTACCGCTTCAGTTGTCCCAAGCGCAACACCATCGGGGCCTACATGCTCGGGACGCTGGAGCCGGGCTGGCACCAGTACGTCGAGTTTCACCTGAACACCCTCGGCTGCCGGTTCTGCCGGGCCAATCTCGACGACCTGCAAAGCCAGAGCCGCGAGACCCAGCAGGAAGCCTTCCAGGCCCGCATCATGGAGTCGACCATCGGCTTCCTGCACAGACCGCAGTAATCCCCTCTCGTGACCGGCAGGCTGTTGATGTCGCCAGACGCAGAGGGTAACTCATTGTGCCAAGGCCCTGGTGGAGGCTCTGGCCGCTATTCGGAGATTGGGTGGGAGAACAGATCCAGGAGAAAGGGCTACCGCATGGCTCGGATTCAACCTCTGTGGCCGATCCTTTGGCTGGCTGCCGCCTGGTTGGTGGCATCGGCCGGGGGCGGCTGTTCCAGCACGCCGAAGCTGACACCCGAAGACAGAAGGAGAGACATCGAATTCCTGGCCCACTGGGCACGCGACTACAGCCCCCTGGTGGAACTCAATGAGAAATGTAAGGGGATACCGAGTTACGCAGCTCTGCTCCCACGGTACCTCGAGTTTGCCGAACAGGCGCGGAGCGATGAGGAGTTCTATCAGGTCGTATCGGGTTACTTTAAGGTCGTTGGCGCTTCCGGCCATGCGTACCTCTTGCCGGATAGTTATCTCCAATGGGGTGGGATCGGCGCGTTCTTGGGAATCCTGAAGCGGGGGATCACGCCGGGACAGTTCGAGAGGGCCAGGTATTGGGCCAAACTGGCCGGCAGTCTCTCGACGCGTGCCCACCCTCCGTTCCCGGTCGCGGGCAAAGATGGTCGATACTTCACCGGCGGTGACTGGCAATGCGACGGAACCGTCGTACCCAAAGGATCGGAGATCCTGCGGGTCAATGGGATGACTTGTTCAAGATATCTGGATTTCATCAAGACTAACACGTTGCTGAAGTATGATGCGTATCCGAAGGCTTGGGCGGATGACTCTCTGATGATCATCGATGAGGGCCCCTCCTTCCAGGGCTGGCAGGTGGATTTCGGCCTGCCCGACGGCCGCACACTTTCGGTCTTGGTGCCCAGAATCAAAGGCTTCCCCTCGCCCGCGGAAGAAAAGGTCCGCACGGCGGAGCCCAAAGAGAATTGCACATGCCTCGAACTGAGCGAGGAGGTCGGCTACATTCGCATCCGGTCGTTTATGGGCAGTCCGCTGGATTTCGTGTTCAAGCGCTTCATTCGAAGCGACGGGAGGAAGATCAGGGCTTTCCTGGAACGGTTGCAGGGCAAATACCACAAGTTGATCATCGATGTCAGGAATAATGGTGGCGGACTCCCGGAATATTTCTATGAGAACCTGATCCGTCCGTTTCTCGACGGGCCTGTGACCTACAGGCATGAGGTCGGTTTGAAACGGCGCTTCCTGAGGGACACGAGTCCGGCAGTCCTCCGCCAACTGCGCAAGGTGATGCTGCCGCAGTACGTGACCGACATGACGGAGGTGAAGCCTCCGGAAGGCTTCGATGAGAAAGACTGGGTTTTCTACGAGATGACTCGGTGCCTGGAGCCTTCGCACCACTTCGCTTTCACGGGCGAAATGTACGTTTTGACCAACGTGGGCTGCTTCTCGGCGTGCGATGACTACGCCAATACCATCAAGCGGATCGGGATCGCTGCTCTCGCAGGCCAAACCACCGGCGGGATCGGGGGCATCGGCTATTGCATGACTCCTTTCGTGAGGCTGCCCCACAGCGGCATGATTTTCGCCTTGGACGCTCACCTGCCTCGCAATCCCGACGGCAGCTTCACCGCCCTGCACGGCCTCGAGCCCGACATCAAACTGCCGGATGCCGCTCTCCCTCGCTCGATTACCAAAGAGGACTTGCTGAGAGACGAATGGGTCAAGCAAGTCATCACGGGCCTTCCGACCCGCACGCGGCCTGATCCTCGCTGATCGCGCGTCACTTGGAAAAACGATTGAGCCGCTTCAGGAAGGGTAGCACGAGCAGGGCGGCGCAGAAGGGCATTGCCGCGATGATCAGGAAGAACTCGTGATGGTCGAACCGGCTGTAGTATCGGCCCAGCAGGCCGGAGCCGTAGCTCCCGATCGCGGTGGAGCCGAACCAGCAGCCCATCATCAGCCCGCGCATCCGTTGCGGCGACACCTTGGAGACGAAGGACAACCCCATGGGTGAGACGAGCATCTCGGAAATGGTCACCACAAAGTAGGAGGAGATCAGCCACCAAGGCGACATGATGTTCTGGTCCCGGTTGCCGCCTGCGTGCGCGGCGAAGACCATGATGAGCACGGAAAGCCCCATAACGACCATGCCCGCAAAGATCTTCGAGGCGCTCGACGGCTCCAAGCCCTTTTCCCGCATCCGGCCGAACGCCGTGACGAGCAGCGGCGTCAGCAGGAGAATGAAAAACGGATTGAAGACCTGATACGTTTCCGGCTTGAGCCAGTCGTAGACCCTGGTCGAACGCTCGGCAAACAGGGTGAGCGAAGAGCCGTTCTGATAAAAGGCCACCCAGAAGAAAATGGCGATGATGAAAAGGGTGAAGAGTGAAGTGATTCGTTGCCAGTCCTCGGCACGAGAATCGACCGCGGCCCTTTGCGCGCTGGACGGTGTGGCCGTTGGGACGCCGGCGTGGGCTGGGAGCAGGTGCTTCCCCCCGGTCTGAAAGATGATCAGGGAAATGACCATTCCCACGGCCGCAGCGGCGAAGGAGAGATTGTAGCTCTCGTAGCGGATGCTGATAAACGTGGCGGCCAGGGGCGCCAGAGCGGCCCCGAGGTTCACCCCCATGTAGAAGATGTTGAACGCCGCATCCTTGAACTTGCTGCCTTCCTCGTACAGGTTGCCGACGAGCACGGAGATGTTCGCCTTGAACAGCCCGGTCCCCACGGCCACCAGCAGCAGGCCGACATAGAACAGACCGAGCCGTTCGAGGGAGGAGAAGGTCAGGGCCACGTAGCCGATCGTCATCAGGACCGCCCCCACGCGAATCGTATTGCGCTGGCCGAGGACGCGGTCGCCCAGGAATCCTCCCAATATGGGGATGAAATAGACCATTCCCAGGAATGCGCCGTAGTGGTTGCCTTTCTGCTCATCGTTCCACCCCAGGCTCTTGTCCATGTACAGATAGAAGATGGCCATCATGATGTAGAAGCCGAATCGCTCCCACATCTCGGTGAAGAACAGCACCATCAGTCCCCGGGGATGATTCTTGAGCATGGGCACCCCATTGATTTATGAATTCTGATTTCTGAATCATGATTACACTTCAGCGCCGCCGGGTTTGGTACGGCGCCGGGTTCAAACCCTAAATCATAATTCATAATTTGTAAATCATAAATCTCAAAGGTTCATCGGCAGGCCGCGGTCGCGGAGGTATTCCTTGATCTGGGTGATGGTGTAATTGCCGAAGTGGGTGATGGAGGCCATGAGGACCGCGTCAGCACCGCCCACGACGACCGCATCGTAGAGGTGGTCGAGAGTGCCGGCGCCGCCGGAGGCGATGACGGGGATGTTCACGGCGTCGGAAACGGCCCGGTTCAGCTCGTTGTCGTAGCCGGCCAGCGTGCCGTCGGCGTCCATGCTGGTCAGAAGGATCTCACCGGCCCCCAGTTGCTCGCCTTTGACTGCCCATTCGACCACGTCGATGTCCGTCGGCTCGGAGCCCGCCTTGACACAGACCTGCCAATGGCCGGGCCGAGTCTTCGACCGGCGCGCGTCGATGGCGAGGACGACGCATTGGTTGCCGAAGCGCCGAGAGGCGTTGGCGATCAGATTCGGGTTCTGCACGGCGGCGGTATTGACGGATACCTTTTCCGCGCCGCTGCGCAACAGTTCGTCGATCTGCTCAATCGTACGAACGCCGCCGCCGACAGTGAACGGGATGAAGACATTTTCCGCTACTCGCCTGACCATCTCCACGATGGTTTTGCGCGAGCGGATCGTCGCGGTGATGTCCAGAAACACCAACTCATCGGCTCCGGTGTCGCTATACCGTGCCCCCAACTCGACCGGGTCGCCGGCGTCGCGAAGGTTTAGGAAGTTCACACCTTTGACGACGCGGTTGTCTTTGACGTCGAGGCACGGAATGATACGCTTGGTCAGCATGGTCAAAGAGTTTCAAGTTGTAGGGTGGGGCTTGCCCCACCAAGACCGGTGTGGCCGAGAATCGGTGGGGCAAGCCCCACCCCACAGACTTCAAACCTTCCTCCTGCATATTTCATGAAAGTTCCGCAGCACCTGCAATCCCTGCGGACCGCTCTTTTCCGGGTGGAATTGCACGCCGTAGATATTGGCTATCTGGATGGAGGCAGTCAGTGGAAAGCCGTAGTCCGTAGGAGCGATCTTCACCTGCTCGTCCGCCACCTGAACATGGAACGAGTGGGCGAAATAGAAGTGCTTCGCCGGCCCGAGGCCCGCGAACAGACCCATATCGTCGGGCAGTTCCACCAGATTCCAGCCCATGTGGGGCACGGTCCGCTCAGGCGGGAGGGGAACAACCGTCCCATGGACCAGCCCCAGGCCCCGGTGCGGACCGTATTCGCAGCTCTCGTTGAAGAGCAGTTGGTGCCCGACGCAGATGCCCAGGATCGGCTTGCCGGTGGCGACCGCCCGTTTGACCGGTTCCGCTGCGGTGCCGAGGGCCTCCATCGCATATCCGAAGGCGGCCACGCCGGGCAGCACCAGACCGGCGGCTTTCTCAATCCGCGCCGGGTCCCGGCTCAGCTCGGCCTCGCAGCCGACGTGGTGCAGTGCATTACAGACACTGCGGACATTGCCTACGTTGTAGTCGATTACGACGATCATCGGAGAGTTTTACCGCCCGCGAATCCGGGCGTCAAATCAGAATCCCTGATAGGCAAATGCAGGAGAAAAGATCTGGCGCCGGGGACAGGGCGGCCTATAATCATGCACCCCAGCGATTTCTGTGAAGACTTCCATCATTTTCTGTGGAGCCTAAGCCCGAAAATGTCGATGGAGGACTACCGTGTACAGGCGTAAGATGTAGTTCAGGAAGGCATGTATATGTGCGGCATCGTTGCTTACCTGGGGAAGAAAGCGGCTCAGCCGATCCTGGTTGAAGGTCTCAAGCGGCTCGAGTACCGGGGTTATGACTCGGCGGGCGTTGCGCTGCTGCGCAATGGCGGCTTCTGCGTCAAGAAGACCAGCGGCCGGATCAGCGCCCTGGAAAAGATCCTGGAAGGCCCGCGGGGCGTGGACACGCTGGGCATCGGGCACACGCGCTGGGCGACTCATGGTGCGCCGAACACGGTCAATGCCCACCCGCACTTGGACTACACCGGCAAGATCGCCGTCGTTCACAACGGGATCATCGAGAACTACCATTCGTTGAAGACCTGGCTCCAGAACGAGGGGGTCGCGTTCGTCAGCGACACAGATACGGAGGTGATCTCCAATCTGATCGGCTACCTCTACAGCAACGGCGATTCGTCCGACCGGCGCCAGGGGCAGCATCAGTTCGAATGGGCGGTTCAGGAGGCCCTGCAGAAGCTTCATGGGACGTTCGGGGTGGCGATCCTGTGCGCGGATTACCCGGATGCGCTGATCGGCGCCAAACGGGGCAGCCCCCTGATCCTGGGCGTCGGCGATGGCGAGTACATCCTGGCCTCCGACGCGGCGGCCATCGTCGAGCACACGACCCAGGCGATCTACCTGGCCGACAACGAGATGGTTATGGTCGGGTCGGATGGCTTCAACACGAAAACCGTCGACAACATCGTCGTGGCCAAGGACCTCAAGCAGATCGAGTTCTCGCTCGACGCCATCGAGCTGGGCGGCTTCGAGCACCACATGCTCAAGGAGATCTTCGAGCAGCCGGAATCGCTCAGCACGTGCATGGGCGGACGGATCGAGAAGCAGTACGGCAAGATCAAGCTGGGCGGTATCGCCGATCACCTGCGGGACCTGACGCAGGCCAAGCATGTCATCTTTACCGCCTGTGGCACGGCCTTTCATGCCGGCCTGGTGGGGGAGTTCCTTCTTGAGCATCTGGCCCGCATTCCGGCGGCGACGGAATACGCCAGCGAATTCCGCTACCGCAATCCGATCATCGGCGACGATACGATTGTGGTTGCCATCAGCCAGTCCGGCGAGACGGCGGACACCCTGGCGGCGGTCGAGCAAGCCAAGGAACGCGGCGCCACCGTCCTGGGGATCGTCAACGTCGTCGGCTCGTCCGTCGCCCGGGCCACGGATGCGGGCATCTATCTGCACGTCGGACCGGAAATCGGCGTGGCCAGCACCAAGGCCTTCACCGCCCAGGTGGCGGTGCTCAGCATGTTGGCGATCGAGCTCGGCCGAAGGCGGCACATCGGCAGTGGCGAGGCCGCCTGGTATATCGACGAGCTGGCGCAGGTCCCGGAGAAAATCAGCACGATCCTGGAGCAATCGGACCACATTCGGGACATCGCGGCAGCCAACGTGGACCGTGAGAACTGGCTCTTTCTGGGCCGCGGGTTCAACTACCCCGTGGCCCTCGAAGGCGCTCTGAAACTCAAGGAAATCAGCTACATTCACGCCGAGGGTCTGCCGGCGGCGGAGATGAAGCACGGCCCCATCGCCCTGATTGTGGACGGCATGCCCGCCGTCTTCATCGCGACGGCCGGACCGCAATATGATAAGATCCTGGGCAATATCGAAGAAGTGCGGGCCCGCGGCGGCAAGGTCATCGTCGTGGCCACCGAGGGCGACGAGGAGATCCGCCGGCATGCGGATCATTTGATCACGATCCCGGATGCCCCGGAGTTTTTCCAGCCGATGCTCACGGTGGTTCCGCTGCAACTGCTGGCGTACCACGCCGCCGTGCTGCGCGGCCATGACGTCGATAAGCCCCGCAACCTGGCCAAGAGCGTGACGGTCGAGTGATGGTTGATCTTTGAGCTGGAGTTGGGCACAATGGGCGTCAGGCCTGTTTTGTGAAACTCCGGTTTTGAAGTGTGATTTTTGCAGTGAATCAGAAATCATCGATCATCCATCATTCGGCGACCTGTGGCTTTACCCTCATCGAATTGCTCGTGGTGCTCGCGATCATTTCTCTCTTGCTCGCGTTGCTCGGGCCCTCGTTGAATAGGGCGAGATCCCTGGCCCGCCGGGTCGCCTGCTCGCACCATCTCAAGCAGATCGACCTGGCCCTGGACATGTATACCCATGACCATGACGGCAAGTACCCGTGCGCCCAGGACCCGGTCTCGACGCAGCCGCCGTATTGGCTGTGGATGGGCCGGGGTTGGCGACATTGGGTTCAGCCGTACCTGAGCAGCTTGATCGATGTGAACAATCCCTCCGTTCTCCTGTGTCCCGCGGATCGAACCGACCCGGCCAAGTACGAATCCACCAGCTACTCCTACTCCATGACGTTCTACCACAGCCCCGAACAGATCGACGCCATGAGTGCCGCGGCGGACACCTACAGCAATCCGCAGCCGTCCATCGCCCAGCGGGTGAGCGACGTCGCCGCTCCCGCCGGCAAGATCCTCCTCGGTGAGTGGCTGAGCAACCATGCGCCCGTTGAGAAGGACCAGGGCTGGTGGGATTGGCGCGGGACCCGCTGTTTTCTGTTGGTCGACGGCCAGACTACTTTCCTGGCAGCCAGGAAGATCCGCCCCGCCCGCGACGGCTTGCCCGATGCGAACCTGACGATCCACGGCCTCAAAGGCCGCGACCTCGCGCCGTGATCCTGCACTCTCTTGTCCTTCCCGCGCAGGCGGGAATCCAGCCTCGTTGCGGCTTTCCTGGACCCCCGCCTGCGCGGGGGTGACAGCAGGGGGCTCTTGGCCGGACGTTCTTATGCTCCGCCGGCCTTGCTGCGGGCTACGGTGAATTGTGCCCTGGACCCAGCGGGGATGGTCAGCGGCTCTTTGAAGCTGGTGCCGCCGAAGTTCCGCAAGGAGAACTGTGACAGAGCCAGATCGCCCTGCAATACGGACAACTCGACCCTCATGCCGCGTCCGGCCTTCTTCAGGGAGCAGGTGCCCCAGGCGTAGCCGTTGGACCAGAAGTGCTGGCCACCCTCGGGCGCCAAGGTCATGGCCTTATCCACGCCCGAGTACTGGAACCCGGTCAGCGCCAGCACGGCGGCCCAACTGGCCATCGCACGGGCATAGTGGTGGCCGCACTCGGCTTCGTCAAAGGGGCTTCGCTTCTGCCCATCGTATCGGTCCCGAACGTTCTGGATGCACTTGAGACCCTCCTTTGTCTGACTTTCGTACAGCATCCCGACCGCGGCGGTGTACTCGAAGCCGGTCATCACTTCGCTGAAGTAGGGGAAGGGGTTCTTGGGCCGGTCCTTGGGATAGTCGGCCATCAGCAGGACCGCCTCATCGCCCAGGGCGAAGCTTCTCATGCAGTTGAAGTGGCCGTAGAGGTTGTCTCGGTAGTTGTACTTCATGATGCTGTCGAGGGTCGTGCGCACGTGGCCCTGGTCCACGAGATAGCCCAGGCCGCAGACGTGGGCCATGAACTGCCCTACAAGCTGGTCCACTAAGCAGCCGGCGCCAAGCTGGTAATCCGGGTTGGTGGGGTCCTTGGCGCCCATGCCGACCAGCAGACTGGCGGCGATCTGCGACTCATCCTTCGGCGGGCGGATCTGGTGCTCGTAATACTGGCCGTTGAAGAGGTTCGCATCGACCCATTTCCCGCCGCGTTCGAACAGGTCCTTGCACGTCGCGGCGAATTCCTGGTCGCCCACCCGCCGGGCCATCTCCTCCGCGGCCCGCAGCGCTCCGAGGTACCAGATGCCCATCTGCGGATTCGGGCCGTAGTACTCCACGTCCATCGTGTTGTGCTGGCAGCCCTCCATGACGCCGTCTTTGTCCGCGTCCCAGCCGCCCGGAATCCAGCAGAATTCGACCGCCTTCTTCACGTGCGGCCAGAGCGTCTTGAGCATCTCGTCGTCGCCCGAAAGCTGCCAGTCGCGGTACATCTTCATGATGCAGCCCATCTGCCCGTCGGCGGCGGCCTTGTGAAACTCCTTCGATCGCTCCAGCGGCAGATTCACGCGGAAACTCATGAGTCCCTGCTCGTCCGTAGCCTGCGCAAACTCGATCTCGCGCATCATTTTGGCCAGGCCGCCGAAGAGAAACGCCGTCGCCTGCTCGTAGTTCCAGACGTGGGTACACGAGCCGTGGCAACAACCGGCTTTATTGCCGCAGCCTTCGAAGCCGTAAAACCGGCCGTCCTCCGTGCGAAAGCACGTCTGGGTCCGCAGGGTGCTGAGATTGAACAGAGCAGCCTCCTTGACGACCGCGGGCAGACTGCTATTACAGAACGCCGTCACAAACCCGACTGTCTTTCTCTCTAATTCGCCCAGTTGCGGCGTGACGCGCTCGGCCACGTCCCAGGCGTCCTTGTACACGGTCGTATAGTAATTACCGATGCGGTCCTGTTCATTGTTCTTGGGCGTCCAGGTCATCCGGTTGGGGAAGTGCCAGGTAATCAGGAAAGTCACCGGCACCGCCCGCTGGGGCGGCACCTCCACCGTTACCGCCAGCGAAGCCAGCGGCATGTCCTCTTTCGCGGGTTTCCGCTCGTCAAGCTTGCCGTCGGTGCTGAAATCATCCCAGAAGTCCAGTCCCGAGCTGCCCCAGCCGCCGGGAATCCACGCGATCCGGTGCGTGATCCCGCTCGCGGCGGTGGCCGTCAGGGCGATCGTCCCCCACTGCGGGGCCTTTTGCGCGACCCCCTCCGACGACATGAAGATGCCGTTGACGCCCTTGCCCTGGCGGTACTCGTTGCGATTGCCCTTGGTGCCCGCGGCGGGCTGGCCGGTGCCGTCATTGCCGATAAAATTGGGGAGCGTGCCGCAGACCGAGACCTCCAGAAGCCTGTTCGTCTTGTTCTGCACGACATACCTCAGAACCGCCACCGGAATGCCGCTGACCTCCGGATCGCCCGGCACCAGCGGATTGAACGCCTGTAACGTCACGTCCACCGGCATATCGGGGTCGGAGAGCATCACCTGCCCCAGCGGGTAGGCGGCCGCAAAAGTACATCCGTGAAAGCGGGGGAGGCCGTGGTTGGTGGCGCTGCTGCCGCTGGCGTTCTCGTACAGGGACAGGTCGATGGGCCCCTCCAGCCCGCGTGCCTGCGTCCGCCCTTTGGGGTCCTTGACGAAGATGGCGAAAAACGGGCTGGTCGAGCCCCGCGCGGGGACGAACCCTTTGGAGGGCCGGTTCATGATCTCCCAGTCCCGCAGGTCGCCGCGCCCGCCGAGCGAGACGGTCCCGGTCCCGATCCCACCCAGCGGCAGGGCGATCTTGGCCAGATGCCCCTCGTCATACCGCTTGAGAACCGGCCACTCGGCGGTCTTGCCCGTTGGCTCTTGCACCTTCTGAATCGTCACTTGAGCCTCGGCCACCGGTTTCGCCCCCAGGCAAACGACACTCAGCCCCAGAACCAGTCCCATGGATACCAGAAATGCCTTCCTCATAGGTGTCTCCCTTCAACGTCGCGACGTTCGACCATATTCCCGCGTACCGGCCATCCAATTGGCCCAGGCACGTCCCGCCAGCATACCGCACCGACTCCGCCCTGTGAACCCAATTGGCTTTGTTTCGCACAATTGACCCTGGAAAGGCCGGAGGCAGTAGGGGCGAGAGTCGAGGGAGGAACCCTGCGGCCCCCATCCCCCAGGCCCCGTCGGGAATTGGCTTTGTTTTCCCAGACATCTGACGGGCTGCTTTTCGCCATAAGCCCCGTTGCAGGCAGCAGTTGGCATAGATTGCCCCCCCTCGGAAATTGGGTTTGTTTCGCACGATCGCCCCTCGGCGGGGTCTCCCGGCCACCTGTACCAACCCCTGGGCGCCCGGACGAAATTGGGTTCGTTTCGCACATGTGACTCCCCGAGATTGGGTTCGTTTTGCACAATCGCCGCGCGTCCCGCATCCCTCTGACCCCGTCCCATCTGGCGCAGGCGGAAATTGGGTTCGTTTTGCGCATTCCCCTCTTCGGGGCTCCGGCCGACCAGCCCAATTGGCTTTGTTTCGCACGAAAGGTCTCCCATCCCGGGCGTCGCCGGCCCGACTCTGAGGGTCCCCGTGACTCGGAGACTTCTCCCAACTCTGAGAATTGGCTTTGTTTGGCGCAATGGGCTCGGGCCTGGAATATTGGAATGATGGAATGGTGGAATGCTGGGGTATCCTGCCTGCCGGCAATTGGGTTTGTTTGACCCGACGCGTCCCGCGCCTTGTTCGCTTGACACTTGCCACTTCAAACTCGACACTCCTCTTCCAATTGGCTTCGTTTACACAGCGGTCTTCCAACCGGCTACCGCCTTCCGGCTTTGTTTCGCACAATCCTTTCCATCTGCCGTCTTCCTTCTTATCTCCGTGGTCTCCGTGCCCTCGGTGGTTCAGGACCTCTTGTCCGGAGTACACGGAGAAAAGAGGATCGCAGAGCAGAAGGTTTTCCCTTCCGGCCTTCCCTCGGTTCTTGGAAAGCACGACCAGACCCTCCAAATTCCTTGTTTTCTATACGTGACTCTATATTCAATTGTTCTGTAATAGTACAACTATACTGATGGACCGTCAAGGGAAATCCCGGCAATCCGGGGACCATTTTCGAGTCGATAAACCTTTGTCAGACACGGATTTACACCGATGGACATGGATTCTGAAGCAATTGCCGCCTCCCACCTGACCTCCGATCACTGCCCCCTGCCTTACCGACTACCGGCTACTGATGTCCGACCCTGACCCCCGACCCCTGGCCCCTGATCCCTGCCCTCACCGCCTACCGGCCGGGTGCTCCGCCCCCAGACCCCCGAGCATCTTCCGCTTTGGACCAATAGCATGGTAGCAGGAAAAGCCGGCCCTCGCTGGCGATTTCTCACTTGTTACCCACCGTTTGTTTCTTATCGCTTCGACTTGCCCTTCCGCCGGGTTGACCCTATAATGCGACTATGGATTGGTGGCCCCGCGTGCCCTGTGAGATGACGAAGAAGCACGGTTGAGACACTGTGCCTGCTAACGTGGGCTCTCGTGCGATGCGAGGTGATGTTGCAGAGATATGGTGAACAGCGTTTCCTCTTTGTATGGAACGGAATATGGAACCACACTATGTAAGAGTCAAGAATTGCTTCGACTACCTCAAGAGGACTAATGAACTATCACGGCGCACTTGGATATATCGCGGGCATTCCGTCTCGTGCGCACGAACCGCGGACGAAGACGATCCAAAGAAGAACTTCAAGCTCATCACATCTGTGCATCGGTTCTTGAAGGAGCACGCCTCCCAGATAGGGAAGGATAAGTGGGTTCCGAGGGAACACGATCACATCGTTCGGTTTATGTCGACGGCAAAAGGATTACTGCACAGCTATCCCACCGATGAAGACACAATTTCTTGGCTGGGGCTAATGCAGCACTTTGGCTATCCCACTCGGCTCTTGGATTTCACATTTAGCCCTGCTGTAGCTTTATACTTTGCGATGGAGAATGCCTCGCCCAACAAGGAGTATGCCGGTGTCCATGCTCTGCACATTGATTCAATACGGAAACAGACTCGAGACCTTCGAAGTGCAAAGGAGCTGAATCCTGGCGCAAGCGCTTATATGATTGGCAAGCACGGTCAGAAACACGACTTTATAGGTGTGTGTCCGGGTCGCTGGACGAATGAGCGGCAAGAAGCACAGGAAGGGGTCTTCCTTGTATCGAGTAGGATCAACCTTGATATCGAGAAGTGGCTGAAATCCATGGCGCTGCCGAGGAGGTTCGGGAACCCTTCCAATTGGATAAAGTACGCTATCCCAACCCAAGGGGATGAATACTACCTCCGGCTGAAAGAACTGAAGAATATTGGGCTTGCACCGAATCGCGTCTATCCAGGCTTAGGTGGAGTGTGCGCATACTACAAATGGTCATGGTTCGATGCAGGGAAAGACCTGGGGTAGGCCGACAGATGGAGACACGCGTTGATTCTTCAATGGGGAAGGGAAATAGCCACTTTTCTCCGGTGATCTACGCGGAAGTGCACCTGATCCCGTTTTGTTCCCTATGTACGGAGTATTGAGCAATCATGAGCAATTCCATACTGCGCGATGCTTTCACGATCACAATTGACTCGGTTATCCGCGAGGCTACGAATGCGTCACAACTTGGGCACCGCGGGCTCGAGGGTCGCGCTCGTGAACTCCTTGCATCTAGGTTAATTCAGCCATTCCTTACGTCTCAGGTAGGCATTGGTACTGGAAAGATCATCGATTCAACAGGCAACAAGTCGCGGGAGATGGACATTCTCATATATTCTGCATCAATACTTCCTCCATTGCTTTATGGTGACAGATTTGGGGTATTCCCGGTTGAGTCCTGCCTGTATACCGTGGAAGTCAAGAGCAAGTTGAACGCGACAGAGATGAAGAGGTCTATTGAAAGCGCGAGGAACTTGGGATCGTTCAAGATGGTTTCACAGAGGCCTCTCGTGATACCTACGCTCTTTGCCTTCGATTCTAGTCTCAAGAAGGACCCCAAAGCCGAGATTGCGCGTTATCGAGAGTACGATCGTGATGCCGACACATGTCCTGCGATAAAAGCATTTTGTATTGTCGGGCGAGGCTACTGGTACTTCTGGCGAGAGGGGACCAACGCACACTGGCATTATGTAAAAGCGACACCCAAACGTGACGAGGTCATTGCTTTTGTCACCGGGGTAGTAAACACAATCCCTAGAATGCTGGGACAGGCGAGCTATCCGAGATTTGGGCACTATATCGCAGATAGCGACATTCAGATGCTCGACACGTGACCTGGTCCGCGCCGGGTGGCAGAGGGGGCCAAAGGTACGCGGTGCTTTTTCGGGTTTGCTCGTTGAAGGCAAGTGACTTGACGCGTCTACGGTACATCAAGGCGATGGAGCGAGGATCTGCTCCGAGACGACCCAGGCGGCGTAACGCAGGGCTTGCTGGACGTCTTCGGTTTCCAGCTCAGGATAGGCCGCAAGCACATCTTGTACAGACTTGCCGGCCGCCAACATCTTCAGGACGACACCAACGGTGATGCGTGTACCGTGCAACGTCGGTTGGCCGAGGCAGACCTTTGGGTCGATAGCAATGCGATCCAGCTTCTCCATAGTCTTGTCCTGCACAGAACCGGCGGTGCTGTTTGTCGACCGCTGTCTTCATTGTATCGCCTTCATCAAATGCGTCAACCGACATGGGCAGCTTGTATACTGCTCGGATTTGGGCTATACTCAGAGAGGAAAGGAGCCGTGTTTATGAAGCTCAGTCAACGCATCAAGCCGGTCAGCTACTTGAAGGCCCACACGGCCCAACTCATCAGGGAGTTGAGTGCGCGACGCGGGACCGTCGTGATCACGCAGAAGGGCGAAGCGCGGGCTGTCGTCCAGGACATCGACAGCTATGAGCAGACGCAGGAGAGTCTCGCCATGCTCAAGCTGCTGGCCCAAAGCCAGCGGAGTATCGAGGCCGGCAAGCATAAGCCGCTCAAGAAGGGGTTTGCCGATCTCGCCGCTCGGACGAAGGCCTGAAGACACGTGAACACTTGCCCGAGACCGGTTATTGTTGCCCATCGGCTCGGCTTGCCTGCGGGGCGTGGATGTTGTAGAATACCCTTGGATTACCCATTGCCGTCAGGAGTGTCCTATGACCATCAAAGAAAAGGCGTGTGAAGTGATTTCGCGGATGCCCGAAGAGTCGACCTTCGAGGATATCCAATACCACCTTTACGTTCTGGAGTGTATTGAGCGAGGGGAGCGAGAGGTCGAGGACGGCAAGACTCTGACCCACGACGAGGTGGAGAACCGGCTTGCGAAATGGCTGAGGTGATCTGGACAATCAAGGCTGTCGAGCAGGTGGAGCAGATCAGTTCGTTCATCGAGAAGAACTCTCCTTTTCAGGCCCGTCGTGTTGTTCAACTCATCATCAGAGAGACCCGCAAGCTCAGGGATCATACGAGGATCGGCAAGATGATCCCCGAGGTACAGGAAGACCGGTATCGTGAGCTTCGGGTCTTCAGCTATCGAATCCTTTATAGGATTCTGGACGAGGACAGGATCGCCATTATTGGAGTGGTCCACGGACAGCGACTGTTTGATTCTCAGTGGCTGCAATGACGCCGGACTCTGGTGCACCTGGACACCGCTCACTTCCCTGTTTGGGTCTGTGCCGGTGGAACCCGCACCAGCGTGAGGCTGTAGGACGGGAGTTGGAGCGAGAACTCAGTACCGCGTACTTCCTTGTTGGTGATGACTGGCGATATTGCCCTCGGGGCTTCCAGGGTGTTCGTTGTCCAGGGTACGTCGGCGGAAAGGGTTTGGATTTCCATCGTCCCGGCCGGGTGGAAATCGTTCAGACTGATGGACAGGTCAATGGGGTTCTCTGTTCCTTTGTGTACGATCGATAGCAACAGGCTGCCGTCGGATGCTTGGGCGGCCAGGGTGTCGAGGAGCTTGTAGGCGTGGTCTTTTACGGCGTTACGCAGGTCGGGCAGGACCCGCGGGGCTTTGTTGGTTGGGCAGGTCAGGTCAGTCTTGAGGGGTGTGGCTTCGCCGAAGGCGGCGAACATCGATTGGGCGTAGTGGCAGGGGTTTGCGTAGACGCGCTCGCGGGTCTTGCGCAAGCCGCCGCCGTGATTGACCGTGGCGGAGTGAGTCACCATCTCGACAAAGGGTGCCAGCCGGACCGCGGTGTGATAGATCAGCACATCGTACAGCGCTTCCGCGTGAGTGCTTGGACTCACGAGCGTGTCGCGTGTCAGCCGCCTGGGGGAGTCCGAAGATGACGACCGACCGAGGTGGGCGAACATCTGCAATTCGGTGATCGCCAGGCGCGGGTCGGCGATGCCGGCGCGCTTCATGTCCTCCTGCAAGGCCGCCCATCTCTGTTCGAGCACTTCGGGCACGGCCATGAAGTCCCGGAAGACGTCCAGGGGGTCGGTGGTCGGGGGGACGTCGCCGCCGATGAGGGGGTGGTCCGTCGTCCTCTGCAACAGGCCGGTGGTGCCGGCGATCAGTGTGTCGTTCCAGCGCTTGCCCCACAGGACCGGCGCGCCGCAGGCGTAAACCTCGATGGTGGGATCGGCCGCCAGCACGGCCTTGACGAACTGGCGGTAGCGGTCCACATAGCCTTCCGCCGTCGTCCAGTGGTATTGCCAATTGCCCCAAAGCTCGTTGCCGATCTCCCAGTGCTTCACGTGGTAGGGTTTCGGATGGCCGTTGGCAGCCCGGAGCTTTCCCATCGGGGTCTCTGCGGCGCCGTTGCAGTACTCGATCCACTGGGCTGCCTCCGCGGGCGTTCCGTCGCCGGCGTTGATGCAGATCATCGGCTCACAGCCGACCGCCCGGCAGAAGGCGAGAAAATCGTCCGTGCCGAAGAAGTTGTTCTCCTGCTGGCCCCAGGCGTAGTTGGGCAGGGTCGGACGCTGCTCGATGGGACCGACGCCGTCACGCCAGTGATAGCTGCTGACGAAGTTGCCGCCCGGCCAGCGCAGGATGGGCAGCCGGGATTCCTTCAAGAAGCGAATCACGTCGGGGTCGGCCCGGTTGATGTGATCCGCCGGAAGCAGCAGCACGCGGTCAATTACGAATTGGCCCGGCCGGTCGGCGGTGATGGCGAAGCGGTAGGCTTTGTCATCCGGCAGACCGGCGGGGATTGCGAGGCTCGCGTCGAGTCTCTGCCAGTCGGCCGTGACCGGCTGAATTGTCTGCTTCGCACAGACATCCCCATCCGGCCCGAAGAAGGTCACTGTCAGCGCTTTCAGGTCCGGCGCGCGGACCCAAAGCTGCACGTCATACTTTCTGATCCGGTGCAAAGGCAGCCAGGTCCATTGGAATAGGCCCTGACCGGCGGCGCGCGTCGCGATGCGCTGGGCCCGGCCGCCATAGGGTCCGGTGTCCGGGCTGGCCTCGACCTCGCCGAGCTTGGCCCACCAACACGCCACAGCTTCGTTCCGAGACTTGATGAGGCCCTCAATATCGGACGTCGGCCAGCCCCACCGCCCGGCGTCGCCGCGAATCGCCCGGGCAATCTCGTCCCTGCCGTAGTGAAACGTTGCCACTCCATCCGGCGACATCTGCCCCGTCGAAAACGGGTAATCGGAGAATGTGGGATTCTTGAGAATTTGAGCATCCATCCCATTGGTGACATTGAAGTACAGGTGCTCGCAGAACTTGCCGGTGAGGAAACGCGGCACGGGGTATGGGGACTTCTGAACCGCATGCACGACCAGCGACGCCTTCTCCACGGAGTTGTTATCGGAGGGCGGGCGGGTGTTCTGAGCAATCCCTCGCGTCTGGCACGGCATCAGGCCAAGGACAACGAGCAACAGGATAATCAATCCTCTCTCGACATTGCGATCAGGCCGGCTCCACATGGTGCACTCCTGTGTACCCACAACTTGGCTGCACAATTCTTCGTCCGACGATCGGACGACCGCCGGAATCATACGCGGCCGAGAGGAGACTTTGAAGTCCCGAGTTCCGCAATGGCGAGCATGCCTGGTAGCCCAGCCGCCCCCAAGGGGAAGATGGGAAGATCTGGTACGGCGCCGAGGAGGAGCTGAGAAGGGAGATGGGGATCGGACGATAGCCGCATTCTTGCCGGTCGTGGCGTCGTCGGCGCGGCTCGTGTCCATGGGCCGTGGGGTCCCCAACGCAGAAACCCGCGTTGGGGGGCCCCGGCAACGCCGCAAGGCGTTTCTCCTTTCATGCTCTTACGAGCACACTACCAGTGTACTTCACAACCGCCATCGTTTGATGACTCGACGTTAAGAGCGGGCTGAACATCTCCATGCTGGACGGCTGGTCGGCCCAGGCGTATGATGACGACCATGGATTCGCGGTCGGTTGCGGCGGCGAGCACTCCTACCTGGATTCCCCAGGATCAGGTGGCTATCCAGGACCTGTATGCGGCGTGGATCGAGTTTCCAGCTTTCCCTCGGAGATGATGGATGCAGAGAATGACAGACTTGCCCAGTTACGTGGATGGCGTGCCCAACCTTTGTGGCTCTGAGGAGGTGATTGTTGAGGCGGTCAGCCGCCGAAGTCCTGTCTTCCTGCCTGAGAGCGGAATCGATTGGCCCAACGTCAAGAGCGCCTATGCGATTGCCTTGCACATGCATCAGCCGCTGATCCCCGATCCGGACCAGGACCTGACGCGCGCCGAAATCATCAGTAATCTCCAGTACATGATGGACCACCCCAACGAGGGCGACAACCACAATGCCTCCGTATTTCACCAGTGCTACAAGCGGATGGGCGAATTCATCCCCCAGCTTGTGGAGGAAGGCCGGCAGCCGCGTGTGATGCTCGACTATTCCGGCACGCTGCTCCACGGCCTGCACCAGATGGGCCTGACCGATGTCTTCGACCGCCTGCGGACGATCACGTGCGCGCCGAAGTACCGCTCGTGCGTCGAGTGGCTGGGCAGCGCGTGGGGCCATCCCGTCGCGCCTTCGACACCCGTGCCGGATTATCGGCTGCACGTCCGGGCCTGGCAGCATTTCTTCGCGGGTCTCTTCGGCCTGGAGGCGCTGAGCCGGGTGAGGGGCTTTTCGCCCGCCGAGATGGCTCTGCCGAACCATCCGGATGTCTTCTATGAGTTCGTGAAGACCCTGAAAGATTGCGGCTACCGCTGGGTGATCGTGCAGGAGCACACGGTCGAGCGGGTCGAGAATGGCGGGTCTCTGGAGTACAAGCATCAGCCGCACCGCCTGGTCGCCCGAAACTCTCACGGCGAGACGCTGACCATCACGGCCATCATCAAGACCCAGGGCAGCGACACCAAGCTCATCGGCCAGATGCAGCCGTATTATGAGGCGCGCGGACTTGCCCGCGTCGCTGGGGCCGGCCGACCGATCCCCTCGCTGGTTAGCCAGATCTCCGACGGCGAGAACGGCGGAGTCATGATGAACGAGTTTCCGCCCAAGTATCTGTCCGTGATGAAAGAAAGCAGCGGCACGCCCACGCCGCCGGTGAATGTTACGGAGTATCTCGAATACCTCGACTCGCTCGGTGTGCGGGAGGAGGACTTCCCCGCAATTCAACCGCTCTTTCAGCATCGCATCTGGGAACGCTTCCAGGCGGGGGCCGGGCCGGCCGCCCTGGCCGCCGTCATCGAACAACTGAGAAAAGAGGATTCCCGCTTTCACGTGGAAGGGGGAAGCTGGACCAACAACATCTCCTGGGTTCGCCACTACCAGGACGTCTTGGAGCCCATGGACGCAGCCAGCGCCCTATTCCACGAGACGGTGCGGCGCCGCGGCGTGCCGCCCTCGGACCCGCGCTACCGCAGCGCTCTCTATCCTTTGCTCACGAGCCAGACCAGTTGTTACCGCTACTGGGGCCAGGGCCTCTGGTCCGACCGCGGCCGCGAGCTCTGCCGCCGCACGATGGAAATCCTCAGACGCGACTTCCAATAGCGTAGGCCGTGCTCCGGATGAGGCGGATTCCCTCGCATTCGAACGAGAGTATGAGTGGTCGCTTTCCGGGGGCTTTGGAAATCAGAATGTCGCTGGCCGATGAGACAACCGCCCCTCTGGGGAGCGTTCCGGACCAGGCGAAGCGGTACTCCAAAAGCAAGCTGGCCGTCGGTCTCGTCAAGCTGGCTTTAGGATTCGTCTGCCTTCTGGCTTTCCTGCTATCAGGGGCATCGGAGAGGTTGTACGGTCCTTTCCGGGGATTGACGGACAGCTACCACCTGCAACTGACCGGCTATCTGCTGGTCCTTTCGGCGGTCTACTACCTCTTGTTTCTGCCCCTGGATTTCTACAGCGATATCACCATCGAGCATCGGTACGGGCTGTCGAATCAGACCGTCGCCGGCTGGCTGGCGCGCGGTGTCAAAGCGGGGTCGCTATCCACGCTGTTGGGCGTCGGCACGCTGAACCTGCTGTACGCCGTCATCCGCAATCTGCCGACTTGGTGGTGGCTCCTCGCGGCTATTGGCTGGTTCATCCTGCTGATCCTGATCAGCAAGATCACCCCGGCGGTGATCGTGCCGCTCTTCTACAAAACGTATCCGCTCCGGGACCCCGAGTTGGCGGACCGGTTGCTCGCTCTGGCCGGCCGCTGTGGCGTTCGCGTCAAGCAGGTCTTCGAGATCAAGCTCAGCAAAGAGACGAAGAAGGCCAATGCCGCCGTCGTCGGCATGGGACGAAACCGGAGAATCCTGATCGGCGATACGCTGCTGACCCTGTGCACGAACGACGAAATCGAAGCGGTCTTCGCCCATGAGCTTGGCCACGTCGCCTTGCATCACACGTGGAAGCTGCTGGCGGGTGCCGCGGCGTCCTCGGTGCTGGGCCTCTATCTCCTGTACCTGGTCCTCACTCCCAGTGCGAGGGCCCTGGGCTTCACCGGCCCCACCGACATCGCGACCGTTCCCTTGCTGATGCTCTGGCTCGCGATTTTCGGCTTCCTTGCCAAACCCCTGCAGACGGCCTACTCCCGCCATCTCGAGAAGCAGGCCGACCTCTTCATCCTCGACAAGATCGAAAAGCCGGAGACCCTGGCCTCGGCCCTCGGAAAGCTGGCCGGCCGCAACCTCTCCGACCCCGCTCCCAGCCGCCTCGTCGAAGCCCTCTTCTACACCCACCCGCCCATCGCCAAACGGATTGCCTACCTCCGGAACGCCGCCCCAAAGATGTAGGGTGGACACCGCCCACCGATCCTCCGTCAGGACGCCGGCCTACTGCCCGATCTGCCCGCGCAGCCACTCGGCGTCCTTCCGCCAGGTGGTGTTCGTCGGATCGAGCCGGCACAGCCGGTCCGCAATGGCCAGTCCGGCCTCGAACTCGCGTCGCGTCATGCCCTTGTCGCCCGCGCGAGCGGCAACCTCTCCCAGCTTCGCATGAGACACAACGAGGTCTCGTTGCCATCCGGCGTTGGTGGGGTCTGCCTGCGCCAGCTTGTCTCGAATCTGATGGCTTTGCCCATAGGATTGTCGCGCCCCGTCGAGGTCTCCTTGCGCCAACTGCACGTTCCCCAGCTTGTCGAGGCTGACGCTCAGGTCCCGCTGCCACTGGGCGTTGGTCGGATCGCCCGCCGCCAGCTTCTCGGCAATCGCGCGGCTGTTCTGGTAGGAGTCCCGCGCCCCGGCCAGGTCGCCCTGGGCCAACTGCACGTCCCCCTTGCGATTGAGAAGGACGGAGGATTCGCGCCGCCAGTATGGCTCCGCGCGCCGGGCCGGCGGCATACGCAGCATCCAGGCCTCTACCGCCGACAGTGACTCGCGGGCCGAGGCCAGGCGCCCGAGGGCGAAGAACAGGTCCTGGCCGTCATAAAGGAGCCAGTTGGCCAGGGGCCAGCCGGTGTCGCCCGAACTGTCATGGGCGAGCAGGGCCGTGGCATGCAGCAGGGCATTGCCCAGTCTGGAGAACTCGCCCGTCTTGCGGACATGGGCAGTCCCTTCGTTCAGGGCGGTAAGGGCCCACCCGTAGAGCGGCTCCAGCGCTGGGCACGCCACCCTGGCCTCCGCGCTCGCAAACCGCGATGCCAGGGCGTGGCTGAATTCCCACCATTCCCCGTCGCCGGCCGCGACACGCAAAAGCCCATGGCGGACGAGCAGCTTGAGGGCCTCGTAGGCACGATCTCCGCCTTGGGCACCCATTGCCTCATCGCGCCGGGCCAGGGAGGCGACCGCCGCGCCCAAGCCAAAGGGGGCCGCCGCCAGCAGGCCCGCGCCGCACAGGACGCACCTGGCATCCTCCGTCAGCATCCGCACACTGCGGTCGTACAGCCATTTCAACGTGTGATCTTCATAACCCGGCTCATGCAAGGCGGGCAGATGCTCTTTTTGCATCTCCGTCAGGAACCGCGCGGACGGTTCCTCGCGGAGCGCGAGCTGACGCCCGGCCCAGGTCAACGCCAGCGGATGGCCTCCCAGTGCTTTGGCTACGGCGGTGAGTGTACGATCATCCACCTCGTGCTCCGCCAGTTGGGCCAGCAGTGCGATGGCGTCACCCTCCTCCAACTCCGCGTCAAGACGGATGGGACGCGGGTGGTAGGCCTGTGCCTTGTTGCGGGTCGTAATCAGTTGGGTTGTGGAAGGGTCGAGCACGGCCAATAGAGTCCGGAGCCTCTGGCCGTCGTACGCTTCTTCGGCGCCTTCCACGACTACCAGGGCCCGGCGCCCTTGGCAGGCACGGGCGGCGCGTTCCTGTGCCGGAAGCTCGGCGGGGATGGCCGGGTCGAACTTGTCAGCCAGCAGGTGCCATACCTGGTCCTGATTGGCTTTGAGGCGATAAAGATCGAGGACGACCACACCGTCCGGGAACGGGCTTTTGGCCAGCGTCTCCTCGGTTTCCCCAACCACGTGCAGCAGGGCCTCGGCGGCCAGGGCCGTCTTGCCGAACCCCGCCGGGCCCCAGATGCAGGCATGCTCCCGATTCCGCAGCCGTTTCACAAGGTCCTCAAGCTGGGCATCCCGTCCAAAGAGCCTGCCCGCCTGCGCCCGCGGCAACTGGTCGAACGGAATCTGTGCAACCGGGGCTACTCGTTGCAGGAGACCGGCTGCTTCGTTCGTTGGAGCAAGGACTGGCGTTCCGCCTGTCGCAAAAGACAGTGGCTGGCCGCGCCTGCGCGGCTTTGTCTGGAGCGGTCCCAATTTGCCTGGCTCCACGCCCGATTGTCCGAGCAGGAAGTCGTAGAGCTCTTGGTAGCCTTCTTTAGAAGTTGCCAAATAGGCGGTCCGGCCGCGAAGCGGCTCAGGGATGAAAGGCTCAGACTTCGGGTCGAGGAGCACGGGTACGAATTTCGTCGTCGCACTGCGTGCCTCATAGATTGCCTGCGTGATGATCGCACCTTCCCAATCAACGCCCTTGCCTTTGCCGCGGACCTCATGTCCACGAAAACGGCAGTAGTATGTCTCGGTGCAGATCGCCAACACAAACTCTGCCCAGTCCAGTTGGTCGAGCATCCAGCGGGGCCACGTTTGCGCGGGGGTCCCTTCGACATACCGGTCCAGGCGTGTCTCGATTCCGTCCTGCCGGAGCCGTTCGGACAAACCGAGTACAACCTCCTTGTGTGCGGGTGAGTCATGACTGTAGCTGATGAATACACCATTTCTTGAGGTATCATTCGTCGCCGTCATTTCTTCTCTCCCGCGCAGACTTCTTCTTGCCGGGGCAGGAACGGATTCAAGGGACGTCGCTATCGGTGGTGGGGGCTCGTCCTGCACACGCTTACGAAGATACCACAGGCGGGGCGTTCCGGCAAGGCCCGACCCGAACGACAGACATCGCAAGGTCAGAATTCCATGAGGTAGTAGGGCGTCTTGTCGCGGGCGCCGTCGATGGTGAAGGTGCCGTTCTCCACGGGGAGCGAGGTTGGGGTTCGCAGGCCGTCGTGGTCCAGGACGAATACCTTCGGAGTGCCGGACTTCACGATGCTGATCGTGGCTTTCACCGGCTCCATGAGGATGGGCGGCTTGCCCCGGTCGAGCAGGCTGTTGCCGGCTTCGTTGAACTTCATGCCGGTGTTGCGGGCCCGGGCGAGGGCGACGATCAGCAGCTTCTTCGAGGTGGCAATGCTCTTGTCCGGCTCCTGGGCCGTGACGTAGATGGCGGCGAAGGGAGATTGAGAGGTGATGGTGACCTCGCCCAGCCGGGATGTTTGGCCCTCCGCGAAGCCGACGACGGCTTTCGTCCCGGGGGTGTCGATGACGAAATAGCCGCCCAGCTTGGCATCGCCGGCCTCTTGCCAGGAAAGCTGGCCGGTGGAAGAGGTGAGGAAGCCTGCCTGCTGGAACGCGCTAACGTTGAACGCGGGCGTCTCGCGATATTGATCGGTGAACTCAACGGCGCACCGCGCAACGGCCAGGGCGCGAGCCGGGACCTTGTCCGTATCGAAGCTCTTGACGTCGTACTCCTGAATCGTGCGGTCGGTGAAGCCGAGTTTGACCTGGGCCAGCGACGGCACGTGTACGTATAGCGGGGCGAGCAGATCGGCCTCTTTCACATCGCCGCGCAGGACCTGCCGGGCCACGGCGGGGAAGATGCCGAGCACCTGCGGGGCCGTCGCATCCCACGTGTCCCGGCCGATTCGATCGCTGAAGCCGCCGCTGTCGCGGTTCTGGAACAGGTAGGAGACATCCCAGCCTTGCAGGCCATAGCCATAAGCGCCGAGGAGCGCCGGGCCTTCCACGCCCCATTCGTTCGGGAAGACGTGAATCCACTCGGAGAGCATGAACGGGCGGTCCAGCGCTTGTTGGAGGCCGACGCTCAGCGTCCCGGAGCCGGCGGTGCGCAGCATCGTCGCATTGTTGAACGTGGCGCCGGCCTTGGTGCTGCCGCCGCCGAAGTAGTTGTGCCGGTCGATGGTGCCGACGCGCCAGTCTGAGTGCAGGTTGTAGAAGTGGCTCAGCGCCCGGCCCGCCTGCCAGTTCGAGCCGAGGATCTCGCCCGCGTAGCCCGCCTCGCGCAGCGCCTGCACGTAGCGGTCGTAGAACTCGCACTGCAGGCCGTAGAGGAAGACCAGCGTGTCAACGAGCCGCTGGCGCCGGTAGGCCTGCGAGCCGTTCAGTTGGGCGGGGTCCCAATACCATGGATTGCCGATGGGCAGGATGTTGTTCTTGTCGAGACTCTCGCCCACCGCCGGGAAACTCTCGTTGGCAAAGCCGTCGAAAGCCCTGTCGCCCCAGGCCGCACGGAGCTTGTCCTGGGTTCCGTACTTCGCGCGGAGCCAATCACAGAATTTTGCGGCTACCTGTTGGCGGAGCGTGGGGCTGGCCTGGAGAGGACCCATCGAGGTGTAGAAGAGGATGCTTTGCTCGTTGATGATCTCGATGAACGCAACCGCCGGATCCTGGGCATAGGTCAGGCCCGTGTACGGATTCTTGTGCTGGAGCAGATTGACCGTCTGGAGGATCTGCACGTTCTGCAGTTCGGGCGAATAGTCAATCGCACTATGCGGCGTCGTGACGCGGTTCTCCTTGCTGAACTTGCCAAACTCCTCCAGCCACGGGACATGCTGCTTGTCGGCGGGGCCCAGCTTCAAGGCGCCGAAATGAGCGGAGAGCAGCACATAGATGCCCGCTTTCTTGAATTGGGCGACCTGGTAGTCCATCCGGTCGAGGCCCGCCGGATCGAACTCGACACAACTGTCCTTGGATTGAATCCCGGCCCAGCCCGGCCCATCCACGTACTTGTGCAGCCGCACGGAGTTGATGCCGTACTTGGGATAGAACGCCGCCCGCTTATCGGCCAACGTCTGCTCCGGCGCACAGGTAGCATAGCACAGGTTGATCCCCCAGAGCTTGATCGGCTTACCGTGGTAGTAGAGCTTGTCCTTCTCGTGCGTGATTCGGCCGTACTGGCCCGCCGGCTTGGCGAGCCAGTCCTGCATCCCAATCTCGCCCGGCTCCGGTGTGTTCCGCGGCTGGAACGTGTACCAGGACGACAGATCTGCCACCTCGGCGGCCATACCGGCGCCGGACGGCAAAACGAGCACAAAACAGACGGCGAAATACGCGCGGTATCCCATCTTCGACTCCTTCGTTACCCAACGACGGTGGCTCATAGTGACAGGAGGTACTGGATCAAGGCCTCGATCTCGTCCGGGGTCAGATGCGAGGTCTTGCCGTGGCGGTCGTTCGGGTTCAGGGTGAGCAGTACCTCCCGGAGCGTCACGGCGCTGCCGTCGTGCAGATAGGGGCCGGTGCGCCAGAGCTCGACACAGGTCGGCGTGTCGAAGCTGGCGCTGCGATCGAGCTCGTGTTGCGTGCCCACGTCGTGCAGCTTCATCGAGGTATACAAAGGCGCGGGATGACAGGCGGCACAGCCCACCTCGGCATTTTCAAAGATCTGCTTGCCCTTCCGCGCCTGGTCGGAAAGCTGTCCGTTGACGAGATAGGGACTCGCCTCCGGCGCCAGCGCGCGCAGATACGCCCGAGCGGCGTTCAGGTCCCCCTCTTGGACCTCGCGGAACAGGATGAACTGGAAGCCCTTCTGCACGGCCTCCTCCATGCTCTCGCGGACACCCAGCGACATCGACGGCGGCGTCCGATCCGACCAGAGGAGGGACCTCGCATTCTTCGGGTTGCCGATCCCGTCGTTGACCAGGTCCCAGTTCAGGCCATCCGCGCGGGCATCCGGATGGCAGGTGGCGCAGCTCAGCCAATGCTGAAAACTCTGCCGCCCGTCGTGGAAAACGAATTCACCCCGCCGCACTGCATCCGGCGCCGGCTGCGGGCCGAGGCTGATCCTCTTCCGTACCCGACCCTGATCGGGCTCCAACAAGAGCACTTCCCCCGAGTAATAGCTGGCCACGGCCAGTTGCCGGGCGTCCGGAGCAAGGGCAATTCCGCGCGGCCCTTGCGCCTCGATCGAGGTCCGCGTCAAAAGGCCGGCAGCATAGAGAGCACTCAGGTGATAGGACAACTGGCCGCGTTGGCTGGGGTCCTCTCGGATCTGCTGCCAGATCGCCGCGGCGTCCGTGACCGGAGATTGGAGATTTGAAATCTCCGATTTGAGGGGTCGTCCGGCGAGGTATTCGTGGAGCGCGCCCAGCTCGATTCTGGCGATCTGATGAACGCCCGCCATACTGATCCAGGCGGTCTTGCCGTCGGGGGACAGGGCGATGCCCCAGGGGTCGGCCGCCCCCTGGGTCACTGTGTCGAGCAGGGCCGTGGCATAGAGTTGCCGTTCGGCCAGGTCGATGATGCTCAAGGCATTGGTGTTGACCCAGCCGCGATCGAGCTGCGTGGTAGGCAGCATCGTGCGACCCCGGGTATGCACGACGTACGCCCACCGGCCGTCCGGCGACACGCGCACCTGCCGAACGTCCGAGGAGCCATCCGGCAGGGCAATCTCCTTGATTTTCGTGCCGGCGTCGAGATCGATCAGGCTGACGGCGGCGCCGGTGGCGGGATTGGTGGCCGGTCCCCGCGGGATGAGATTGCCCACCACCGCCATTTGCTCATCCGGCGTGACCGCCACGAAGTAGGGGTGTCTGAAGTCACTGATCCGGGTGCGCTCGCTGCCGCTCTGCAGGTCCACGAGAGAGACTGTCTGCAGGCCGTAGTCACAGACGACGAGCAGCTTCTTCTTCAGTGCCACGGCCACGCCGACGGGTTTCGGGCCCACGCGGAACCGCCGGACGACCGTACCGTCTTCGGCATCGACCAGGGCCACCGTGCCGGCGTCGTATTCGGAGACGAGGACGATGACGTCCCGGGGCCAGGCTACGGCCATCGGCCTGCCCTGAAGCTTCACCGTCTTCTTGACGGTGCCCGCCTCGGCGTCGACGAGGTACAGCACGCCGGCCGTGCGGTCCGAGACGGCCAGCGTCTTGCCCTCGGGCGAAAAGACCAGGTCAAAAGGCGAGCGATAAGCGGATTCGTCGCGCGGCGGGGTGGCGATCTCCGGCATCGGACGCATCCCCCGATCGCGCATACCGCGCATGGCCGAGCGGCCCACCCCGGCAAAATGCCCCGTCAGAAGGAGGAAGGATATGACGCTGACGATGACGAGAATCTGCGGTTTATAGTTCCTCACGTGCGACGCTCCCAACCGGAAAACGGAAACTCAAAGCACGAAATCCGAAACAAATTCCAGATCCAAAGCACTAATGACCGAAACGCTGTCGGGGACCCCCAACGCTATCCATCGCGTTTGGGGACCCGCGCCGGCCCTGGCCCGTTTCGAATTTGCGATTTTGAACATTCGTGCTTGTTTCGGACTGCCCGAAGCGGGGCAACAGGGTTGTCGGATTTCGAGTTTCGGATTTAGCCGCCACGGCTAATCTATGCATACCAGGGCCGCTCCCGGGTCTTCAACTCGTCCAACGTCTTCTTGGTGATGATCGCGTCCTCGCGCACCTGGAAGTCAAACATGCCGACACAGATGAAGTCGGCCCCGCCCTGGAAGGCGTACTGGAAGCCGCTGGCGGGCGGGATCGCGCCGGCGGCCAGCGTCTTGAACGCGATCCACGGCTTCTTCACCGTCTTCATGAACTCGATGGTCTTCTCGGGCGTCGGCTCCCAGAAGTTGTCAAAGCGGTTGCCGACCACGTCGGGCCCCTGGTCGGGCCGCCGGGCGGACCAGTAGTTCGTATGGTGCAGGGTCTTGACGTAGAAGTCCGGGTCGAAACCGAGCGATTCGGAGTTGATGATCACGTCGATCAGGTGGGCGCCGAGCCCGCCCGGCACGCCCAGGGACTTGATGTACTCGACGCACTCGCCCAGTCTCTCGACGTGGCCCTCCTTGAGCCAGCGATCGCCGATGACGCCCTGGAGATAGACTGCCGCAGCGCCCCAATCGACCGAGGCCTTGACGTTGGTCTTGATGTCCTCCGGTGTCGGGTGCCCCTCCGCGATCCACTGAATCTTGCCGCCCTGGTTCCAGTACTTTTTGAAGATGTCCATGGGCTTTTTGCGCGGGTCGGCGATGATCGTGTTGACGCCGTTCTCTTCGAGCGCCGCCAGCGTCTCGAGGACCTTCTTCTCCGTGTTGTAGTTGTCCATCAGGTTGTGGACGTAGATCAGGTCCCGCGCGTGAGACCAGCCGCTGATGAGGTTCCCGCCGGAGACGAGCCGGCTGATCCTCAGGTTCTTGATCCGGCCCATGGGCATGCCGTTGGGGCCGGGAGCCTCCGATTTCGGATTGCGGATTGCGGATTGCGGATTCGCGCCACTGCCTGGACTCGCCAGATAGCTTGCGCCTGCAGCCGCGGCTACGGACGTCTTGAGGAAACTGCGGCGATTGACTTGCTCTGCCATAGCGTTCACCCCTGCTCAGCCGTTCATCGTAGGGTGTGCCGTGCACACCGTTCGACCTCAGTATACCGCATGGGCGTCCTGTCCTTCAACGGGCGATTGATCTGCAACTGGGGAATGCTTGCCGCTGCCACCCACCCGAAGCCGTTTCTGGTCAGTTGGAGAGGCCCGCATGGGCCAAAGCCCGCCCTACCGAAGCTGAGCCAACGATCCGCGGAGATCGTTCAGGGCGTGGGCGGAGTCGATCAGGCTTTGGAGGCCGCCGGCCTTGGGGAATTCCGTGGGGGGGACCTCCAGGATGACGCGGCCGTCGAAGCCGTGATCGGTTAGGAGCGTGAGGAAATCCCGCCACGGGACCGCGCCGTAGACGAGCGGCTGGTGATCTTCGCTGCCGAACACGTCGTGGCAATGGACGTGGCGGATGTGCGGCAGCAGGGCCTCCGGCGGGTAGAGTGGCCAGCCGTACCGGCGCGTGTTCCAGTACGCATGGCCGAAGTCCCAGCACGCACCGACGCTGCTGCGCTCGGCCACCTCCAGCAGCTCCTCGTACGTGTCGCCGATACGCTGCCGCGGCTCGTCGGCATCGGGACTGATCTGCAACTCGACCGTGACGCCCACCTCCGGCGTCTTTTCCTGGCACCACTGCCCGGCCCACGTGAAGAAGGCGATGGATTGCTCGACCAGATGCCGGCGGGGGTCGGTATCCGAGCCGGCGGCCGCGTGGAGGTTCACGATCGTCGGGTACTGTTGCAGGCCGACGGCCTCGGCCGCGAGGGAAAGAAATCGCTCATGCAACTGCCGGCAGGGATTGTCTTCGTCCGAGGAGAAATACAGGGGGTTGAAGATCGTCCCCTCCGAATAAGGGTGGAGAGAAACCTTCAGACCCGCCCCGACACAACGGGCAATATGGTCCCGCAGCTCGTTCGGCTGCGTCTCCGGCCCCACGGGCGTTTCTACGGCATCGAAGCCCAATTCCCGCAGGAAGGCGAGGATGTCATGGTCGCCATAAAGCCGACGACAGACCTCGTCCTGCGCGAATCCGACATCGAGTTTCAATCCGATCAGCATGGTTTCCCGAGCACATCGCGTCGACGGAATCCGGCCCCATACCACGACCAGTAAGTTACCCCCATCGGGCAGGGGAATCAAGCGCAAATAGGCTTCCCAGGTGCGGCGTTCTCTGACTTTTGCGTTGCCGGGGGGCAGTGGATGCAGTAAAAGTACAGCCGTGTGACAATCGAATTGGCAGGCGGTAGTCCGTAGTCGGTAGTCAGTAGCCCGCCCTCTCTTACCGACTATTGACTACCCCGTGTGGAGTCTTGAACGATGGCGAATACGTCGCGGACTACTTCCAAACCTCTTGCCTGGCTTTCCCTGTTACTGGCGGTGCTCGTGCTCGTGATGCTCCTGATGGGGTATCGGGCCGAAGTCGGGCCGTTCGCCATCGGCTCGCTGATCTGCCTCGCTCTCTTCTGCATGCGGCATCCCGTCCTCAAGAGCTACGCGTTCACCGTCTGGGTTTTCGCTTTTGTCGCGGCTTCGATGTTCTATCCGCAGGCCTTCATGAAGTGGGCCGGCTGGGACTTGGGCAAACTCATCGTCCCCCTGATCCAGATCATCATGTTCGGCATGGGGACGACCCTCAGCGTGGCGGATTTCACGCGGGTCCTCAAGATGCCCTGGCCGGTCTTCATCGGCTTTGCTCTGCAATTCATGATCATGCCTCTCGTCGGTTTCACGCTGGCCAAGACGTTCGGTTTCCCGGACGCGATTGCCGCGGGGGTGGTTCTGATTGGCTGCTGCCCCAGCGGCGTAGCCTCCAATGTGATGGCCTACCTGGCCCGCGGCGACGTGGCCCTGTCCGTCACGATCACGTCCTTCACGACTTTGGCCTCGCCTTTCCTCACGCCTTTCCTGATGGACAAGCTGGCGGGCCAGTTTATCGCGGTCAACCCCCTCAAGATGATGTTCGAGATCATCAACATGATCATCGTCCCCATCGCGGCGGGTCTGATCGCGAACCGCATCCTGTTCAGCCGTCGCTCGGTCTTCCAGCAGGGCGGGGCCCTGGCGCTGATCGCCGGCGGCGGACTTGCTGTCGTGATCGGCATCCTGCTCCTGGTGCCCGTGGTCGTCTTCCAGCATGGCGACGCCGTGTTGCAGCGGACCGGCTTCGTGGTGGGATTGCTGCTGATCGCCGCCGTCACCAGCGTGAAGCTGGTCGTCAGCGTCTGGCTCCAACGTCCGGGCAACTGGATCGACAAGACACTGCCCCTGGTCTCCATGATCGCGATCTGCTGCATCATCGCGGTCATTACCGCCCGCTCCCGGGACGATCTGCTGAAGGTGGGCTTTCTGCTGATTTGCTCGTCGATGATTCACAACGCCCTGGGCTATCTCATGGCGTACTGGCTGGCGCGGGCGATTCGTTTGAAGGAGAGCGCCTGCCGGACCGTGGCATTTGAAGTCGGCATGCAGAATGGCGGTATGGCCTCCGCCCTCGCCATGAACGTGCTCCAGAGCCCGCAGGCGGCTTTGGCCTCGGCGATCTTCGGCCCCTGGCAGAACATCTCCGGCTCGATCCTGGCCACCTATTGGCACCGTAAGCCTGTGGCAGAAGCCCGCGCCGTTGTGCCGACGCTGAAATCCCGAATCCCAGATCCCAAATCCCAAGCAAGCTCCAATGCTCAAGATTCCAAATTCGAAACGGGCCACGGACCGGCGTGAGCGTTTAGAAACTGTCTCAAAACGATGAAGGTCATTGCGAGGAGCGCAGCGACGAAGCAATCTCAAGCCCACGCCTGGGAGAGATTGCTTCGCTGCACTCGCACTGACATGCCGCGGGGCGGTTTTGGAGAAAGGAGAATCGAAAATGAACCGACGTGATCTGATCCAGACTCTCGGTCTGGGGGCGGCCCTGGGTGCTCTGAAGCTCAACGGCGCCGAATCCAGTGCGACGGCCGAGCGGTACAGCAAGGCGACCAAGGGCCTGCCGCCCTTGAAGATCGAGAGGGTCAGGGCCATTGTCACCGCGCCGGAGCGGATTCGGCTGTGCGTCGTGAAAGTCGAGACGAGCGAGCCGGGGCTGTACGGCCTGGGATGTGCCACGTTCAACCAGCGGCCCCTGACCGTGGTGGCCGCGGTCAACGAGTACCTGGACCCGTTCGCGCGGGGCCGGGACGTGGATGGCATCGAGGACCTGTGGCAGAACGCCTACACCAGTTCTTACTGGCGGAACGGCCCGGTGCTGAACAATGCGCTCTGCGGCCTGGATCAGGCGCTCTGGGACATCAAGGGCAAGCGCGCCAACATGCCGGTCTACCAACTGCTCGGGGGCAAGTGCCGCTTCGCGGTGGATTGCTACACGCACTGTGGGGGCAACGACCTCAAGCAGATCGAAGAGAGCGTCAAGCGGGCGAGGGAGCGGGGCTTCCGGCATATCCGCATCCAGCGGGGCGGCTACGGCTCGCCGCAACTGTCGAAGAAGGCGGATTTCAAGGACGCCGGTTTCGGCCTGTCCTCCGACTCGAACATGGCGGTCCGGCCGTACGTGAAGGGGACGATTGAGATGTTCGAGCACGTCCGCCGCACTTGCGGCGATGACGTCGAGCTGCTTCACGACATTCACGAGCGCATTCCGCCCATCGAGGCCATCAACCTCTGCAAACAGCTCGAGAAATACCACCCGTTCTTCGTCGAGGACCCGTTCTCACCGGAAGACATCGGCTACTTCAAGCAGCTTCGCCAGCAGACCTGTGTGCCCATCGCGATGGGCGAGCTGTTCAACAGCCCGCACGAATGGGTGGGCCTGATCTCGGAACGATTGATCGATTTCATCCGCGTCCACATCTCGCAGGTAGGCGGCCTGACCGTCGCGCGCAAGATGGCGGCTCTTGGCGAGTGGTTCAACGTCCGCAGCGCCTGGCACGGCCCGGGCGACGTCTCCCCGGTCGGCCACGCGGCCAACGCGCACTTGGACTTGGCGATCTGGAATTTCGGCATTCAGGAGGCCGCTGTCATCGGCGAGCGGACACGCGAGGTCTTCCCCGGCTGCCCGACCATGGAGAACGGCTACATGCACATCCACGAAGCCCCCGGCTTCGGCGTGGAGATCAACGAAGAACTGGCCGCCAAGTATCCGTTGCCAAAGCATCCCGGCTACTGGGAACCCGTTCGTCGCCCCGACGGCACCGCCGTGCGACCGTAAACAGCGTACCGAATGTCATTGCGAGGAGCGCAGCGACGAAGCAATCTCAATCCCACGCATGGGAGATTGCTTCGCTGCACTCGCAATGACATAGCAGCAAGTTCCGCTTACTGTCCCTCGTTCTGGCAGAGGCTCGTAGGGCTCAGTACTCTTTGAACTGGTTCATCCAGTCGGGCCAGATGGGCATGCCGCGCGAGTTGATGTCCTTCGTCCATTCGCGGTGCCAGTTGAGGCGCCAGAGCTCCTTGAGACCGACTTTCCGGGCCGAGAAGTCCAGAAAGAGACAGTTCACGAAACCCTTGTGGCGGTTCATGCAGAAGCGCTGCATGTTGTTGCCCTCACCCAGTTGGAACTCGCCGTCGAAGGTGGGCGGCGCATCCACCGCCTCCGGCCAGCCGTCCAGCCGGTTGGCGCCCAGAAAGAGCGGCACCAGGGCGGCGCCCTTGACGTTCTTGTTCTTCCAGTGCTTGTGGGCCCCTTGGCGCGTGTTGGTCTCGACGAAGCCATTGATGCCGTAACTGCCGTGATCGAGACCCAGGCCGCTGTCGAAGGCCCAGGCGGTGTCGTGGCTCCAGCCGCTGCTGTTCTCGATGAAACGGGTCGCGGAGGGGCAGAAGAACAGATCGGTGTCTTTCAAGCCGCTGAAGTAGGGGCGCAGGGCGACGATCCAGTGGTGGCCCCGGTCCAGGCCGCGCTCGAATTCGCCGTTGTGCTCGTCCGTGTACATGGAGAAGATCAGGCCCCATTGCTTGAGGTTCGACAGGCACGTGACGGTCCGGGCCTGCTCCCGAACCCGCTGTAAAGCGGGCATCAGGATCGCCATGAGCAGCGCGATGATCGCGATCACCACGAGCAGCTCGATCAGTGTGAAGCCGCGAGGATTTATGATTGATGATTTATGAATTATGATTTGCCGATTGTTGCGGACCATTCCTTGCTACTCAGTTGGTAGGGTGGGCCCTGCCCACCGATTTCCTCTACGCGCCGCTGCCACCCGGTATCTGCCACATCAACTCGCCGATTTCTCCGCCTCACGGCCAAAGCTGCTGGTCGAGCCATTTCCCGGCGAGTTTCGTAAAGTCCTTCAGGTTGACTGACTTCTGGTTGGCCGACTCGGCGCTGTACAACTCCGCCGGAGAGGCCAACGGCAGGTACAGTTGGCCGTCACCGGGCGTCCGGTCGGCGAGATAGCGAATCTCCGCTTCGGTCAGGGCCCGGTTGTAGATCCGCACTTCATCGATCGCCCCTTTCCACAGGCGGGCCGCCTGCTCGGAATTGCCGCCGAGGAAGACCTTCTGGGTGTTCTTGGCGATGACACCGGCGGTGGCCAGGGTGCCGTCGAGCTTGCCGTCCACGTAGAGCTGGGCGCTGGCGCCGTCATAGATGCCTGCCGCGTGGTGCCATTCGCCATCGTTGACGTTGACCGTGCCATTGATGCGGAGCGCGGGATTCGGGCCGTTGCACCGCCATTGGAGGCCGTTGGTCTCACTATTTCTGGCGATGCGCCATGAGCTGTCACCTTTGGTCACGATGGGCTGATAGGTCACGTCGAACACGTCCACGCGGAACCAGACGGAAACGGTGATCTTGTCCGTGAGGGCATCCCATTTCACGTTATTCGTGCAGTCCACGTAGTCACCGAGGCCGTCGAAGGTCAGCGCCTGCCCGGCGCTGCCCGGCGTGAAGGCGGGGTTGCCCACAATGGTCCCGTTAAGATTGTTGCCGGAACTGTCGAGGACGTTGCCGTCGAGTTTGTATTGGGCGAGCAGGCCGGTCGCGCTCGGAGCGGCGGGCGAAGTCGCGAGCGTGGCGTCGCGCTGGAGCCAATCGTTGGCCATGAGGTCGAGGTCCCGGTAATCGACCACGCAATCATGATTGAGGTCGCCTTCGATCGGCTTGAGGCCGGGGACACAGCGGCTCGGATACAGGCGCACATCATCCACGTAGATCCGTCCCTTACCGGCGCCTTCGAGGCCGATGGTCAGCTTGGTCACGCTGCGGAGGTTCCCGCCGAGCGCGGCCAGGTCGATGTTCCACTGGGTCCAGCGGGACTTGGCGATATCGGCTGCCGGGCCGTCATAGACGACCTTGGTGCTATTGATCTTCACGTAGAGCTGTCCACCGGTGTTGTTCGGCTCGCCCCGGAACTGGACTGCCAGGGCCTTGATGCCGGCCCGCGTCCAATCCTGGGCGGTGGCGAACGTCCGCGTGGTCTCCGAGAACGCGGCGGTGGTATTGTTGTAGGTCAGGGGCATCGACTGCTTGCCGCCGTTGACGATCTTCTGCTCGGCAAACGGGGCCGGGTCGTTGCCCACGACCGCGCCGGAACCATTGCCCGGCGTCTTTGCATCCGGCCCCACGCCGTCGATCCAGGTCTGGAAGATGGCGAGGCCCTTGGCCATGTCATCGGTATAGCCCTCAAAGTCGTCCACGACCAGGAACTCCGGCGTGGTGAAGCTCCACACGTTGCCTGCCCACGCGGCCGGCGTGTTGAGGGCGTTGACCTCATCGACGCGCCAGTAATACCGGGTGGCCAGGTTCAACGTCCCGGCATCGAAGGAAGCCGTGACGGGATGCACGACCGGAGCCGTAGCGTTCTGTACGGCCTGCTGGTCAGTGCTCAGATAGAGATCGTGAGAGGCGGCCCGTCGCCCCGCCCGCCAGCTCAGCGTCACTTCCGGGCCCATCCCGGCGGCGTTCGCGGTCGGCTGCGGCTCCCGCGCCTGGACGGGGACATAGAAGAAGCGCACCTCGCTCAGTCCGAACTGGCCGCCGCCGCCCCAACTGCTCTGGGGGGTGATCCGGACGAACCGGGCTGGCACGCCACCGCAGGCCACCGTCGTGTTATGGGCGTAGCCCGCCGCGCCCGGACCCCGGGCGAAGCTCGTGCTCGGCGCCGGTGGCGTCCAAGTCGCGCCATCCACGGAATACTCGATCCTCGCGTCTTTCATGCCGAAGCCGACGATGGGCTCGACCGTCTGGTTGTAGTTCCAGACCCACATCTCGTGCAGGCTGTAGACCTTGTCGAACTGGTACTGAATCCAGGCGGGTTTGGTCACGCCGGCCAGCCACATGTCCGAATCGTTTGTCCCGTGCAGATCACCGGCGTCGAGTCCGGAGCCGTCGATGGTCTTGTTGGGGGTTGCCTTGTCGTTGAGAGAGCCGGAGGCGGTTGCGGTGATCGACTTGCCCGGGATCGCGTATGCAAAAGGCTCCGTGGTGAAGCTCCACACGGTGCCTGCGGTGTAACCCTTGGCGGCGCTGCCCTCATCGATCCGCCAGTAGTACGTGGTGCCGAACTCCAACGGGGCGGCCAAGCTCAGCGTCTCGAATACCGGGTCGGTGGTAAACCCACGCTCTGCCGCCGCGGCGCCGTTCTTCACGTCGGCCTCGCTCTTACTCAGGAAGACTTTGTGGCCGTTGGTCGCGGCGGCGGTTTCCGCTGCGGTCCAGCGGAGCGTCACATCACGAGGCACGTCGGTAGTCTTGTCCACCGGCTGCGGTCCGGTCGCCTTGCCCGGCTCCACGGCCCGGTCGAGGATGAAGCCGTTGAGATAGGCCTCGTTGTGGATGCCGTCGTTGTTGTCGGCGAACGTCAGGACGATGTCACTGCCGTCCGAGCGGAAGGTGAAGGTCACGGTGCAGACGGTCGCCGGCTTGCTGCCCCAAGTCTGCTGAACGTGATCGGCGACCAGCCGGGTGCCGTCGGCGTCCTTGAGCGTGATATTCAAGGTCCCGTCGTCGTTGACCACGTCTTCGTTCGTGTCGTGGTCGTAGGTCGTCAGGGTGTACACGCCCGGCGCCAGGCCGACGATGGTCATGGTAAACGGGTCCGACTCTTTAAGGGCGTCCTCCAGCAGATCGTGCAGGGGGACAGAATCGTCCATCGCCCGGCGGTTCCGGGAATCCACCTTGGTGAACTTGATGGTAAAATCGTCGTCAAAATCGGCTTGGCTCTGGAATCGCTTCTCGAAGTTGGCGTTGTCTGTTCTGCCGCCCGTGTTCCAGTCGAGCCAGCCGGGCTCCACCTGCCCATTGGCTGACAGGTCCACCTTGAGTGGAGCCGCCCCTGCGAGAGTGGAAATCAGGGTGAACACAATCGCCAGTGCCGTTTTCCCACGCATGCCCATTCTCCTCCTACCAAGACGAGGCATCTACGAGGCAGAACTACGCAGTTCTCACCATCTTTGCGTTTCGGATGAAACGCAAAGTGATACTCCTACATAATACCAGAGATGGCTTCGGGTGACAAGAGCTTGCACCCCGAGGAGACATTCAGGTCCTTGCGGTCCCTCAGGTCTCTGGGGAGCCAAGGGACTCAAGGGACCGAATGGACCAGGAGGCAGCCGCTATCTCCGCGCGGCTCTTGCTGCCTTATCGTCCCCACGCGGCAGAGGCCAGAAAGTCCTGCGCGGTGATCCGCTGGACCGCGACCCCGTACCGCGCCGTGAAGGCGCGGGGGGTGGCGTGTCTCGGCTGCCACTTGATTTCGAAGGCGCGCAGCTCGTCACCCGTTTTGACCACCAGGTCCACTTCCGACTGCGCGCGCGAACGCCAGAAGAATAATTCGCTGGTACAACCGCGCAGAAGATTACGTTTCGCCACTTCCGCGATCACCCAGTTTTCCCACAGCGTTCCGATGTCGGGGCGGAACTCCTCGGTGGAGAAGGCATTGAGCAGAGCATTGCGAATCCCGGTGTCCCAAAAGAACACTTTCTTGCCTTTGGCTACTTCCTTCCGCGGATTGGTGCTGAAGGATGGCAGTCGGAAGACCACGGATGTTTGTTCCAGCAGGTCGAGGTAGCGCTCGACCGTCGGTCGCGCCATTTGCAGTTGCGTGGCGAGTTCACTGGTGGAGACCTCGTGAGCCGCCTGATGGGCCAGCAGGGTAAGCAACCGCTTGATGAGGTCGGGAGATCTGACCATTCCGGTTTGCAGGATGTCCTTCCAGAGATAATCCGAACTGAGGTTCCGCAACAGATGTGCCTTGTCTTGTGCCAGGACCACCTCAGGGTAGGAGCCGAAGACCAACGCTTGCATGAGACACGCCTGCAGCGGCGTCGCGAACCGCTCGTGGAGGACCTGGGGTGTGTAAGCGTCCGAGTACCAGCCTTGCGCTCGCAACGACTCTTCGAATACCAACGGTGGCAACAAGAGCTTCTCGTTTCGTCCTGTCAGGCTCTCCGCCGCTTGGTCGAGAAGATTCAGGCTGGAAGAGCCGAGCAGCAGGACCTTCAGAGGCAATCGGGCGTCGTACCATCCTTTGACGATGCGCGGGGCTTCCGGTAGACGCTGCGCCTCATCCACCACCAGAACATCAGGGGTACCCAAGCTTCTTAGCCCGTCGGTCGGGGGCAAGGCCGCAGCAGCCAGGAACCGCTGCTTGTCGACCTCCACATCAAAGTTGAGAAAGACCGCCTTGCGGCCTGCAAGGACGTGTTCCACGAGCGTGGTCTTTCCTACCTGCCGGGCACCGAGAATAATCCCCACTTTCGGGCTGCTCAGAATGTCCAGTAACGTCTGTTCGGCAAGTCGTTTGATATACATGATATACAAAATAACATATCATTCTGCTAAGTCAAATATACAGAATGCAAGAACTGGCTGCCTATGCAGAGGATATTCGGTCGCACCGGCTCTCCCAAGGAATGGGAAGATCTTGTGGCCAGAGCCGCTCTCAGGTGCGATTCTCGCGTCTGGGATTCCGGGCTGTCTTCGGGCGGTCAAGAACCGCGTTGGCGTGGAACCCCGGACCGGCAGCAGGGTACCCACTTCGCGAACGGCCGGAATCGAGGTAGGAAGCCGGAGCAGGTAGCCGGTTTTATTTCCGCGCGGCTTGTTTCTCGCGGCGCAGGGCGATAATTTCCTCGGCGAGTTTGGCGGGGACGCGGGCGTAGTGGGACATCTCCATCGAGAAGGTCGCCATGCCCTTGCTCAGGCCGCGCACGACCGTGGCGTAGCCGAACATGTTGGCGAGCGGAACCTCCGCCCGGATCACGACGCACGTGTTGAGGGCTTCCGTCTCCAGGACGATGCCCCGGCGGCTGTTCAAGTCGCCGACGACGGCGCCCTGGTACTCGCGGGGCACCTCGACCTCGACCTTCATGATCGGTTCCATCAGGCAGGGCTTGGACCGGCGAAACGCCTCGGCGAACGCGTCGCGGGCCGCGATGCGGAACGCCATTTCGCTGGAATCGACCGCGTGATACGACCCGTCGTCGAGGCACATCTTGCAGCCCACGACCTCGTAGCCCGCCAGCGGCCCTTTCTTCATCGCCGCCTGGAAGCCCTTGTTCACGGCCGGGATATACTCGCCGGGAACGCGGCCGCTGGTGATGTTGTCCTCAAATTCGTAGGCGGTCTCATAACCGGGGGGCAGCGGGACCAGCCGGCCGACCACGTGGGCGAACTGGCCCGCGCCGCCGGTCTGCTTCTTGTGGCGATAGTCGTACTTGGCCGCAACGGTCGGGGCCTCCCGATAACTGACGCTCGGCGCGCCGACGGTGACATTGGCCTTGTACTCGCGGCGCATCCGCTCGATGTAGATGTCCAGGTGCAGCTCGCCCATGCCTGCGATGATCGTCTCGCTCGTCTGCGGGTCGGTCGAGACGCGGAACGTCGGGTCCTCTTTCATGAACCGGCTGAGGGCCTTGGCCATCCGCTCCTGGTCGGCGTTGCTGGCCGGCGTGACGGACAGGCTGATCACCGGGCGGGCCACGTAGATGCTTTCGAGCGAGTAGT
>CAYHAJ010000292.1:0-84748 GCA_964354535.1 uncultured Pirellulales bacterium
AACCGGCCAACAACGCTACACGCGTCAAGGTGGATACTAGCCTTGATTGGCGACCCGGGCGCGATGTCACCTCGCACAAGGTGTATTTCAGCATCGACAAGACGGCGGTGACCAGTGGCACCGCGACCGCCAAGGCCGTCAACGATCACGCCTATGATCCGGGCGATCTGAACTTCGGCACGACCTACTACTGGAGGGTCGATGAGGTCAACGCCGCTGTCACCTATCCGGGCGAGGTCTGGAGCTTCACGACGCAGGAGTCTGTCGTCGTAGACGACTTCGAGAGCTATACAGACGAGGAAGGCAGCCGCATCTATCAGACCTGGATTGATGGCGAGACCAATAGGACCGGCTCCCACGTCGGCTATCCTCAGTCGCCGTTTGCCGAGCAGACGGCCGTCCACGGCGGCAGGCAGGCCATGCCGATAGACTACAACAACACCAAATCCCCCTTCTACAGTGAGGCCCAGAGAACCTTCACGCCCGGCCAGAATTGGACCGCCAACGGGGCTGATGCCCTGACGCTATGGTTCCGGGGCAATCCGCTGGACTTTCTGCTGCGTGCCGATGGCAGCATTCGGGTAGGCAGCGGTGGCGCAGATATCTGGGGCACTTCCGATCAGTTCCGCTTTGCCTATAAGCAGCTTAGCGGGGATGGCTCGGTCGCGGCAAAGGTCCACAGCCTAGTGAATACAGACGGATGGGCCAAAGCCGGCGTGATGATTCGGGGTAGCCTGGACCCAGCGTCCACGTACGCGTTCATGTTCCCGACGCCCAATGGCCGACGGGCTTTCCAACATCGCACGACCTTTGGCGGCACTGCTAAGACCGCAGGCAGTGATGTTGGTTCAGCCACCTTCCCCATCTGGGTGAAAGTCGAACGGAAGGCCGGCAATTTCACCGGCTACTATTCCCGGGACGGCCAGAACTGGATCAAGCAGCCCGACAATGAGATCACCGAATCCACCAATCCGGTACGGATTTCAATGGTCAATGATGTCTACATAGGTCTGGCAGTGACCAGCCACAACATCGCCATGCCGACCGTCGCCGAATTCTCCGATGTGTCATTCACGGGTGCGGTCACCGGGCCGTGGCAGGTCGCGGCTATTGGAGTGGTACAACCGAGCAATGATGCAGCGCCGTTGTACGTGGCGGTCGAAGACAGTGCCGGGCACGTCAAATCGCTGACGCACCCCGATCCGGCGGCGGTGCAGGCCCTCGACTGGCAGAAGTGGATGATCCCGTTCAGTGATCTCCAGGGCGTGAATCTGGCCGGCGTCAAGAAGCTGACTATCGGCGTGGGCGACAAGAATAAGCCTGCGCCCGGTGGCAAGGGCGTGATCTATATCGACGACATCGGTGTCGGTCATCCGGCCCAGTAGCACGGGCATCCTGCCCGTGATCTCGCCCGCGGAGAACAACGGTCGGCAGGGCCAAAGTCTGCCCCCGCGCAGGCAGGGAAGGCCCGGCCAATCATGGGCAAGATGCCCATGCTACGGGACGACATCGGCGTCGGCCATCCGCTTGCCTCGCCGTGAGTCGTGCCGCCGTAGCGAGCGAGAGATTGCTTCGCTATGCTCGCAATGACATTCCTGGCAGGTAGACAAGGGCCGGCCTGGCTCAAGCGCCGCGGTGCGGCGTGGCGGAGCCGCCGGCCCTTGCTGTTTTCCGCCCCATCCGGGCAGATCGGCGAAATCGCCACGAGTCGCACGTATGTCTCACGCAAAGACGCCAAGACCGCAGCGCGGCCTTCGGCCGCAACCAAAACGAGTCATCCACAGATTGCGCCGATTACCACAGATTTTCAAAGAAAGCCAAAGAGCAAAAGGAAAAGAATCGGCAACAGCGGGTCCCTTTCCTCCTTCTTGAATCTGTGAAAATCGGTGTAATCTGTGGATTTGCTAACTCATTTACGTCTGGAGACTTATGGCATGCTCCCTCAGAAAGCTTGTCAAGAAAACAAGAAATTGCGGCTATGCAGTGCAGAGGTTTACCTGTTTGCCGTCCTGGGCCCTCTGCCATCCGTCCTCTCTTCTTGGCGCCCTTCGCGTCTTGGCGAGAGGACAGGTCTTGGGTTGTGGCCGAAGGCTACGCCGGGTCCGCCAGGCTTCGCGGGTCCGCCGCTGAAGAATTCCTTCAAGTTTTTTGGTTTTTGTATAACATACGGGCGTCGACAACCGTCTTCTTATAGGCGATGGATCGGCGGCCGGACCGCCAGGGCCTTCGGTTGCGGCCGAAGACCGGGTCGGGACCTCTGGGCCGCGAAGGCGCGACATCTTGTCTTGCGGCTTTTCGATACAACGAGTTCTGTCAATTACACCAATAGAATAGGATTTCTATGCTTTCCTTCGTACCATCCGTGCCCTTCGTGGTTCCGTGCGAAACAAAGCCAATTGGGCGAACCGGCCGGCCTGCGGCGGGGCCTATCGTGCGAAACAAAGCCAATTTCCGCCGGACAAGATGCTCCATCACTCCACTATTCCACCATTCCAGCATTCCAATGCGGCGCCGTTCGTACAAACAAACCCAATTTGGCCAAGCCCGTCTGGCATCCGGCGAGCCGATTGTGCGAAACAAAGCCAATTCCGCCAGAGCGAAAACGAAGGGTAAGTGCTTTATGGGAAAATGGTTAGGGCGAATAGGGCACGTAAACGGCCTCGGCAAAACAAAGCCAATTTCCGGGCGAATCGGCATGGGTCAGGGCCCGGCCAGATGGCCAGTGTCGCCGGTGCGAATCATCGTGCGAAACAAAGCCAATCTGGGAGGGGGGAGGGCATCAGGCAGGAAGGAGCAGGCATCAGAGGTCCAGGGCTGGTTGTACAAACAAAGCCAATTCTCGGCAGGCAAGATACCCGACTATTCCAGTATTCTATCGTGCCAGGATTCCCATCTGAGGCCCGTTGTACAAACAAAGCCAATTCGTCCTGCCGGTCAGGTGGTGGGTAGAGCCCGCCCTACCGGTCTTGGGCTCCGTGGTCATTCCGCCACGAGGCTACGATCCCGCCAGGTCGGCCCATTGGATGCCGATCTTGCGGGTGGCGTAGGCGAGCTCCTTGAGATGGTCGCCGTAGGCCATCATCCAATGCGAATCGCGGACCTCGTTGACCAGCTTCTTCCAGTCACCCTGGATGGCGACGTCCTGCTGCGAGCGGCAGATCTCGTAGGAGGGGTTGCTCCGGACGAGGCCCGTGAAACCGAGCCAGCGGCCAGTGCTGTATTCGGGATCGAGGAACGTCACCTGTTGGCCGACCGGCATCTCGACCTTCGGGGCGGCCCCATACTCGGACTCGAAATGCGTCACGACGGTCGTCGGCTCGTAGCGGCGACCGTCCAGCCGGCGCGGGCTGCTGCAATGGGCGCAGGTCACCACCCCGTCATGTGGGAAGGTGGAGTTGTGCAGGAAGACGGGCTGGCCACAGATGTGGTGCAGCAGGACGCCCGCCGGGATGATGACGAAATCGGATTCGCAGAAGGCCAGCAGGCCCTCGTCGTTGAGCAGGCCCAGGGTCAGGCAGGGCGTCGTCTGGGCCATGGGCATGATCGTGCTCATGCAGTTGCGGATCGTGAAGGCGGAAGCCTCGTGCTCCCGCATCAGCTCTTTGAAAAGACCATATAGAAGGAAGGCGTTCGTCACGAACTCTTTCGTGGTGGCCAGCGTCGTGTGGGGCAGGGCCAGGTACGCCTCGGCCCAGCGCTGGGCCGTAGCGACGTTGTCGTGGTTGGTTCTGGCCGCCTGGATACGCGGGGCAACTTCATCGTACGGGACGTCGATGATGTTGAACCGGTATTTCTCCCGCGCGACCTGCGGGGCTTCGGGCGAGTACTTGCCCCAGGGTCCGCCCAAGGCGACGATACGAGTGCCGAGGAAATTCTTGATCGCGTAGAGTGCCCGCAGTCTCCAGAGCAGTTCGTCGTAGCTATCGACCACAACATCGTCCACATGGACGCCGCCGTGATCGCGGTAGGAGGTCCGGCCGGGTTCGGGGCGACCGGTCTGAAGATACCGGGTGCTGAGGGCTTCGTACCAATAATAGGCCGTGCCGGAGCGGTGCCGGACAAAGAGGATCGTGTCTCTGTCCTTCTTCGGCGCGAAGCACGCTTTGAGCAGATCGCCCGAGCCTGAGGCAGCGTAGACGAGGACCGCGTCGTACTCTTTCTCGTGTACTTTCGCGACCTCGGCAGCGGACTTGACTTTGACGATGGGCAGGATCTCCAGCAGGACGTCTACGCGGGAGGAGAGATCGTTCAGTTCTTCCGTGATCCTTTGCGCTTCCGTAGCCGCGGCCTGATCGGTCTGCACGCCACCCCAGGATTTCCACGAGGTCGCCGGCCTCTTCTCGGCCACGCGATACATCAGCACGGGCTGGACGATCAGTGCCTTGCCCGTCCGCGCCAGCGGACGGCTTGGGTCCCAGCCGTCATGGCCGGCCGCGACGGAAGACGTCGTACCAAGACCCAAAACGCCACCGGCAAGACTCGCCGTGGTCATGCCCAGGAACTCCCGGCGGTTGACTTGATGAGAGGACATGATTGTCTCCTACGAAGAGCCACGGAAATCAGTCACACGCAACGGGCTTATCAATGCCCATTTTCCATACGATCCAGCCACTGGCGGCGGGCCTCGACGCCGTCGGGAATGGTGTCCAGCTTGCGCTGGGTGGGCTTGTGGACTGGGTAGCCGCCGACCTCGTCCTGGCTGTCGATGATCCGCCCAGACTTCTTCAGGACTGAATCCACAATCCGCTGATCGATCGGGTCGCGTTGCCAGGGACGCGAGCCGACGGTGCGCACGATGGAATCGATCACCTCGCGGGAGGGCAGTACCTGCAACACCGAGGGCCAGACAGGTTTCTCGCGCAGCCTCCGGATTTGCGGGTCCAGCACGGGACGAGGCTGCCCCTCCCGATCCTGCGCGATGTTGTCCTGCTCATAGACCTCGCCGGTGCCGGCAATCATAGGCAGGGAGGCTCGCGTGTCCACTCCGGCGATGAGGACGTTGCCCACGACGCTGACCCGCCCCTCCGCCGGGGTCGGGCGTCCCTTCCATTCGCTCTGCGGAAAAGCAACGCGGATGATGGCCCGCCCGGGATTGTAGATGAGGTTATTGACGATCACGCCGGTAGTCTCAGCCTTGAAGTACGGGTTACGGTCCGCGTTGTGGGCATAGAGGTTCGCGATGATGGCGATGTTGTGGCAGCAATCGTGAATCAGCGAGCCTTTCGAGTGCGGCCCCTTCTCATGGCTGGAGTTGTCCAGTCCCTCCGCGATGATGCAGTGGCGGATCGTCACATCGTGGGACGTGGCGTCGGGGCCTCGGTAACGCGGCCCGGAGGCGCTCAAGTTCTCGTCCACCGCCCAGGTGGCGGAACAGTGATCGACGATGACATTGAAGGCAGCGTTCATGGCGATCCCATCCGGCGACCAACCACTCTTGCGAGGGCGGCCGGCATCGCCCGGCCGCACGGACAGATGCTGAATCACGACATCATGGGTCTCAATCGCCAGGCTGCCGTGAATCAGCGTGATGCCGGGGGCCGGCGCCGTCTGGCCCGCAATCGTCAAACAAGGCTCCGTCACTCGCAGACTCTTTCGCGCCAGGTCGATGACTCCGCCCACTTCGAACACGACCAGCCGCAGCCCTTTGGCCTCGACGGCCTCCCGCAGCGAGCCGGGGCCGGCCGGTTCCAGACTGGTCACGCGAAGGACCCGGCCTTCCAAACCACCGACGGTATCCATCCCAAATCCGCCGGCGGGACGGTCCGACGCCATAACCTGAACATTGACCGCGATAGCCAAAAGCCACGTAGTGCATGCCCAATGACCTTGTTTCATCGCAAGTTCTCCATAGCCCCTACCGCGTGACATTCCACATCTTGATCTCAAGCCGCTTGAATTCAGGTTCGTCCGGCTCGACCTTGACATAACCGACGTGCCAATCCAGGTACAGGGCATTGTAGCCTTGCCGGTGGCGCTTTTGCGCGAGGCGCCGGCCCGCCCACAAGGAATAAGGAACACTCGACGCGCCCAGATGATCGGGGATGAAGACGTCGGTTCTCCCCAACCCGGAATCTGTTTCCTTGGCCACAATATACTGCTCGGTGCAGTCTTCGAAGTCGGCCAGGTAGATCCGGGCCCCTTGTTGCTTGATGTCCACCATCCGCGTCAGCCCCACGACCACGTTGACCCCGTCTTTCCAACCGTTCACGGCGAAACAGACGGTGTGTCGCTTCTCCGGATAGGCGGGGCAGCGATAAATCTTCACATTGCGGTAGTCCCCATTCACGACGCTCTGCGCCAGGTACGGCATGAACGCCTTGAACCAGCGGGTGGTCTCCTCATTCGTGTGCCCGGCGAGCAGCTTCAGATCGTCCGCCCGGGGGATCTTGTTGTCGTGGTCCTGGGCGAACACGTTGGCGGCCACGCCGATCTGCCGCAGATTGCTGCCGCACGAGACCGCCCAAGCCTGTTTGCGAGCCTTGCTCAAGGCGGGCATGAGAATACCCATCAGCAGGGCAATGATGGCGATGACCACCAGTAACTCGATTAGCGTGAAGCCTGCGTTTCTCCATGCCGTTGTGCGCATCGGGATGACTCCTTTCCGGGGCGAATCCAGGCTGCGGGAGCGCGGGGGTACGGGCTCCCGCAACCTGTGCTACAGAGGCTCAATTCGTGGCGTCGGTGATCACGAGCGCGTCCAGGCGGGCGCCGTCTTCCCGGTAGGCGATCTCCAGCGTGTAGGTGCCGGGTTTGAGAGTGAAGAGCACCGCCGGGTCCGTGAGCGAGTTGGTGCCGTTGCTGATGTCATCCCAGCGCCAAACCGGCGTGGTCGGGAAATTCCAGGCGCACCAGCCCTCGGCGTCCGGGGTCGTGTTCAGGGTCGCCCCTTTGATGCGGACCCAGAACGAGTTGCGTCCCGCGGGCTGATCGACCGCCCGGCCCCAGATCTTGTAGGCGCCGCCTTTGACCGTGAACGAATAGGTGGCGAAGCCCTCCGTGTGACTGGCGGTGACTCCGAGACTGGGGGCGCTGATGTACTTGCCGCCGGATGCGGTCGGATCGTCGGAGACCCCCATCGGTTTGCTGAGTGTCCCCGACTCCGCCTCGATCCACAGGAACTCCTTGGCAGCCGCGGGGGCGAGGCGATACAGGCGGACGTCATCCACGTACAGAATCCCCTTGCCGGCACCCTCCACGCCCACCGTGAACTTGGTGACCGCTTTGAGATTCGCGCCGCTCGCGGCCAGGTCGATGTTCCACTGGGTCCAGTACGGGATCTGGAGGGCATTCGCGGTGCCACGGTAGAGGACCTTGGTCCCGTTGATCTTCACGTACACCTGTCCGGCGGCATTGGCCGGGTCGCCGTAGAAGTGCAGGACCAGCGTGGTGATGCCATGCCTGGTCCAATCCTGCGGGGGATCAAAGGTGCGCGTGGCTTCAGAGACCGCGACGGCGCCGGCGTTGTTGAACAACATGGGCATGGACTGCTTGCCTGCGTGGACGGTCTGGGTCTCCCCGAACGTACCGTTGCGCGCCGTCTCGTTGCCGACTGTGGAGCCATTGGACTTGAATCCCTCGGTGAAGCCATCGACCCAAGCGTCGAAGATCGTGGTCTTGGCCGTGAGATCGTCATTGTAGCCTTCAAAGTCGTCGATCACGAGCGCATCGGCCGTCGTGAAGGTCCAGACATCGCCGTCCCACGACTTGGGGGTCTCGGCCTCGTTGGCTTCCGCTACCATCCAGTAGTAGCTGCGTCCGAGATCGACCGAGGCCTCATAGCGCGGCTCGGAGACCTTGGCCGCGGGAACTGTGCCATTGACCACCGCCTGCCGGTCCGTGGCGACGTAGACCGAATGGGAAGCCGCCTCCCGTCCGGGCCGCCAGCTCAACGCCGCCTGCGGGTTCACGTCGGTAGCGCCGGAGGCGGGATTGGGCTCGCGCGCGGAGACCGGCACAGAGAAGAACCGGACCTCGCTCAAGCTGAATTGCGCGAGCAGTCCGCCCCAGTTGCTCTTGCACGTGAGCCGAACATATCGGGCGGCGGTTCCCTTGAGGTCCACAGTCGTGTTGTGGGCGTACCCCGGCGCACCCGGGGCACGCGCGAATTGCATGTCGCTCAAAGCTGCCCAGGCGGCGCCGTCGGCGGAGTACTCAATCGTGACGTCCTTGGCGCCCACCCCGAGCACACTCTCCACGATCTGATTGGAGTTCCAGACCCACATTTCCCGAAGCTTGTAGACCTTGTCGAACTGATACTGAATCCAGACGGGTTTGGGCCCCGTGACACTGCTGAGCCACATGTGCTCCGTCGTCGTCGAGTGCTGATCGTCGGCCAGGCCCGATCCGTCGATGGTCTTCTCCGGCCCCATGTTCGCGCCCTGCGAACTGGAGGCGGTGGCCGTCACGCTCTTGAGGGGATAGGCCAGCGGTTCGGTCGCGAAACTCCAGACTTGGCCCTTGTGGACCGTGCTCCCTTCCACTTCGTCGATTCGCCAGTAGTAGGTCTGTCCCAACACGAGCGACCCGGGGGGATCGTACGAATTGACATCCTGCGCCTGGCTAACCAGCACCCCCAGCGGCGCGGTCCGGCTGGCATTGCTCACACTCTGGAGATGCGTGCCCAGGTACACGTCATGGCTCTTGACGGCCTCCCCCGGGACCCAGCTCAGGGTGGCGTTGCGAAGCACGTCGGTAGCCTTGTCCGCGGGAGCCGGCTTTCGGGCGGCACGCGCCGGCGGCAGGACGGCAAACAGACCCACCGGATCCGTCCCGCTACGGTTGAACCGGAGGCCCATGATCACGGCGTCGTTGGTCAGCGGCTTGCCGCCGGCGTCCTTGAGATCCGTGATGGCCCAGGCCATGCCACAGAGGCTCTGGCCGTCCATGTCTACCGCATCGCCCGCCGCGGCACGTACACGGTTGTAGCCCAGGCTCTTCCACTGGTCCGGGATTTTGGTCATACTCCCCACCGAGCCATCAGGGAAGATCGGGTAGACTTCAGGATCGTCGCCGGCATTGCCCCCGGATTCGAACAGGAAGAAATCGGGATTGTCTCCGTTGGAGTTCGTCCACAAGGCGCCGCCGAAGTTTACCGTGCTATAGGTCTCCCCAAGATTCCAGTTCAGCGCCGTGTTGATGTCGAAATCGTCGTTCTCCGGGCACTTGGTGCCGCTGAGGGTGGTGCCCACGGTCGTGGTTCCGGTTCCCAATCGATCGGCCGTATAGTTGCCCACGGTAATGCTGCGGACGTTGTACGGGGGACTCCCGGGCGGATTGTCCGTGGTAATCGCAGTGACAGGCCCAATCGCCGCCGAGCAGACAGGCACCGACACTACCAGGACGAATACGACCAACCCTCTCAACCAACCATACGTCTTCATCGCAGTACTCCTCTCATGAATACAGGACTTGGTTTTCCGGAATCACGCCCGCTGCTTCCGTCTACCCGAGAATCCTGCCGACGGATTCGGGTTCACCCGTCAAAGAGCGGTCTGATCCCGGTCCTTCATCTCCAGGTCAACACCGTCGGCGCGCAGCGCGGCTTGAAGTTCCGCCATTTTCAACTGGCGCGGCAGAATCTCCGCCCGCGTGCACAGGGCCGCCGCAACACCCGCCGCGTGGCCGGTGGCCATGCAGTTGCCCATGCTCTTGCCGGCGGCCGCGGCCACATGCGTGGCCGAGAGGCAGCGTCCCGCCATCAGCAGACCATCGAGCTTCTCCGGCAGGATCACGCGGAAAGGCACATCATGAATCTTCATCTTGACGAATTTGGCTCCCTTTTGGCCGCCCGGATCGAGGAAGCCGCTGCGCCAGGCAATGGTGTCTTCGAATGTCCGGCCCGCCATGGCATCGTCTTCCGTGAGGAGGTAGACTCCCTTGACGCGCCGGGTCTCGCGAATGCTCACCTGCGGACCGGCGCCGATCCACTCGATCCGCCGCAGGTCCGGATTGTCCGATTCGCGGAGCGCCTGGACCATCTGGAGCGCCTGGCGACGACTGAAACACTCCGCCTGGGTCCGCGCCATCGGGTCGGTGGCCTCGACCCGCCCCAGATCGGCGGTTCCGGAGTGATTGATGTACCAACTGCTGCTGTGGGCGATCTGGTTTACTTCCAGGAATCCCGACGGGATCAGCGGGTGCTTGGACCGTGCGTTATGGATCGCATCCCGGACATCGGAGTACCGGACCTTGCTCTTGTCGATATTGGTCAACGCCAGGGACAAGGTCATCGGCATCAGGGCGCTCGCCTCGGTCATCGTCTCGGCGCCGGCGTAGTAGGCCACGTCGGCATCGCCGGTGCAGTCCACGACGACCTTGGCCCGAAGGGTCATCAAGCCCCGCTTGGTGGCGATGATCACGCCCGTCACGCGGTTGTTCTCAACGAGGGCATCCGCCGCACGGACGTGCACCAGGTACCGGCAGCCGGCTTCGTCCAGCGCATCGAGCACCGCGACCTTCAGGTATTCCACGTTACACCAGAATTCGTGCCTGCCGGCCCGCACGGCCTGGTCGCCGTAGGCTTCGAGCTTGCGGACCAACAGCTCATGCACGGCCGAGCGTGGCTTGCCGTTGGGCCGCACCTGGTTGATCGGCATGCCGAGGGCCCACGCGCCGACACCGCCAAAGAACGAGTGATTCTCGACCAGCAGAGTCTTGACGCCTTTTCGCGCCGCTCCCAGAGCCGCCCCGATCCCCGCCGGGCCGCCCCCGACGACCAGCACGTCCACACTATCGAGCACAGGCGGCTGCGACTTGGCGGCGACAGCCGGTGCCGCCGTCAGTCCCGTTGCCGTCCCTGCCGTCGCCAGAAACGTTCGCCGACTCAGACCTTCGTTCCCCATGATGCTCTCCGTACGAGTCATGATTTCACGTCAATTCCCAGCAACCACGTGCAGCGCAACCGGGCCGGCACTCCACGTCTGAGGCGGGGTCCATGGCACCGTGCCGTCGGTCGGCGTGCCCGCATCCCGGTACTCACCCGTGAAAGGGTTGAACCACTTTGCCTGAGCAGGGCCGGACAAGCCCTCCAGCTTCAGCGAGAAGGCCTGGGCCTGGTTCTGGAAGACCACGTACTCCTTTCCCCGGCTGGCCAGGCAATGCCCAACGCTGACCAACGCATCCGAGGGCTCCAGGATCCAGAACTCGGTTGTCTGGAAGAAGTCCCGCAAATGCTTGAGATAGGCATAGCCGGGTGGCGTATCGTCGGGCCGGATCACATCCCATGCGGTGTAGGTGTAGTAATAGGCTCCATAGGCGCCGGCCATGTAGACCTCCCACGCCCGGCGGCAGACCTCCTCCGGCGGTTGCGCGACGCCGTAGGTCAGGTCTTTGGGGCCGCCGGGGCCGTGCTCATAGCCATACTCGACATTCAGCACGGGCCACAGGTGCTGCTTCTGGTGGTCGAGCAGACTCGCATGCCACTTCGAGTGCGTCTGATCGCTGCGGTAGTCCAGCACGTCGTTGTAGGCACCGGTGTTGAATGTCTGCGTGTCGGTGTGGGTCGTGATCGGCCGGCGGTAGGGATCGTTAGCGCGGATGAACCGGATGCGGCCGAGCTTGTAGTCAAGGTCCTTCTCGTTGTTGGATTCCTTGGAGAAGTCCCAGTGGACGTTCGGGTAGGCCGAGTAGCGGGCGATCAGCCAGCGGAAGAACAGGTCGTCCTCGGCGCTGCCCTTGGCGGGCCAGCGGACCATCTTGTTGTAGACCTTGATCATGACGTGGGCGATCATACCCCGACGGTAGAGGGCGTCGATGATCCGGTCGTAGTGCTGCCAGTAGGCGAGGTTCAGCCGGCTGTGATCGGGCTGGTCATTGCTCCCTTCCCACGCGTAGAGCGGCGGCGGACCGTAATCGTCGTCGCCCGTCCTGCCCTTGCGCCAACCCGCGTCGTGCGCGTAGGCGTTCAGGATCACGTAGTTGAACCCGCTGGCCGCCAGCTTGTCCAGAAAGCGGTTCACGACCTTCAGCTCGGGATCGGTGGTATCGAGCGCCCAGAGCCAGTCACATTCGTAGCCGCTGAGAAAGAAGCGCGTCCCGTCCTCGAACACGAAATGGCGAGGATGCTTCGGATCCACGTTCAAACCACCATGAACCGTCTTCAGCGGATTGGAGACGCAAATGAACGTGGCACGCCGGTTGTCGAGGGCCGCCGCGGTGGAGTGCGTCATTAGCGTCCACTCGCCCGCCACGGTAGGAGCGACACGGACCTTCCATGTCCCATCCCCATCATAGAAGCCCGGCACGTTCAGCTTCACACCACCGGGCCCGGTCACTTCGGCCGAAAATGGCACCTGAAACTGCCCTTCTGGCGCTTTCTCAACGCGAAACGCGAAATCCTGAGGCTGCCAGCGAGGAACCCGGATGAGAGAGGCGGTATTGCCCAGCGTGTGTCCGACTCCGGCGAGTATTACGGTTGTGGTCACGAGAACCTGCATCCTGCGAATAGCCATAGTCTCTCCTCTGCGATTCGTGCCCCAATAAGAATCATGCGTCATCTGCGCTGGTCTCGAAGTACGCGCCGCCTTTTTCCAGGGCCTTGCGCAAGTCGGAGTACGGAAGCCGACGTGTACCACAGCCCGCCGCAGCGCACAACGCCGCCGCCGTACCGACCGCCTGTCCCTGGGCCATGCAACTGACCGTGTTACGCGTGGACATGTGGGCCCGGTGGTCCGACGTGATCATCATGCCCGCGCACAGCAGGTTGTCGAGGCCGGTCGGGAGAAACGCCCGGTACGGCATGCCGTAAGTGCCCCCATTCTTGATCTGAAGGCGCGGGGCCATATCGTGGAAGCCGTAGGCCATCACATCATCTTCAAAATGCCGGCCTTCGATCACATCCTCGTGCGTAACATCATAGTCGCAGGCGATCAACCGGCCGCGCCGGATGTTCAGCGTGGGACTGGTACGGGCAATGAACACCTTTTCGCAACCGGGGATATTCTTGCGGGCGTGCTCAATCCATTGTCGCTGCTGCTTTCGCAGTTGCAGCTCGGCCGTGGCCGTGGCGTCGCGGTCCGTGGGACTGACCGGCATCTTCACGTTGAACTTGACGAACATGAAGTAATCGTCGTGTACCGTGGTCATCAGCAGGCCCGGCTTGCCTTTGCCGCGCGGGCCGTCGAGCCGCACGACCTGGTTCGGCACACCATCATGCAAGCCCAGGGCGAGATTGCCCGCACCGCCGTTCTCCTCGACGTATTTCACGACCTTGTCAAGATCCACGCCAGCGACGCCGATGCTGTTGGCTACCGCGTAATCGTTGGGCTCGCTGTACCTGGCCCCGGCGTACGCCGCGAGGTGGCCGTAGGCAGTGGTATCGACGAACACCGACGCCGCAAACAGCTCCCGCCCCGAGCGGCTCTCCACGATCGCGCCGCGGATACGAGAACCGTCCACCGCCGCGCCCACAACCATCGTGTTGAGAGCGAGGAAGACCCCTCCCTCGCCAAGCATCTCCATGCTCAGGAGTTTGTAGATCTCGGTATCGACCGAGGTGTTCACGGAATCGTAGTTGTAGCCCGCGATCATCTCGGCGTGGCCCGAGCACCCGCCGGCCTTCGTCAGGCGCTCGACGATCTCGCTGGGGATGCCCCGGACGACCTGGCGTTTCTTGACGCCGGGGAAGGCCTTCCACAGGTTGAAGAAGCTGTGCAGCGCCGTGCCGCCTTCGACAACGGTCCCGCCGGTGTAGCCTTTGACCTCGATCAAGGCTGTCTTGGCGCCCTGGCGGGCCGCCGCCAGCGCCGCCACCACTCCGGCGGTCCCGCCCCCCGCGACGACGACATCGAACTTCCGCACGGGGATCTTCTTGGCTGGCTCTTCGTAGAAATCCCCGGACGGACGGACTGGTTTCTGGGCGCCCGCCGCCAACGGGGTCTGCGCGGCCACACCCAACAACATCGCACTCTTGGCAAATTCTCGTCGATTCATTTTTCTCCTCTTTCACTCCATTTATGCTCTTACGAGCACACTACAAACCCGCCTCTGAGGCGGGATGCCCGTACGCCACTACTCCTGCGGCCCGCCGCCGAACTGCTTCCAGTACCGCTCCTTAAAAGGATTCACCTTCGGCCCGACGGCGTCCTCGTTCTCCATAACCGGCAGGACTTCGTCCCACCACTGGTCGTACACCTTCCGCATTTTCTCCACAACGTCCGTGTGCTGCGCGATCACATTGGTCTTTTCGCCGGGATCGCTCCTGATGTCGTAGAGCTCCTTGTTGTTCACGAGGCGAAACCGGCGGTTGCGAACGGCACAGTTCCTGTACTTCGATTGCGCGGCCATGCCCTTATCCCACCGTCCCTGGTGGACGAAGATATACCGGTCCGGCCAGTCGGAATTCGGATCCCGCAGCAGCGGCACGAGGCTGCGGCCGTCCAGCTTGACAGTGCCGGGAATTTTCGCCCCCGCCAACTCAGCGAAGGTCGCGAACAGATCGATATGGGCTGCCAACTTGTCGATATCCACACCGGTCGGCAGAGTGCCCGTCCAGCGGAAAAACGCGGGAACCCGTGTGCCGCCCTGATAAGGCCCGCCCTTGCTGCCTCTCATTCCGGCGTTGTAGAGATTGCCCCGCGCGTGGCCGTTGTCCGTCATGAAGAGGACCAGCGTTCGCTGGTCCAAGCTCCATTGTGTGAGGTTCTTCATGAGCCGCCCGACGTTCTCATCAATGTTCGTGATCATCCCGTAATAGGCGGCATCCTGATCGGCGAGACCTGCGTCGAGGTAGGGCTTTTTGTAGGAATCCGGGCACACATAGGGCCCGTGGGGCGCATTCGGGACAATGTACGCGAAGAACGGAGCGTCCTTCTTCGATTGGCCCTCGATCCATTTCGTCGCCTGGGCAAAGAACACGTCGGTGCAGAACCCGTCGGTCTTGACGAACGTGCCGTTGTGCAGAATGGCCGGACTGAAATACGTGTTGCCCGGCGCATCGCCGCAACTGCCCGGATAGGTCTGGCCGATGCCGCCGGCGCCGTGGATGAAGACCTCATCGAAGCCCCGGCGATTCGGCTGATAGGCGTCTTCATCGCCCAGGTGCCATTTGCCGAAGATCCCCGTCGCGTAGCCGGCTGCCTTGAGCACCTGAGCGATGGTCGTGGCTTTGAGGCTCAGCCGCTCGCGCTCGTTGATCGTGTGCGTCACGCCGGAGCGGAACTCGTGCCGCCCTGTCATCAGCGACGCCCGCGTCGGCGAGCACGTAGGACTGACCTGGAAGTCAGTGAACCGAACGCTCTCACGGTAGAGCCGATCAATGTTGGGCGTCTTGATAATCGGATTGCCGTGGCAGGCCAGCTCGCCATAACCCTGGTCATCCGTCATGACCAACACGATGTTCGGCCGCGTCCCGGCGAGCGACCGCGCACTCGCCCGCAAGCCGCGCCCCAACGCGAGAGTCACACCACCAATTCCCGCCAGCTTCAGAAACTCACGACGCTGCAGTCGATCCATAACCTTCTCCCTGTTCTACTGTTGCTGTGCCTTGTTCTTCGCGCGACGTTTCGTGGTCTTGTCCTTCGGGGTTGCTGAAGGCTCCGCGTTCACCTTGGGCGGTATGATCTTCTCCAGGAAGGTGGGACACGGATCGTCGAACTCCTTCTGGGCCCGGATCAGCAGCGAACGAAGCCTCTTGACCTGTGCACCCTGCGCCGGATCGGCGGCCAGATTGTGCAACTCATCCGGGTCGTTCTGGAGGTCAAAGAGCTGGGTGTTTCTCGCCCCGCCTGCGTTGTACTCCAGGAGCTTCCAGCGCTCGTCCCGGATCATCCGCTGGCAATCCCGGTAGGCTCCGAAGAGCCAATCCCGCACCTTGGCCTGCCTGCCCCGGATCACGGGCAGCAGGCTCCGACCCTCCACCACGACCGGGGTCTTGGCGCCCGCCAGAGCGCAGATCGTGGGGAAGAGGTCGTACAGATAGGCGAGCGCATGGGACTGCCCGCGCGGGATTCCCGGCCCCGCGAAGATCAGCGGCGGCTTGACATGCTCGTAGAGATTCTGCTTGCCCATCAGGCCATGCCGCCCTCCAACAGCCAAGCCCTGATCGCTGGAGTAGATGACAACGGTGTTGTCCGCCCAGCCTCGCTCTTTCACAGTGTTGAGAATGCGTCCAACCTCGTGGTCCATGTGCGAGACCGTGGCGTAATAATCGGCCAAGTGCCGGCGCATCTCCTCGGGGGTCCGGGGATGGGCCGCCAGCATTTCATCGCGAACCTTCAACTCGCCGTTGTCGAACGGATGTTCCGGCAGGAAGTTCTTCGACAGCGTGATCTTGGCGGGGTCATACCGCTTGACGAACTCAGGCGGCGCCAGACGCGGATCGTGCGGGACCGGCGGCGCCAGGTAGACGAAAAAGGGCTTGCGGCCATCGTAGGTCCGCAGGAACTTGATCGCATTGTCCGCATGTTCCGTCGCCGAATTGGCATCGCGGTTGCGGGTCTCGATATTCGTATGGAACGCGGCATTGCTAAACGTACAGGCGTTGCCCGCCTTGCCGGAATGGAAGGTCTCGTAGCCCGCGTCGTTCAACATCACCGGCAACAGGGGCACATCGTCGGGCGGAGTCTTCGCCCGCGGATTGGCCGGGATGTGCCAGAGCGAGCGGCCGGTCGCGAGCATCGTGCGGCTCGGCAGGCACACGGCTCCGATCATCGAGCCCATGCAATACGCGTTGGTGAAGTGAAAGCCCTGTGTCACGAGCCGGTCCAGGTTGGGCGTGTGGACCTCCGGATTACCCAGCGCGCAGATCGTGTCCCAGCGCTGATCGTCGGTGAGGATGAACAGAATATTGGGTCTGTTCTTCTCCTCGCCCACAGACACCCGGGTCCCCGCCACCCACGTGACGGCTCCCGCTCCGAGCGTCTTCAGGAATTCCCTCCTCGTGCCGTCTTTGTGCGTCATATCTGTTTCCTTCTTTCGATTCCTCCCCGGGCGCCGCCTCGTCAGTTCTTGCCCATGCACAACAGGCGGCCATCCAGCGTGGAGATGAACAGCTTGCCGCCGGCCGCGATCATGCCGTCGAAGATAGGCGGACTGTCCAACCGGTACTCGGCCAATTTCCTCCCATCGTCTGCCGCGACGGCCTGCAGCAGAGCCCCGCTCTGGCCGCGCCAGGCTTCGTCCTGCGCCTTGAGCTGACGGTTGATCTCGTCGTCGGCCCCCGGCAGGAATCCCAGCATCTTCGATTCGTCCGCAACGTCCGGCGGTCCGGCGATGAACAGGGTCTTATCGCCCAGGGCCATCGCGTTGACCAGCAAGGGCGGCGCTTGTGTCTGCCAGTACACCTTGAATTCCCCGGCAACACCCGCCTCCGGCACTTGGGCGGCCTTCTTCTTGCCGCCCTTCTTGCCGGTCTCTTTCTCCACGTTTTGCTGTGTTCTTTGCTCTCTGATCTTGCGATCCGCCGCGTAGAGCCGATAGACGGGCGTCGGCAGCAGCGTGTTACCCAGGTTGTCCGCGCGGAAGCCGTAAGCCCGGGACTCGTCGAGCACCATGAGCCGCCCACAGGGGACCTGACGCTGGGCAATCGAGTATTCCGCCCAGCCCTCGGCGCAGTTCTCGCCATAGATGTAGTAGGAACGGTGGAACCACAGGTCGTCCAGGAAACCGGTCGGACAGAACAGGTGATTATTCTCGCCGCTCATGCTCTTGATCCGGGCCGACACGGGCTCGGGACCTGCCCGATTGCCTGCGAGATCGAACTTGCGCGTCGCCATGTAGACGTACTTGCCGTCACAGGACAGGACGTCGGGATTCGCCACCGGCATAGATTTGACAAAGATCAGGGTCTGCAAGTTCCGGCCCGTTTGCGGGTCGATCTCGTTCAGGACGGTCTCGGAGAGCTTGCGACCGGTGGCCGCCTCCAATCGCGCCAGGCGCAGCCCGCCGTCGAAGAACAGGTTGCGGCCGGCCAGCGCGTAGACGGTGTCGCCGTACACGAGAACGCTGCCGTTCAAAGGCCACACGGACTCCAATTGCTGATAGGAGACGATCTGGCGGTCGTCGGGCGCGACAAGATATCTCCAGGCCAGTGCGCCATCTCGGGCGCGCAAGCTGTAAACCCAACCGTCGGCCGAGCCGAATACGACCCTGCCTCGGTCAACCGTCGGCGGTGAGTCGATCCGGCCGCCCGCGGTGAATCTCCACAGCGGCTTGCCCGTGTCCGCGTCGAAGACGTGCAAGGTGTGCGTGTCCGTTGCCGCGACGTAGACTCGACCCGCCGCCATCACCGGCTGCGTGAGTTTGCCGCCCAGCCGGGCTTCCCAAGATTTCTTCAGATCGGTGGGGATGGAGGATCGGCCGAACCCGCTGCGCGCGGCATCGTGCCGGTACATGGGCCAATCGTCCGGACTACCGGTCGCCCCTGATTGGCGACCTCGGCTATCCGAGTACGCGGGGCCCTGCACCAGCCGCTCGTCTTCTCGCAGCGCTTCGCGAGCCTGCCCAGCCGCCGGGGCCAGGGCGCAGAAGTACTCCAGCTTGGACTGGTAAAAGCAGGCGCAGGAATCCGGCGGCTTGTAGAGCAGGCCGTTGCAGGGCATCACGCCGTAGATGCAGCTTCCCCGCACGTAGTCGTGGATCTCCACCTGCGTGGTGCCTAATTTATAGAACTCGGTCCCCATGCCGGCCAGCAGCAAATACCGTTCGGTGGCCCGGCTGGGATAGCAGCGCGGGTGCATGGGAAAGCCCGGGAGGTTCTCGGCCACGAAGTCCTTCGCCGTCGCGCCGGTGTGCAGGTCCAGCGCGATGAGGTGCGTTCCCTTCTCCTGGGCCGCGCCGGTATGCGCCGACCAGACCAGCCCATCGATGACGAACAGATCGCTCGGGCAAAAGTGGCCGGTGGGCGGGATCTTGCCTTGCCACAGGAGCTTGCCGTCCTTGCCGGAGAATCCAAAGACCCGCACCCCGTGGCAAAGAACGACGACGCCGTCGGACAAGATCACGCGCGGGGCGGCCCCGGTCGCGGGTACGATGGTCAGACCGGGCGGACGTTCCGACTCCCATTGGGGCCGGCCGGTCTGGCGGTCGAGCGCGACCATCTTGTCGCCGTCAAAGAAAAGGACCTGCTCCGCTCCCACCGTGAGCGAAAGCGGGGCCACCTTGGCGACGTGTCGCCAGAGAATCCGGCCGGACTCCGCCTCCACCGCCAGGACGTTTCGCGGGGGACTTTGGGTCGACCATCCCCAACCGCCGTTGGCGTGCTTGATTTCCGTATAGGTCGAGGTCTCGGCCCGGTAGTTCGCCGGCGGCTTGTTCGGGTCCGCGACCAGAAAGAGCGTTCCTTCGGAAACCGTGATTTCCTCGGTGCTCCTGGTCCCGTCGTAGCTGCGAATCACCGCCCCGGTCGCGGCGTCCACGACCGACAGCGGCTCCCGAAAACCGAGGGTGACAAAGACCCGGTCGCCAACTGCCACCAGCCGGCGCGGCAGATCGCCCGGCCCGCTCTTGAGGGGCCAGTTGCTCGGGTGCCAATCCTTCAAGGGCCGTTTCCAAAGGATCGTCCCATTGAACGCATCGCGGGCGACGAGCGTCCAGCGGGCCGGCAGGAAGACATGGGCGCGCAGTCCCTCGTCGATAAGGTAGAAGATCCGGCCGCCCGACGACACCAGGGCGTTCACACTGGACTTGAAATCATGGTTGCGCAACCACTTGGGGTCGCCGAGCCATTGAATCCGGCGGGGCGGACCGACGAGCCGGTCCTGTCCCACCATCGTCCCCTGCGGGTCATGCTGATAGTGGGTCCACTCGTCCATGCCGTCGGGCCAGGGTTTGGTCTCGGTCTTCCACCCACCGGTGTCTCTGATGCACAAGGTCCCCTTTGGGCACAGGACCCGCATCATCTCTTCCCGGGACACCGAAAAAGGCTCGTCCACCACCAGCAGGTTGACCATGTTGTCGATGAACGGAAGATGCCGGCCGTCGAACTGCCGGGCGGTGACCTCTCCGTGGACGCCCCGGTCCATCATCGTCCGGCACGCCGCCTGGACCTTCTCGGCCACCGTGTCCAGCCCCTGGACAAGGAAACCATCGCCGGCTCGCATGGCTATGGTGCGTGTCCCGTCGCCGCAGCCGAGGTGTACGACGAGACCGCCCTTGACGCCGCTGGTCGACAGGACCTGCTGAACATCCCCGGCCGCTCCCGCCCTCAGCGGCACCGGCCAAGCCATCGCGCCGCAAAGCATTGCCACCACGGCCGCCGGTCTCATCCAATGGCTGAGCTGATATGCCGGACCTGCACTTTTCCAGATCATAGTCTCTCCTTCCCCCATTTGCCGCACAAACACACTGGATGCTATCCGTCGGGGCATCATCACTGCGCCGCTTTCTTCCGCTTCTTGGCGGCGCCCTGCTTTCGTGCGACGCCGGTCTTTTCGGTTTCGCCTTGGCCGAGAGTCCGCGGACGCTCCGCAACATTGACCTTCGGCGCGAAGCGAGCCAACTCGGCCTTCACCGAAGCGTACTGCGGGTCTTTCGCGAGATTGGTCCACTCGTACGGATCCTTGTCGTGATTATACAATTCCTCGCTGCCGTCGGCATAGCGGATGTACCGCCAGGTCTCGCTACGAATGCTGTGATTGTCCTTGTGGAACGTCGTCACGGCGGCTTGGTCCCACCCGGCTTTCGGATTCTCCAGCAGCGGCCGAATGTCATGCCCTTCGACGTGCGCGGGCCTCGGCAGGCCGGCCAGGTCGCACAGGGTCGGATAGACGCACATGAAGTCCACGGGCCGCTCGCAGACGCCACCCGGTTTGGTGAGGCCCGGGGCCGACCAGATGAACACGGTCCGCGCCGCTTCCTCCCACAAGGCGAACTTCCGCCAGTGGAGTTTCTCACCCAGGTGCCAGCCGTGGTCACTCCAGAAGCAGATGATCGTATTGTCGCGGTAAGCCGACTTCTGTAGGCCGTCGATCAAGCGGCCCACCTGGGCATCGCAAAAGGCGATGGTGGCCAAATACGCCTGCACCGCATCCTTCCAGCGGCCGGACTTGAGGATGGCGGCGTGGTCGCCATCCGGCTTGGCCATCTTGATGCCCGCGGCGGGCACATCATCGAGATCGTCCTCCCGATGGGGCGGTAATTGGACCCTGTCGAGCGGGAACATGTCAAAGTACTTCTTCGGCACGCTGAACGGCATGTGAGGCTTGACCAAGCCAATGGCCAGAAAGAACGGCTTATCGTGCTTCTGGCTGAGCTTCTCGATCCCGTAGCTGACCACTTTATAGTCGGGCATGTCCTCGTCCGGGCAGGCCAGCGGGCAGAACTTGATGCCGCCCACGCCGTCGTCTGGCGCGGAGGGGTGCCGCTGCAGATTGCCGCCGCCGGACTTCTCGAAGTACTCCGTCCACTCGCCGGGGCGATGGTCGCTGCTGTGGTAGATCTTGCCCGCCCCGAAGACGTTATAGCCGGCCTTTAGGAATTGCGTCGTGAGCGTCTGTTCCTTGGCAATGGCCAGCTTCCAGTCCTGCCCATTGTCATAGACGCCCGTCGTGCTCGCGCGCAGGCCGGACATGAGGGCGGCCCGGGAGGGATTGCACACGGGCGCGGCGCAGTTGGCCCGCGTGAACGTGACACCCATCTGCGCGAGCCGGTCGATGTTCGGTGTCTTCGTTTGCGGATTGCGCCCGAGATGCCCGACCCAGTGGTTCAGGTCGTCCACCGCGATAAACAGAACGTTCGGCTTCGCCGTCCTGGCGGCGGCTCGCGCCCAGCCGGTCCGCGCTCCCGCCCAAAACGCCAGAGAACTGAGAAGAAACTCACGTCGTTTCATACTGGTTTTCCTTTCTTCCGGCAGTCTACGCATTCGATTTCTTGCTCTTCTGTTTGTTCGGTTGAGGTTTTCGAGCGGGACGGTCGCGGAGCGGCCAGTTCGGGTCCTCCGTCCGTGCGGCCTTCATCAGGGCCTCGGCCCGCGCCACCAACTCGGGTTTCTCGCCGGCCAGATTCTTTGTTTCGCCCAGGTCGGTCGTGAGATCGTACAGCTCAATCGGGGACGAGGGACCGTTGCGGACGGCTTTCCAGTCGCCAAACCGCACGGCCTGAAGCGATTGCTGCTGCTCGTGCAACTCCCAGTAGAAGTACTCCCGCTTGGGGGCAGGCCCCCCCCGCAGGAAGGACACAAGGGACAAGCCATCCGCCTTGAAGGTCGGAGGTATCATTGCTCCCGCCAACTCGGCTGCCGTCGGCAGGAAGTCCCAGAATGCCCAGGGCTCATCGCGGACACGCCCCGCCGGCACCTGGCCCGGCCAACGTACAACGGCGGCCTGCCGCAGGCCACCCTCGTACAACTCACGCTTGAAGCCACGCAGCCCATTGCTCGCCTGGTTGAAATGCCGGCCCAACTCCGAAGCTGGATTGAAGGACGAGCCGTTATCGCCTGCGACGAAGACGATCGTGTTCTCGTCAATCCGCAGCTCTTTGAGCAGGGCGAGCAGCCGGCCGATGTCGCTGTCGAGCCGCGTCACCATAGCGGCATAGTTCTTCTGCAGGGGCGTCCAGTCCGTGGCAGCGTACTGGCCCACGTCGTCGATCTCAAATCGCCCGTGCGGCAGCGTGACGGAGTGGAAGAGAAAGAACGGCCGATCCTTGTGTTTTCGCACCCAGTCGAGCACCTCACCGGCGATGAGATTCTGCGCGTAGGTCTTGCCGACCCCTTTGCCGTCGTTGCCGGGCAACTCGAACCGCTGATCGTCACGGTACAGGTACGTCGGGAAGTAGCTGTGGGCGTGCCGCTGGCAGTTGTAGCCGAAGAAATGGTCGAAGCCCATCTTCAGCGGACTGCCGGTGGTGTCGAACATGCCCATGCCCCACTTCCCGATGCAGGCGGTGGCATAGCCCGCGTTCCGCAGCACCTGCGCCACGGTGACCGTGCCGGCGGGCAGCGGCATCTGGCCTTCCGGTTGGATCTCGCGGTTGGCCCGGATCGGGCAATGGCCCGAATGCAGCCCGGTGACCAACGAGGACCGCGACGGGGCGCAGACGCTCGTGCCGCAGTACGCCTGTGTGTAGCGCGTGCCCTCGGCAGCCATGCGGTCGAGATTCGGGGTCCTGATGAGCTTCTGTCCGTAGCAGCCCAGATCGCCCTGGGCCAGATCGTCGCACAAGACAAAAATGATGTTTGGCTTGCCCATCCCCGCTGCTTTCGAGCCTCGTGGACAGACCGACATTACCGCCCCCGCCGTCATCCACTTGAGGAAGTCACGTCGATTCATACACCTCACTCCTGTCTGCCTTCACCATCAGCCGGGTTTGATCGGTCATACGACCGTTCCATGATACCCTCCGGAGTCTCTAAATTCAATGCGCGCCATGGTTCAGTGGCACCGGTGCTTCTCCGCGGATAGGTGTGGTCACACGGCCTGTTCACCCTGTCCGCCTTGGAATGTCTCTTGACGCAAAGGGCCCCGGGAGTCTACAATAGTATCCGCAGGCGAGCAATAGGCCGCGATTAGATATGATCTCCGAAGGGGAGATCGACGGTCCAGGGAAGGAGTGTGGTTCGGAAAGGCAACCCCCTCATGGGGCCGTGTCTTCTTCTGTCATCGAAAGGAGGTGGGCTTCGGGTCCTATCCTATCCCCTGTGGGACGTCTTCTCTCGTGTGTGGCATTACGTCCGTAGGTCCTTGGAACCTTTTCCGGAGGGTCACCATGCGAAAGTTGGTTCTCACCATTCTCTACTGTGGCGTATTGTGTGTCACACCACCAGTCGCGAGCGCCGGGCCCCTGGTGGGATATTGGCCGTTCGACGATAACGTGAACGACCAGGCCGGGACGGCCAACGGTACGTTCAATGGCGGACCAGCAACCTATCAAAAGGGACAGATCGGCCAGGCCCTCTCGTTCGACGGGGTAAACGACTACGTGGACATCCCCTCCCCCACCAATCCGGCAATCTATACCGTCAGTGCCTGGGTCAAGCCGGCCCGAACCGCCGCCGCAGGGATCATCACGCGGACGGACGCCTCGGGGCCCACCACCTCCTGGTCGCACCAATTGCGCATCAACACGGCCGGCCAGTTCCATCACTACTTGTGGGTGGGTGCTGAGCACCATGTCTCCGGGACGACCGCTACCCGGCATCATCTTTATTTCGGCGGTAGTTCCGATACGGTCACGCAAGGGGCGGCGAGTACGGATAAAGGGGAGCTAACGGACCCGAACTTCAAGCCCGGGACACTCGACAGTCTGGCCACGTACTACTGGCGTGTGGATGAACTCGTGGTCGGCGGGCCGGTCCGGACCGGCCCAGTCTCGAAATTCACCACCTGTCGATCCATCGACGACTTCGAGAGCTACACCGACCAGGGCGGCAGCGAGATTTTCACCGCCTGGATCGACGGCTTTACAGACGGCCTCAGCGGTTCGACGGTTGGTCACCTGACCGCCGCCAACGGGACCTACGGCGAGACGAGGATCGTCCACGGCGGCAAGCAGTCAATGCCGATCGACTACAACAACGTCAAGAGCCCCTTCTACAGTGAAGTGGCCCAGGAGTTCTCGCCCGTGCAGGACTGGACGGCCAAGGGCGTTGACACGCTGGTCCTCTACGTCCAGGGCCGGGCCGGCAACGCACCCGCCCCGCTCTATGTCGTGGTCGAGGACAACGCCAAGAAGGCAGGCGTCATCGCTTATGCCGATACGGCCGTGGTGACCACCGCCACATGGACCCGGTGGAAGATTCCGCTGAGCGGCTTGACCGGCGTGAATCTGGCCAAGGTCAAGAAGCTGTCCCTCGGCATAGGGGACAAGAATAAACCGGTGGCCGGCGGTACCGGCCGCATCTTCATTGATGACATCAGCGTGACGAAGCCCTGAGGATGAGTGCAAACGATTGAAGTCCCTCATAAGAGTCATGACCCGGGCCTGGGTCGCAGACCCAGGCCCGGGTGTCTTTGCCGCGGATCGCAACCATCGTGGCATGGTAATCATTTTTCAAGAAGGAGGATTGTTATGAGCAGTAAGAAGAAGTGGTTGTTCTTGGTATCATGCGTGTACCTGCTGACTCTCTTGGGGATCGTGCAGGCAGACCCCTTGGCGGATTGGGAGGCGATGATCACCGCCGGGAATCCGCTGCACTGGTACAAATTCAATGAGACGGGCCAGGACTGCATCGATTCGGGCAGCGGCAAGCTCAACGGCACCTATGACGGCCCGACGCCCGGCCAGGTGGGGTTCTTCGGCCCGACCAGCGGCGCGACCTTCACCAGGACCGGCGGCACCAATACGGCCCGGTTCACCGGGGCCGCGAACCTCACCGGCCGGTGGACGGCGGAATACGTGGTCATGTCGACCAAGGCCGCGGCGGCGAACGATTCCATGGCTCTGCACGACAGTGACACGACTTCCATCCGGCTGGCCGGCTGGACCTCGGTCGGGGAGGTGGGATTTACCCTCTACGGCGTCGCCGACTACCAATTCACGCCCACGGCCGGCTACACGCTGCAGAACCTGGTCGCCCCCCAGAACGAGTGGATCCACCTGACGTTTCGCAACAACGGCTCCGGCACCCAAGTGTTCGTCAACGGGGAAATGATGGGGACCAGCACGAGCAGCGTCGATCTGCCACGGCTGAGGGTGGGCGGCCGCGGCGCTGGTCCCGCCGACTGGCTCCAGGGGGTCCTGGATGAGACGGTGGTCTATAACCGTGCCCTGTCGGACCAGGATATTCTTGCCCACGCCAAGATCGTCGGCATCGCGGCAACCAAGGCTCGGAGCCCCTCGCCGGCCGATGGGGCGAATGCTGTCGGCATGCCCTTATTCCAGTGGAAGCCCGGACTGGGCGCCATGCTTCACAATGTTTATGTCAACACCGCGCCGGAGTTGACCGAGGCGAACCTGGTCGCCTCCCGCCAGCCCTTTGCCATGCACTATTATCTGAAAGGTCTCACGCCCGGGGCGACCTATTACTGGCGCGTCGATGAGATCGACGCCACGGGCGCCGTCCAGCCCGGCAACGTCTGGAGTTTCATCGCGCAGGACCTGAAGGCCTATCACCCCGCGCCGGCGGATGGCGCCAACGAGGCGGCCCTGGTCCCCAATCTGACGTGGCTGCCCGGGCAGACCACGATCAAGCATCACGTCTATTTCGGCGACAACTCCGACGCCGTCACGCAAGGGGCAGCGGCCACGGACAAAGGCGAGAGCAAGGACCCGAATTTTGCACCCGGGACACTCGACAGCCTGGCTACGTACTACTGGCGCGTCGATGAGCTGGTGGTTGGCGGCACCGTACGCCCCGGCTCGGTCTGGAAGTTCACCACCTGCCTGTCGGTCGACGATTTCGAGAGCTATACCGACCAGGGGGGCAGCGAGATCTTCGCGGCCTGGATCGACGGCTTTACCGATAAGCTCAGCGGCTCGACGGTCGGGTATCTGACCGCCGCCAACGGGACCTATGGGGAAACGGTGATCGTCCACGGCGGGAAGCAGTCCATGCCGATCGACTACAACAACGTCAAGAGCCCCTTCTACAGCGAAGTAACCCAGGAGTTCTCGCCCGTGCGGGATTGGACCGCCAGGGGCGCTGACACGCTGGTCCTCTACGTTCAAGGCCGGGCCGCCAATGCACCCACCCCGCTCTACGTCGTGGTCGAGGACAATGCCAAGAAGACAGGCGTCGTCGCGTATGCCGATACGGCCGTGGCAACCACCGCCCGATGGACCCCGTGGAAGATTCCGCTGAGTGACTTGACCGGCGTGAATCTGGCCAAGGGCAAGAAGCTGACGATTGGCATCGGGGACAAGAACAAGCCCGTCGCCGGCGGCAGTGGTCGCATCTTCATCGATGACATCCAAGTCACGAAGCCGTAGGGATTTATGAATTATGAATCATGATTTATGAATTGTAGGTCATGAATTCGGGAAAGGGCTGCACGGTTTCCTGCAGCCCTTTCTTATTTGGGGGAGGATTGGGCCACGTGGAGGGATTGAATGTCGGCGCGGAGTATCTCCACGGTCTTGTACCGTCCCGACGTCGGATAGGCGGCGCGGATCTTGAGACCCTCTGGCGACACCTCCTGAATCTCTCCTTTGTAGATGGTTGTCGGTCCGAGCCTGTGAACCATTCCTAAGGGCGGCGGCGCTGCGTCGCCGCCGGCTCTCTCATCGGCGGCACGGACCACCACGACACATTGCTTCCCCACGTATGCGGCGCCCAGGCTGGCGAAGGTGACCGGCTCCATGCCACGCGTCATGGCGTCGCGGAGGGCCGCGATCTCGGCAGGACTCGGTCCGGGCGTCTGTGCGGAGGATTGGCTCTTGTCGTCCTTGGGTTTGCAGTTCACCACCACCATTAGCAGCGCAACAGCGGTCACCAGACGGAGGCAGCGATCTCTTCTTCTCATGACATGAACGCCATCAGGTTCTTGTTTCATCCCGTTGTCCGGCTACGAGCCTTCGCGCACGCCGGTGTACCAATAGCGCGGGACATCCGCGCCGGTCGTCTCCTTGATGCCGCTGACGTGGCCATCGAGCCAGCAGGTGTGGGACCAGCCCACATGGCGGAAGCACTCTTGCACCGCCTCGGGGAAATTGCCCAGCGTGCCGCCGTTGCGCCACTGGGTGAGATTGATCGTGTTGCCGGGCCGGAAACAGAACAGGTCGCCGTTGTCGTCCAGCAGTTGCTCGACGTGGTCCTGAAAGGCGATCACCTCATCCTGCTTCTTGAATTCGTGGTCGATCTTCTTGTTCGTGATGAAGCCGTTCAGGCCGTAGGAGCAGTACCAGAAGTACCGCTGATAGGCCAGCCCCCAGCCATTCTCCGGCCAATCGTCCACCCGCTTCGTACTGGGGCAGCGGAAGATTTTCTTGTTCTTGGCATAGGGTTCGTACGCGATGCCCCAATAAGCATAGGGCTCATCGGCCCGGTATTTCCGTACGACTGCCGGCTGCTCCCAGGCATTGTCCCACAAGCCCTGGTTAGGCGACTTGTGCGTCCTGCCATAATCATCGACATACATTCTCAAGGCGACGCCGAGGCCCTTCATGTGCGCCTCGCACACCACTTTCTTCGCCTGTTCGCGCGCCCGCCCCAGCGCCGGAATCAAAATGGCGACCAGCAAGGCGATGACGGCAATGACGACCAATAGTTCAATCAAGGTAAAAGCGTCATAGACGCGTTTGACCGCTCTCGGCCGAATCTGTGCGGCGGCCGATCTTGTGTGTGCAGCGAAGCGCTCCATAGCTTGAACTCCTGTAGCCCCGCAGGCCTTGTCAATCCAGGACCCAACGGATCGCTGTTGTCTCTATCGTAATCCAGCCGACCGCCGTCGGCCAGCATTTTCTCACCACCGTTTCCAGATCCTTCGCACGCCTATTTGCAGCGGCCGAAGTCCCGTAGTAGAATCAGACATCGTTGGCGGCGATGAAAGGAGCCAGGAAATGACGATCTCAGTCCGTAGCTCAGCGTTTCAGGAAGGCGGCATGATCCCCGCGAAGTACACCTGTGACGGGGACGACGTATCGCCGCCGCTGGAGTGGACGGGGATACCGCAGGGGACGAAGAGCCTTGCCCTGATCTGCGATGATCCCGATGCGCCGGTAGGGACTTGGGTTCACTGGGTAATCTGGAATATTCCGGCCACCCTGAATGGCTTGGCCGAAGACGTCCCGCCCGATCCCCAGTTGCCCGACGGCTCTCGACAGGGCATCTCCGATTTCCGGCGGCCCGGCTACGGCGGCCCCTGCCCGCCCAGCGGCGTACACCGCTACTACTTCAAGGTCTACGCCCTGGATGCCATGCTGGAGCTGCCGAGCGGCACCCGAAAGGCCGACCTGCTCAAGGCCATGAACGGGCACATTCTGGCCGAAGGCCAGTTGATGGGCAAGTATCGCCGGCGGTAGCGATACTCGCACCAACCCTGGCAACGCCACCGAAAATCACGAGCGAAAGGAACCAGCCCCATGCACATCATCTTCCACATGGTGGTCTGCCTTGTGTTCCTGTTGGCACCGGGCGTGGCCATAGGAGCCGAGCCCACCAAGCCCACGGCGACCATGAAGGCAACCGTACCCGTCGAGCGGGTCTTCGGCCTTGAGCATCCTGGCGGGCGCTACAAGCACCCGGCCTCGATCACGCAACTGGCCAACGGCGACTTGTACCTGGCGTATTACACGGGGTCCGGCGAGTACGCCACGGACACCGCCGTCTACGGCGCTCACCTGCCCCAGAGGCAGACCCGGTGGACGACGCCCGTGCCCATCGCCGACACGCCCTTTCGTTCCGAAGGCAATCCGGTAATCTGGCAAGCCCCTGACAGCACGGTGTGGCTCTTCTACGTCATTCGTTACGGCCAGACCTGGTCCACGTCGCTCATCCAGGCCAAGGTCTCGCGCGACGGGGCGCGGACCTGGTCCGATCCGATGCTCGTGACCATGACACAAGGGATGATGGTCCGCAGCCGTCCGCTGGCCCTGGCCAATGGCGACATTCTACTGCCGGTCTATCACGAGACGGGCCAAGACACAGAAATGGTCGGGCCGGACAGTTGCTCGCTGTTCTTCCGCTGGGATGCCCGGCTGCACACCTGGACCGAGACGAACCGCATTCACTCGCGCATCGGCAATATCCAGCCGGCGGTCGCTCCGATCACAAACGACTACCTCGTCTGTTACTGCCGGCGCGGTGGCGATTATTCTGGCCGGCCGGATGGACGCATCGTCCGCGCCGAGTCGCACGATGGTGGGCGCACGTGGAGCGCGGGCAAGGAAACCGAGTTTCGCAACCCCAACGCTGCGGTGGAGTTCCTGCGCCTCCAGAGCGGCCATCACCTGCTGATCTTCAACGATTCCGTCGAGGATCGCACCCCACTGACCGCGGCGCTCTCGACGGACGGTGACAAGACGTACCCGTACCGCCGCAACCTGATCGAAGGTCCAGGCGATTACGCCTATCCCTACGCCATCCAGGCCCGCGACGGCAAGATCCATCTTGTCTTCACCTCCGACGAGCGCACGACCATCTACCACGCCATCTTCGACGAAGCCGACGTGCTCGGCCAGGAATCCCGTGTGCCATAGACGGACCGGTGCCCGGAATACCGCACAGTCGCGTCCTATTTCAGCCACAGGACATCCTCTATAAATGGGAAAGCGAAATCTGTAGGTTTGACCCCGCCTCCTTCCGTTCGAGCAACCTGCGGTAAGCATCCAGGATCATCTGTAGCTCAGTGGATTCCACCCAATCGGAGAAGCCGAGGACATCAAACATCGCGAAGGCATATCGACCGATCACTGGCTTCTCGCTCGTTTTGTCCTTCTCGGTAGTCATTTGTCGTTCACCCAACGCAAAGACGACAGGGCTCTCAACATCTTATAGCTCTCTTTTGTCTCCTTTATCGCCTGCCGTTCAGGGTTCCGCCGCCATTGCGTTCAGGTCCACCGCATCACGCCCGTCCGGCGTACCCGAACCGCCAACCACTGTCTCGCAGTTTCATCCCGGTGCTTCTCTGGGGATAATTATCGCGAAATAGGGCGAAGCCGGCAAGAGGGAAGCAGTTCTTCCGTACTTCGCCCACAGGAGCAAGAGGGCGTGGAAAAGACGGAGGAGAAAAGAGGCGGTTCAGGAGAGTGGGGTGACGTTTGGTCTACTTTCGCGGTTCGCATGTCTCGGACCTCTGGCCTGTGCGTGGGGTTTCCGGAGGCGGTTCATGGCCGGAAATATGGAGAGACCGGCCATAAGCGGAAGGGAACCGTTTGGACGGAGGAAGATGGATTCGAAGATCTTGCCGGAGGCATCCGCTGGTGGGCGGTCGCTTCGTCTTTCCGCCCACGGAAGACTTCACCCCTGCGGATGGGCAGAGGGTTCTTGGCTACCAGGCGTAGTCCGAGGCGAGAGGTATCGTTCACTCCCCTGAACCGCCTCTTCTCTTCAGGAGGCAGGCAGGGTCACGATTCACTGTTGAGAGGGCCCGGGGGTCTGCCGTTATTTAAGCTTTAGCGAGACTTCACAAGGGCAAAGGCGGCGAGAATGGCGGTTCATTCTATTCTTGCGAACTCGGCTTGCGGACGAGCGATGCTGTCAGGGGCTCTGCCCCCGAACCCCCGAGGTTTATCGCTTTTCACCAGTAGCATGACAGGCGAACAGAAAGAAGGCCTGGGCGTCGCAGTGTCGCCCGCCTGGCAACGCCTCCTCTCCTGCTGCCATGCTATTGGCTCGAAGCGAACAATCTCCCGCGCACGGCCGCCTCGGGCGTGCCCGACGTACGTGAAGTGACAAATCGCCTCGCTCGCGTCCTTGGTGCAGGTGGTGAAGAGCGCGCCTATCGCATGTGGGGTGCCTGTTGCGCCCGCCGGGCTGAGCGGGTACACCGACGAGGCATTTCCTCAAAATTGTTTATTTTTATACAACATACAGGCGTCGAGAAACGTCTATAATAGAGGCGCGCCTGCCGACGGACGCGGGCGGGACGACAGGTTGGGACGGACGAGGGAGACGGCGCCGAGCCCCCTGCTTCTGGATTCTGAACCCCCGAGGGCCTGAGAATGGAGAAGAGAAGGCGACTGGGACAGAGCATGAGTTACGCAAAGCCAAACGGTAGTAGTCCGCCTTCGGTTGGCAGACCGATGGACAAACAAAGCCAATTTCGCGGAGAGGTCCCCCAGTAGGGGATGGGTCGGCTGTGTCGACAAACAAAGCCAATTTGCCCAGGAGTGTCCAGCATGGGATTGCCGAGACTACCCACTATTCCAACATTCCAGTCGGATGTCGATTGCGCAAAACAAACCCAATTTCCGCCACCGTGCCGACCGGGAGATCGGCGTTCCCGGGGTGCTGGCGTGCCAAACAAACCCAATTTGGGCTGCGGCGAGAACAACAGCAAGTGCTTTATGTGAAAATGGTTATGACAAATCTGACCCGCGCGAGCGTGCAAGAAAACAAAGCCAATCCCTGCTACGATGCCGATCGGGAGATCGGCGTTCTTGGGGGGCAATTGTGCAAAACGAAGCCAATTTCGGGGCGTTGGCCGACGGACGGAATATCCAGCATTTCACTATTCTATCATTCCACCATTCCAGTCCGGTGTCGATTGTGCGAAACGAACCCAATTTGGCCCGGCCCAGACGGGGCTGGGTCGCGACAGGTGAGAGATGCAAAACGAAGCCAATTCGGGAGGAGTCTCAAGTGTGAAGTATCAGGTGTTAAGTCCGGCAAGCCGGGCGCCGCGCCCTGCCACCACCCCACTGCCCAGGCGGTCGGATGGCGGTATTGACATCGTCCCGTTCCGGGAACACAATGCGCTTCCAAGGTAAGAGGGAGAAAGTGAAAAGTAAAAGGTGAAGACAGGAGCACTGCCGGCCGGATGACGCTCTATCTTCTTCCTTTTGCCTTTTCACCTTCTACTTGCTTGGTGAGTCGGCTTTTGGAGTAACCCGGTAGTGTCCCCTACGTCGGAGAATCGAGCCATGGTATCTGCATTGTGCTCTGTGATCGTTCTTTCCCTTGCTGTCGAGACCGGGCCGCGGTTGAGCGACTCCGAATTCTTTGCTGCCTTGGACCGGGATCGCGTGGAGATGGCCGCGGTCCAGGCAGCCGCCCAGCAGAACGACTGGAGCGCGGCACGTCGAGCCTACGCGGCTGTGTTCCGGAGCCGGCAGTCGCCAAAATGGTCCGCCGGACCTCAAGAGAATGCCAAGCCGGCAGGCAAGCGTTCCGACGCCAGCTACGCCGACAAGCTGCTCGCACACCAGTGGCTCTGGCAAAAAGACTGGTTCGATCTGGGTCCCGACATCGACTGGGCCTCCAATCAAATGGACCGGGGCGAGTCGGCCACCATCGAGTGGAACGCTTCGCTCAACCGCCATTTCCACTTCCGCCAGTTGGCCGAGGCCTACCAGCAGACGGGCGAAGAGAAGTACGCCGCCGAGGTCGTGGCCCAGATGCTCGATTGGATCGAGGATTGTCCCGTGCTCACGGACCGCTCGGGCAACTCACCGTACCACTACGCCTGGGAGACGCTCAACACCGCGTGCCGGGCCGGCGACACGTGGCCCAATGCTCTTTACGCAATCCTGCACTCGCCCGCGCTCACGGACGAGGCTCTCACCGCTATCATCAAGTCACTGGTGGAGCACGCCCGACATCTCGACCGCTGGCCCACGCGCAGCGGCAATTGGCTTACCGCGGAGTCCAAGGGCCTTTTCATCCTCGGTACCCTCCTGCCCGAGTTCCGGGAGGCCAAGGTCTGGCGCGCGCACGGCATCGACCGGCTCTATCGGCAGCTCCATACCGATGTCTATCCCGACGGCTTGGAGATCGAGTTGGCCCTGGGCTACAACAACTGGGTGCTGCGGAACTTCGGCGAGGTGATCGCGCTGGCCAGGCTCAACGATCTGGCGAATGAGCTGCCGGCCGATTATCTCCAGCGTATGGAGCAAATGTACCATTACCAGGCCTACGTCTGCATGCCCAACGGCCAAGCGCCCGGCCTGAATGATTCCGGTGATGCCTCGCCCGCCCCACTGCTCCAGGCCGGCTGTGGCTTCTTCCCGGGCCGGGATGACTGGCTCTGGTTAGCCACGGGTGGCAAAGAGGGCAGGCAGCCCGAAAAGACCTCGATCGCCTTCCCGTATTCGGGCCATTATGTGATGCGTTCTGCCTGGGATCGGGACGCCCGCTGGCTGCTGCTGGACGCCGGACCGTTCGGCTCCGGCCACCAGCACGAGGACAAGCTGCACCTGATCGCCTATGCCTATGGACGCCCGCTGCTGGTCGACGCGGGCAACTACATGTACGACCGTTCCCGCTGGCGGCGCTATGTCCTTTCGACCCGCGGCCACAATACGATTCGGATCAACGGGGAAGACCAGAACCGCCGGGCCGATCGTGCCTCGTGGGTCTTGTCGGAGCCCTTCCAGCCGCTAAACAATGTCTGGACGACGCAGGATTCGTTCGACTTCGTCGTGGGCCGGTACACATCGGGCTACGGCACCAAGCGGGCGGTCCAGGCGACACATACACGCGCCATCGTGTTCGTCAAGCCCGACTATTGGGTCATCGTCGATACCCTCGAACCGTCGGGCGACATGGAGTACAGCTACGAGTCGCTCTTTCACCTCAATGCCGATACGGCGGAGGTGAACCCGAAGATCGCCGCCGTCGTCACGAGGAACACGAAGGAGGCCAACCTTGTGCTCTGGCCCGCAGCGACTGCCAAGATCGATACGACCGTGGTGAAGGGAGCCAAGGAAGAACCCGTGCAAGGCTGGGCCAATGGGCCCTGGCGTCCGGTGCCCACGGCGGTTATTGCCGGGAAGGCTTCCGGCAAGGTCCGCATTGCGACCGTGCTCTATCCGCTGTCTCCCGGTGCGGCATGCCCGATCCAGTCGATCGCGCTGCTACCCGTCACAGCCGACGGCAAGCCAGACGACGGTGCGGTAGCTCTTCGCCTGCGTTTTGCCAATGGCGACGAGCACACCCTGCTCGTGGCGGATCGCTCCGGCGTACGCCGCCAGTGTGACGGGATCGCCACCGACGCACAGCTTTTCGGTCGCCTCCGGACCGCGGACGCGATGCGAACCTTCCAGCACCCGGGACCCTTTCCGGAAGGACGTTGATATGCAACTGGACTCTACCCGCGGGAGAATCACTTCCATCGACGCCCTGCGGGGATTTGCCATGCTCTGGATCATCGGCGGCGGCGACGTGGTCAAGAGCTTCGCCAAGGTTCGCAGTACGCCGCTGACCGAAGCGCTGTCCCGACAGATGGAACACGCCGGCTGGGAGGGATTCTACTTTCTTGACCTGATCTTTCCGCTGTTTCTGTTTCTGGTAGGTGTGCTGCTGCCCTTCTCCCTCGGCCGGCGGGTGGAACAGGGCGCCGACCGCAAGGCCCTCTACGTGCACGTCGCCAGGCGCCTGCTGATCCTGATCCTCCTGGGTTGGGTCGACTATGGCTTGCTGCGCCTCGACTGGCCCCAGATGCGCTGGTCGACCGTTCTGGGACGCATCGGGATCTGCTATTTCTTCGCCGCCCTGCTGGTCATCCATGCCGGCTGGCGAACGCAGGCCGTGACAGGAACATCGATCCTGCTGTTCTTCTGGGGGGCGTTACTGTTCATCCGGGTCCCCGGCCACGGACCCGGAGTATGGACCCCGGAAGGCTGCCTGACCACCTATCTGGACCAACTGCTGCTTCCCGGCAAGCTGGGCCTGGGTCTCTACGACCGGCAAGGAATCCTGTCCACGTCCACCGCGATGGCAACCACGCTCTTGGGTGTCCTCACGGGTCATTGGCTGCGCACCGAATACTCCCCAAAGCGCAAGACCATCGGACTTCTCGCCGCCGGCATGGTGAGCCTCATCCTCGGATCCATCTGGAGCAAGTTCTTCTTCCTCAGCCGCAACATCTGGACCAGCTCGTTTGTTCTGTACACCGGAGGCTGGAGCCTGCTGCTCCTGGCCTTGTTCTACTGGGTCGTCGACGTGAAAGGCTACCGCAAGTGGGCGTTCTTTCTCATCGTGATTGGCATGAACTCCATCACGATCTGGGTCGGCCAACGCTGTATCGATTTCGGCTTCACCGCCGGATTTCTCTTCGACGGCGCACTCCGCCACGCCGGCGCGATCAGGCCGGTCCTGGCGGCCTTCTCCGTCCTGACGCTCAAGTGGCTCTTCCTCTACTTCCTCCACCGGCACAAGATTTATCTCAAAGCATGAATTGCCCCGTCGGGGACCTCACTCTTCCCAAAGCCCCAGGCCACAGCGATAGATTGCTTCGCTCCGCTCGCAATGACATGAATGGGATCTGCCCGACAACCTCGGGTTTGCTCCCCTATTCGCGGGATAGCGCACACATCAGATTCCAGTGCGGCGGGGCTTCGTCAATTGGCCCTCTTGAGCCACTGCTGGATCTGGCCATAATTGTCTTTCGTGATCTTGCTCCAGTCGGATTCGACGTCGCAGGGCCAGAGGTGCACGCGCGATTCCCTGGGCAGGGTGCGATTGAGCTGGAAGATCCTGTGCAGAAAATCGTAGGAGTTGGTCTTGTCCCAGACCACCAGGAAGTCAAAATTCCGGCAGATAGCGCGCAGCTTCTCCTGTGCCTGCTTTTCGGAGAGCTGATCGCTCGTGAGCAGTTCCTCCACGGCCGGCCGCAAACTGACGCTGCCGCACTCGGTGAAGATGTGCCCCACCTGCTGCTGGAACCGCTTGTCGCCGGCCAGTTCACAGATCATGTCATATTGCGTGGTTTCCGGATGTGCCCGCTCGCACAAAACGACAATGTCGTATTTGACGAACAGACCCATGATGTAATCTACCGGCGTTTGCTTCTGGGTCTCAAGAAACCGCACGTACTTCTCGATCGCCTGATCGTAGCCCGGCGCCGCCTGCGCCACAGGGTTTGCCCCCTTCGCGGCTGCCATCTGCCCCGAAAGCAGTGCCAATACCAATAGGACCTTTGCCATAGCCATACTCCTTCCGTCAAACTGCATGGTTCACGTTTTCCTGCGGGTGTTGCTCGAAAATACATCCGCACAGTCGTGGACAGGGCCGGAATATCTCAGATCAAGTGAGTTGGGGAGGCCGGGGCGTCGCCTGCTTTCCAGGTGGAGACTGCCGCGCGTCTCAAGAGGCCCTGATGGAATCGACGTGGGAGGGCGAAAGGTGTTGCGCCCCTACTGCCCGAGACGAACGATGTTCTCTTGGGCGGCTTCCCGCCAGGCTTCGAGAACGAAATCCCTCTTTCGGGATTCCCATTGGTCGCGAGGCAGCACATTCAGCATTTCGGGGGTGTATCCCGGGACATCTGCTCCTAACGCCGGAGTACCGCCCTCGCGTTGTTCGGTGGCGTAGAGCTTGTCGAGAGGAACGCCGGTCTTCTCGGCCCAGGTACCGATCCTGGTTTCGGGCATGGAACGAATCGATTCCTCGGTCCAATGGGGGAAATCGATCTGCTTCTCCAGCCATTGGACCACTGGGCGAGTGAGGAAATAGGGCCGATGGCTGGCACCGGCCGGAGCGAAACCCGTCTCGAAGACCCCGTCCGTGTTACCGTGCAGCCGGGTGGCCCGCTGTCGAAGCTCCAGAAAGAACGACGCGCCACAGTTGGGCATCGCTACGACGGTATCGTCGGGGCCGTTGAAGATCAGTGTCGGACCGCGCGAGGCGTGCAAAGCATAGAGCACCGCCGGCCGGTCGCCGAGAAAACTCAAAGACCGGTAGGGCAGCGCCTGACACATGGGCTTCGAGTTGTCCCAGTAACCCTTAGGGCCATCCAGATTGCCACCGCCGACCAGGACACAGGCGTGCAATCGCGGCTCCACGGCGCCGGCCAGAGCCAGCACGAACGACCCCATGGAGTAGCCCCCTGCCGCAATCCGACGCTCATCCACCTCGGCCCGTTGCCTCAGATAGGACACGGCCTGGCGCACATCGGTGATCATCAACCCAGCCAGATGACGAGCGAGCACGGCATCGCCCTTGATGCTATCGTGCGCGCGGGTGCCGGATTGGTGGAGACGGTTTCGCTCTCCTTCTCCGACTGGGTCGTAGGTGAGCACGGCCGCTCCGCCGCGCGCAAAAAGAATCCCCGTGTACCAGGAATACCAGGAGTACTTGTCACCACCGTGGCCGTTGACGACGATGAAAGCCGGAATCCTCTCGGCGGGCATCGGGTCGGGCAGATACAGGATGGCCGGGACCAGCAGGCCGAACTGGGTACGGTACGTCAAGCCCTCGGCGCAGACGCCGGGCGCGGGCGCGAAGCGGCGCTGGATGCTCGCCTCGAGCGCCGGCAGCGGCTCCGGCACGAAGAAGTTGTCGCAAATTCGTCTGCGCCACTGCGGCTCCTGAGCGGCTACAGTCGGCGCGGCAGCGCTTTCGACCACTTGGCTTGCCTTGGCCGTCTGTACCTCGACAGATTTCGTGGGGGTCTTATGGCTAACGCCGCGAGCTTCATTGATGTTCGTCCAATCACGAGCCAACCTGATGCCTTTCTCAAGCTCAGCGGCTTTGTAAGTCCCAAGGGCGGTGCCATTGATGGTCAGAGCACAGCTCTCGGACGATCTGAGATTCCGAAATACCACGACCGGCTCCCGCTGCCATGGGAAAGGGCCGTTGATCTCCAGCGCGATCTTCCCATCACCGGCCTGGCATTGGGTGATATTCAAACCGTTTACGCCGACGCCTGCCTGGGAGGCGACATCGACGATCGCATCACGCAGGAATTCCTCCTCCATCTCGACTCCCGCCATGCCGCTGCCCGAACCCCAGTGAAAGCTCGAAACACCGGCCTTGCCTCCATATCCGCCGTGGGCCCAATTTTCGGAGGGACAGACCGGGAACTGTGCGCGCAGCGCGGCGACGCCTCGCTCCAGGTACTCCGCTTTGCCCGTGGCGCGATAGTAGTCGATCAAGATGTTGCCGCATTGACTCTGCCGGGCATCCGACCACTCGGCGTCCGAGTTCTGGGTCGTGAAGCCGCCGAGAAGCATGGTGGGACCCGTCAGACCGTTCAGCACCGGATTTGTCCAGCATTGCTGATAGAGAAGAAGGTAGTCGAGCAGGCTTTCGCCTTTCTCCAGGCAGGATCGATCCCCCGTTACGCGCCAGGCCTGAAGAAACGCGGCCACGGCCTGACCGAGAGCAAGGTCATTAGCCGGCCACTGCCCCGTGCGGGCGTCAATGCTGATCCCGCGCGGACTGCAGCTCCAGAAGGTCTCGAAATCGTACCACTTGCGTTCCGGAATCACCTCCTTTTCCAGAAAAGCCAATCCCCTTTGGGCCGCATCGAGGTACTCCGGTTGCCGGTCCGCCTCACACAGCTTGAGAAGAAATAGCGCGATCGGCCCTGTCTCGGCGATCGTGTATGGCGCCTTGTCCTGGAGCGGGCTTCCCGCCTCGTCGAAGAACGTCGCGAACCTGCCGTCCGGCTGCTGGCGTGCCATCAGGAAACGGGCCAGCCCCTGGCAACGGGGTAGGACCTTCTCGTGACCGGGTAGTTGTGCCTCCCTCCAGCGCAGGAGCCAATAGGCAGTCCAGCTCATGTCATAGCCGAGATATCCCTGGATCGTGCTGCCTCCGCAGCCATCGCCGGCTCCCCAAGCCGGTTTACCATTCTTGTCGAGTGCCGCGATGCACTTGAAAGCACCGTTCGCACCGGGCGATTGGAGCGCCAACTCCACGGTCTGCGCCGCCAATTGGAGAAGATCGTCCTTCCTGGTTCGACGCGCGTAGAGCGCCATGCCGAAAGCGGTCCGCAGGCTGTTGAACCAGGAGGAGAGATACACGGACCGCGGTCCCAGAGCCCGGCTCGTGCTGACGCCACCACCGACCGAGCCGTCCGGCAGGACGATCTGGAGCCAGGCCTGGCGAGATTCCTCCTCCCAAACGCGTTGTCGCCACTGGTCGAATGAGACGAGGTCCTGATAGGGACCGGTTCCTTTCTGCTGGGCGGCAGCCCCAGATTGGCTGGGACGGCCGAACCGCTCCCAGTGGAACCGCACGCACCGGCGGTACGCCTGCCCTGTCTCGGCCGTAGCTGTCACCAGCAGAAAATAGGCGTTCTCCAGAGGTCGCTCCAGTTTCCACGCTCGTTGTGCATCCATGCGATAGACCGAGTGGCGTGCCAGCCTGGCAGGCATGAAGCCGACACCCAAGGAGGGACTCTCGGTGACGTCCAAGTCCAGGGCATGATGGCAGAGTCTCAGCATGTCGCGATTCAGTGCCGTGACATCCGGCACAATGCCGAACGCCAGCCGTTTGGATTGAACGAGAATCAGGGGAGCCTTGTACTGCGCGTCAGGGTTGAAGCCGCCCACCGACGGTGAATAGGACCACTCGGAGCGTTGCGAGAAGGCAAAGCGATCCGCAACCGATTGAAGCTCCACCGCCGGCGATGGCTCCAACCGGGTCGTCACGCGCAGCCACGGATCGTTTCCCTCAAGGGAGATCTTCCGCACGATACGGTGGGGTCCGGCAGAGAAGGTCTCCATCATCTCATTCGCAGAAGCCGAGACCGCCGTGGGCGTGACCCGGATTTCCTGCGGGCGGTTGCCTTGGGGACTGCTCGGGACACCATACAGGCAGATCGGTCCGCCGCTGCTACCGTCAGATACCGCCACCTCGACCCAGGTGTCCTCGTCCGTTTTGGCCAGATAGCGTTCCCGCAGACGACCCTCCGTGAGGTCAGCCTCCACGCGAACCTTGGGGCCGCTCAGCAACGCCTTTGTGCCTGTCCCGCCCGCGGCATTCCCTGCCGGCATCGCCACCAGCAAGAGAATCAGCACGTGGGTCAACGAGATTCTTGAACAGAAAGGCTCGTGCATCGGTCCCTTTCCTCTTCTTACGAGACTCGAAAATCCCATTTCAACGCCGGTAGGATAACCAGCGCCGGTTCCGGATCAGTAACCGGCCGAGGCGCCAGGCCAAGCTGTGGCAGCCCCGGTACTATACCGGGCCGCCGGGATCAATTCCACCCTCGTGCGTACGCTGCCCGGACGGGGATAGGCACCGCCTCGTTTCTCGCGCTTCATTGCAGAAGTACCCGCCCGCGCTCGGAACGACTGCAGAACAGGACTTGAGGGGTTGCCGCAGCGGGCGTGAACTCGTATTCTACTCGAGGCGCCATAGATGCACGACAACTGGAAGAACCATCTATCTTGAGAGTTCTTCTGACCGTGACAGCACTGGCAATCACGATCTGTGACTGTGAGGAACGAAGGAAACGCGGGAAGATTAGCGGCGAAGGGAACCAGGAAATGACGATCTCAGTCCGTAGCTCAGTATTCCACGAAGGCAGCATGATACCAGCGAAGCACATGTTGTCTGCTGCATTGTTGGCGATCATGGAGGCGGGTTGCCTGGCCGGCACTGCCCCCGGCACGCCATGGGAGAACGCTCGAAACCGAATCAGCGATCTTCGATTGGGGTCTTATGCCACGTCGCAGCAGGTTGAGCAGCTTGCCGCGGACAAGACTTTTCGAACCCGCGCGTGGGAAGCCCTTCAGAGGATGGGGATTACCAAGCTGTATGTCGAGGTTTATCGCGGCGGTCACCTTGTCTCCTCGGATCAACTTCTGTTTGTTCGCGACTGGTTCAGGCAGAAGGGCCTCGACATCGTCGGCGGGATCGCTACCGTGCCGGGTGGTGAAACCGGTGTTCGACAAAAAGGACCGCTCGGCTGGTTCGACTGGCAGAAGGAGAAGACGCAGCGCGATTTGGAGAAGATCATGCGGACGGCGGCGCCTCTCTTTGATACCTTCATTGTCGACGACTTCCTGTGCACGGGCGACGTCAGTGAGGAATCGAAGCTCGCGACAGGAGACCGCTCCTGGGGCGAGTATCGCCGGGCCTTGATGACGCAGGTGGCCCAATCCGTCTTCGTGGGCCCTGCCAAGCAGGTGAATCCCGGCATCACCATGATCGTCAAGTACCCTCAGTGGTACGATCGGTTTCATTTATTCGGCTATGATACCGAGACCCTTCCCCGCCTCTTCGACCGGGTTTGGGTGGGTACCGAGACCCGGGGCCGCAACACCCGGCGCTTCGGCTTTGTTCAGCCTTACGAAGGGTTCATCAACTATCGCTGGCTGGCGGGCATTGCCGGCAACAGGATCGGCGGGGCCTGGTTCGACCACGGCGACTGTGCCGAGTATGATTTCCTCGATCAGGCCTACATGAGCGTACTGGCCGGCGCGCGGGAGCTGGTTTTCTTCAATCTGGGCGACATCGTGCAGGGCCATCCCGACCACGCGAAAGTAGTCACCGAATTCGACCGGCTGGCGGAGCTGGCCGATTTCGTGCGCACGCGTCCGGTCACGGGCGTGCCCGCCTACAAGCCGCCCAACAGCGATCCCGGCGGCGACATGTACCTGATGGACTTTCTGGGGATGCTCGGAATCCCCCTGGTCCCCGTGCACAGATTCCCGGAAACGGCACCCGTCATCTTCCTGCCGGCACAAGCAGCCGCCGATCCGGATCTTCTCAATCGCGTGAAGAAGGTTATGGCAAAGGGCACGCACGTCATTGTCACGACCAGTCTCTTGATCGCTTTGCCCCATGGCGGCGAGTTGGCCCGCTTGGTCGGCGTGGACCCGAATACCCGGTCTTCTCCGACACGCGCCAGTTGCACAGCCGGGGCAACGGAAGTGATGGTCGATCTCGAAATGCCCATCGAGACAGCGGCCCGCCCCGGCGATGTCACGTGTACCGCCACAGGAAAGACCCTATTGCTCCTGCGCACGGCCTCGACACCGAGTGGCACGATTTCGCTGCTCAACACGCACACCTACAGCCAGGCAGACTTCGATGCCGTCGGCGAGGTCCTGCTGTGTCCCCGGCCGCTCGGTCTGCTCGCCCTGGACGGGCCGCCGCTTTCCGCCCTGCGCCGTGCCTTTTGTGGTGGGACGAGTCCGGTCTTTGATGGTCCGAGCGGCGTCACCTTTCATCCGCTCTCTCGCGCGAGCGAGCGCCTGATATGGCATAGGTTATCTGGTAGGCTATTAGCCTTTCATCCGCTCTCTCGCGCGAGCGAGCGCGGGTTCGTCGTCCAGAACTTCAACGCCCAGGATGTGAACGTCGGCATCCGCATGCAAGTCCAAGCCGGCAAACCGATCAGTTTCACAGAACGGTTCTCAGGAAAGCCACTCCCCATCCATGCGATTGACGCGGGGGCCGCCGTAGTCTCGGATTTAACCATTCCTGCCAGAGGGCGGGTGTGGATTCAGGAGGCCAGTCGCGAAACAGCCCTCCCATGATCCAGCGGCCGCAAGCATCTCAAGAGCGTGGCACGGCTCCTGCCGACGCATCTCTCCGCCGAAACGCTTGGCCTCTCCTGCTACTGGCGGCTCTTGAATCTCCTGACGAACTCGGCTGTCAAATCGAGGTACTTGTACCCATGCTCAAAGGTGGCTTCGATGTGGCTGAACTCTGCCAGCTCATTGAACGTGGAAATGTGCAGCCAGTCGGGGCTGGAACTCAGGGCGGCTTCGAAGGTGCCGCGGTAGTAGGCCCCCTCGGGGTCGTCCGGGTAGTTCACCCCGAATTTGGTCCGGTCTTTCCAGCCGGCGCCTTTGAAACCACCGTTCTTCGTCTTGCGTCCCGGGTTTCTGGTTTCGTCATAGCCGGGTGAGATGGTGGCGTGATGCTGTGCGGGTTTGCCGTTCTTGAGACCCTCGTTCTTGTTGTAGTCGTCGATATGCCCGCGCATGGTCTTCATGAAATCCGCCAACTGGCAATCCTCGATATCCACCAGCGTGTACTCTTCCAGGGCGCGGAATGGTCCCAGGTAAGCCCTTCCCCTGCCATTCGGCCGGAGTATGTCCCCAGGCCGTCCAGATCATCACCACGGGATGCCCTTCCACTTTCAGCATGGCCGGATGGTTCTGATACCGGCTCAAGAAATAGAGCAGGTTGTGATTCACGGTCTCCAGAGGCGCCCGGCCATGCTCGTAGTCGATCGTGATCTTCAAGTTGTGAGCGACGGCCTTCTCAAAGACGATATCCAGGATCGCATTCGGCCCGTTGGCCCTGGTGTCGTGCCACCAGGACACGGCCAAGGCATCAATCAGAGCACGGTTCATCTGCTGCATATGCTTTTCAATGATGGTTGGATCCCAGGAATTGTAGGCGCCGACCAGGGGGTGCAGGCCCTCCAAGCCTTCCTTCCGGCCCCCCTGTGCCGCCGTCTGGATCCAGTTGTTCTCGCTGAACCAGATGTAGTAATAGGCCAGAACCACCTTGTCCGTGAAAGCAAAGCCCCGGGATCCATCGGCAGCCCCTGTGCAGGGCACCACGCCGCAGATCAGCCCCAAGCAGACCATCGAGAATGTCGGAATCACCGTCTTCATCGCTTGCTCCTCATCAGAAGTCCCGAACCGAGCCATCGGGCGCATTCAAGCGCGGCTGGAGACCCGGCTGGCGGAATGGCTTGGCCCGGGCCAGTTTCTCATCGAAAGTGACGCCCAGACCCGGTCCGTCCAAGGGCAGGGCAAATCCCTTCTCCACCTGCGGGTAGGGCTTGACCACGTCCCCCTCGCCATCCCCATTGGCCCAGGGCGCCTCGATCATCGTGATGTTGGGAATCGCCAGAGCTGCGTGCAACGTGGCCGCCGAGCCGAGCGGACCGGCATTGTTATGGGGAATCAGGTCGATGTAGTAGGTCTCGGCCATCGCCGCGATCTTCTTCATCTCACTGATCCCACCACAGTGGCAGACATCGGGGCGCAGATAGTTGACATACTGCTTCACGACCGTCTCACGGCAATCCCATTTGTTGTGGTAGCGTTCCCCAATGGCCAGCGGGATGTCCGTGTGCGCTCGAACGAGGGCCAGGGCTTCCGGATTCTCATGGCGGATAGGGTCTTCGATCAGGAAAGGCCGATAGGGCTTCGCTTGCTCGGCGAGCTTGATCGCCCAGGGCGGATCGTAACGACCGTGACATTCGAGAATAAGGTCGATGTCGTTGCCGACGGCCTCGCGGATCGCCGCCAGATACTCGATCTGTTGCCGAACGGCCAGCTCATGGTCGTGCAAATCCTGGGCGTCATAACTGTGGAACGCGCGGAAGCGAATGGCCGTGAGGCCCCGGGCGGCACGCTGCTTCGCCTGCCGCGCCGCCTCGTCGGCGGTGTTGCCTGACACGTGCCCGTAGACGCGCACCTTCGTTCGAGCCAAGCCGCCGAGCAATTGGTAGACGGGCACACCGTAAGCCTTGCCTTTGATGTCCCACAAGGCCTGATCGATCCCCGCCAAGGCCGTCCCGGTAGCCGGCCCGCCGCGCATGAACCGGCGGCGGAAACAGACTTGCCAGAGATACTCGATCCGCTCCGGGTCTTCGCCGATCAGGTACGGGATCACGTCCTTGAGCATCCCCTCGACGGAGTAGGGAAGGAAGTTGTTGGTTGCATCGCCGTAGCCGACAATACCGGCGTCGGTTTCGATTTTGACGAAGACATCACCGCCACTCAGGATCGGCTCGACTTTGGTGATCTTCATGCGCGGGATTCCCCGCTCGCGCTGCACCGGCGGCGTCCCCCGATCCTGCCCCCAGGCGGATCGGCCCGCGGTCCACAAGAGTCCGGCACCAGCGATATTCTTGAATAGACTTCGGCGCGTTGCGTCGGTTCTCATCGGTCTCCCCTCTTACCTATTTCTGGAACAGCCGCGGCGCGAAGTCATACAGACATTTGCGCCACGTCTGCCACTCATGCGATGTGCCCGGCGCTTCGAACCAGACAGCCGGGATGCCCGCCTTGTTCATCGCCTCGACCGTGGCCTTCGCCGAAGTCATGCGGCTGGATTCGGCGCTGCCGGCGCCCATCCAAACCAGCAACGGCTTGGGCTCAGATTTGCTGAGATCCGGTCGAGCTGGTCCTCCCCCACTGAACGAGCCGATATAGGCGAACTTGTCCAAATTGCCCAGCCCGATCTGCATGGCCTGGCCGGCCCCCATCGACAACCCGGCGATGGCCCGATGGGTCCTATCCGGAATGGTCCGGTATGTCGCGTCTACCATCGGGATCAGATCGTCAATCACCAACACGCCGAATGCCTCGTTGCGCCGCGTGCCCGCGCCCGGCTTGGCCGAGGCCGGGCTTCCACCTGTTCTCGGGGCCACCATGCCGTTTTCCATAACGACGATCATCGGCTGGGCCTTCTTCGCGGCGAGCAGATTATCCAGGATGAAGTCCGCCCGGCCCTGCGATGTCCAGCCTCGTTCGTTCTCGCCCGCACCGTGCTGCAGATAGAGGACGGGGTAACGTATCTTGGCCTCCTTGTCGTAATCCGGGGGCGTGTAGACCATCGTCCGCCGCCACATGGCCGTGACTTTGGAGTAATACCAGTGCGCCCGAACGTCTCCGTGCGGCACATCTTTGATGTCATAGAAATCGAGCGTCTTGTCCGGCACCTCGATGCCGCTACACTCTTTGTTCCAGCCAAAGTAGGTCTGCGTGGCCGGATCGTTGCAGGCGAAGCCGTCCACTTGCAGCCAGTAATAGTGGAAGCCCGGCACCACCGGGCCTACGGTGACAGTCCATGCGCCCTTGTCGTCCCGCTGCATGTCGAAGGGGCCTTTTCCCAGCCCGTTGTCGCTGCCGCCGGGGATCACCTGGACCTTCTGCGCGTTCGGTGCACTGAAGCGGAACGTCACCCGCAAATCGGAATGCACGCGGGGATACTCTGCACCCGGCAGATTCGACGTCGCCGGCTTCGAGTCGTCCGCCGCCTGCGCCCAAGCCACGGCACTCATCACTACCATGCTCAATATAAGCGAGATTCGTTTCATGCAAAGTCTCCCGTCCGATCAGATGCTCGTCACTCGCAAAGCGATATCCTTCAAAGAGAGGTTTCACTGCGACGGGCGGCGCTCGGCAACGGCGACAAGATGATGCTGCGTGCGAAAGAGGAGAGTCCCTTGCGAGAGCGCCGGCGTCGCCATGCAGGTCTCATCCATCTTATTGACGCCCAGCAGTCTGAATTCAGGCCCCGCTTGAACGACATACACATCGCCGTTCTCGGCGGTGAAATAGATCTTTCCGTCCGTGGCCACAGGAGAGCTGGAGAACGCCGCTCCCTGCGGGTTGAGACTCTCCCGATAGAGCAACTTGCCGGTCTCAGGCTCGAAGCAACTGAGCGTGCCCCGGTCCGAGCCGCAATAAAGATAACCTGCATACGCAATGGGCGTCGGGATGTAGTTTCCGCCTTTGGCATAGCTCCAGGCGATGTGGTCGTTGCCGGTCTCCTTTTCCTTCAGCGAGATATCCCCCTTCGCCGAGAGGCGTATCGCATAGAGCGGCGACGTGCCTCCATGGGCACTGGTGATATAGACCAGGTCATGAGCCACGATCGGCGTCGGAACCGGGATGTCACCGCCGCCCTTCATCGTCCAGATTCCCTTGCCTGTCTGGACATCATAGCCCCCGATTTGCCGGTAACCGTTGACGAGGATCTGGGGGTCTTGTTTCCCTTCGAAAACCGTCGGCGTGCCCCACGTCGGGACATCCGTTCTGGCGGTCCTCCAGCGCAGAGCGCCATCCTTCAAATCAAAGGCCGCGATAAAGGAGTCTTTCTGAACGTCACATTGGACAATGACCATTTGCCCGTGAATCACCGGCGAGCAGCCCCCGGCCCACTGCGCCGCCGGGCTGCGATAGAAACCCCAATCCAGGACGCCAAGGTCCTTTTGCCATAGCAGGTTTCCCTCCAGGTCGTAGCAGTACAGACCCTCGGAGCCGAAAAACGCCACCACGCACTTTCCGTTGGTGCAGGGCGTGGCGTTGGCATGGCTCGACTTGGGGTGGCGTTTGATTTTCGGTTTTCCCTGGCACGATTGCCGATCCCATAGAATGCGGCCGCTGTCTCTGTCCATGCTATAGAGGTGCCAACGGAAGAGACTCCCTTCGGTGACCGACTGGACATCGCCATACATGCCGACCTTCAGATCCGATTCTCCCTGGCTCTGGATGGCCGTCGTGACAAAGACCCGATCCTCCCATACGATCGGGGACGAGTGGCCAAGACCTGGAATGGGCGTCTTCCAGAGGATGTTCTTCGAGGGACTGACGCTCCACTGGCTCGGGGCCTGATACCCCTCGGCAACGCCGGAAGCCGAAGGCCCACGGAACGAAGGCCAATTCTGTCCGGCATCGAGATTCGATATCATCAGGAAAAGTGTGAGGCACAGGCCGAGCGTATGACCTTCAGGCACGACCATGATCCGGTTCTTTCGGTTCATTGCTTTTCTCCTACTTGCTCTCATCATTCTCGCTCCTGTCAAATGGACCACTCACCGGTCGAGAGGGCCGACCTGCTGCTCAATGAGGTTCTTCTCGGTCAGACTGACGGCCCGGCGGTTCCAGGCGCCGAGGGCCCAGTTCTTGAACTGCTGCCTTCCCTCCAGAGTCACGTTGGGCGGCAGGCGGAAGCTGTCGGCACGCATCTGGCGGAACGTGTCGGCCGAGATGTGGCCGCTGCGATACGCGTCGTTGATCATATCGGTGCGCCGGGACAGGTCGTTGACACCCTCCAGGGCCTCGGCCAGCTTGACCGTCTTGATGGTGCGGAACGCCTTGCCCGGCCCTTTCTCCATCGCCTCGAAGTAGTGGGCCATGTTCTCGACGACTCTCTGCGGGGTCAGCTTGCCGCCGCCGGACAGGTTGCCCAGTTGTTCGAGCATGTGCTCCGCCTGCCTGGGAGAGACGGCGCCCCTATCCACCTGCTTGAAGATGTCGATAGCCCGCTCGAGCTGCGGCGGCACATTGGCCCCATAGAGGGCGGCGCGCTTGGATATGATGTTGTCCCACTGTTTGGTGGCCTGGCGCATGCCCTCGGCGGTGTCCCGGGAGTACTTGACCGCATCGCCGCCGGCCTGGGCCGCTTGGTGGAACCAGTGCTCGCTCTTGGTGATCATGGTGTCGCGAATATCCTCCGGCCGGGCGACCGGCGGCTTGATGTCGTTGTTCAGCCAGTCGTCGATGTGCACGTCCGGGCCGGTGTTGTAGGCCTCGCGGTGCCATTTCGAGGTGACCATCTGGTCCATATCGTCGGCGAACTGATCGATGGCGCGGGCCTGCTGGGCGGCATCGCCCGGCGGCAGCTTCCCGCCGTGGCAACGCTTGTAGAACTCTTCCTTATAGATCGGCCCGGAGAGGTCGTGATGCACGTCCAGCGTCACCGTGCGTCCGTCCTTGGTCCGGCCGGTGATCTGGTACGTGACATCGCGGTCCCGGCCATACTTCGTCAAATCCGGATCGACATAGCCGGGCTGGCCGGGACGCGGGCCCTTCGTGTTCGTAGGGCTCCAGACCGAGACCTCCAGGCTGTCCTCCGTCAGGCCATGCTGGCGGGCGTACGTGCGAACGTCGTCCGACTGCTTGAGGCGATTTAGCGTGGGCGCGTCGGCATCGCGGTAGATTCTCTTGATCGTTTCGTTGGCCCTCTTGCGGACTTCACTGGGCACTTCGGCGCTGTTCATCAGGGATTGGGCGGTCTTGTCCCGCTGCATGCGGATAATGACATCCTCCATGCCCGCGTCGCCGGCCTGACTGCCCTTCTTGACCAGACCGTCCAGCTCGTTGATAGTCTGCCGGGAGGCATCCTTGGCCTTTTCAAGCTGGCGCAGATCTTGAATGCCCTCGGCGGTCTGCCGGTAGCCGGCCCGGGCGGCATCGACAACGTCGGCGGCGGTCTGCCCGAAAAGGCGGCGTTCTCTCGTGAGGAACTTGAGAGCATCGTGGGTGAATTGATCGAACTTGCCGATATCGGCACCGATGCGGGTGAGCAGATTATTCTTCATCTTGCCGCTCATCTCCGCCGTGGCGGCCAGGAGATCAGCGATGGCATCCTGCGCGCGCGGCGAGCGTTTCAAGGCCTCTTCGAGAGCCGCCGGTCCCGCCGAGCAGGCGGCCCGGAAGAACCGCTCCCAGCCGGAGAGTTGCTCACCCGAGAGCGACTCCCCGGTGACCGCGGCGATGATGTCGAGGGCCTCGCCCGTATAGGGCAGGGCTTCCAGGATATCCTGGGTGATCTTCTGATTGGCCTGAATCTCCGTGATGATGGCCTCGGCCTGCAATTGCGAGGCCTCGTCGTATTTGCTCAGAGCGTCGGCCCGCAGGCGCATGCCCTCGACGACCGTGGCGGGGTCTTCCGTGGCCAGCAGCCGGAGCCAGTAGATCTCGGTCAGCTCCTTCATCCTCTCGCGCCACGCCGCCAACTGCTGTGGATCGGTCGGCGGGTCGTCCGCAGCCAAGCCGAGGGATTGCAGGAAGCTGGGCAGCTTGCCGTCCACGGGTTCCAGACGCTCGCAGCGTTTCAGCAGTAGCTCCTTGTACTTCAGGAGCAGCTCATCCATAGTCTGGCCCTTGGCGGTCCGGCCGAGGCTGCGCCGCCAGTACTCGGCCAGGAGCTTGGCCTCCAGGGCACGGAATTCCGCGCTGTTCGGGCCCTTCTTGAGAATCTTCTCGAATTCCTCCTTGGTCAGCCACTCGGGCAGCTTGAAATTGATGCCGATCTTCGGCCGGTTGGGGCAATACCAGTCGTTGCGCTGGCGATCGAGAACGAATCCCGCCGGGGCGCGGCGCTGATTGCCGCCGGAGGGCTGTGCCACAGACGGTGTCGAGGGACGCAGCGCCGGCCCGGTGACTCCCGGCGGCGGCGTGACATCGTTCTCCTCGGGCAGGTCCGCCGGCCGGGCCCGATCCGAGACATCGGGTGATGGCATGGCCGACCGAGCCTGCTGCGCGCTGGCAACTACCATGTCGGCCTGATCTGCCTCCTCGGGAGCGAACGCGTCCGGCTCGGGACCTGGGCTGGCTGGAGGCTCACCAGCCAGGTCCGTCTCCAGGTTCAAGGCAATCTCCAGCTCTCTGCCCGGGTCTGAGGCGGCTGGAACGGATCTCTCCTTCTCGGGCTGGGCGGTACAGTTGACGGTCACCGTCTGCGTCTGGCGGACCCCGGCGGCGTCGAGGACCACCGCCTCGATCTGGCACCGGCCGAAGGGCAGGTCTACGCGTCCCGTCCACGTGTCGCCCGTGGGCCGCAATCCGAGCCACGGCCCGCGGTTGATCCGCACGCAACTCTGGGCCGCTCCCGAGGCCGACACGACCACACGGGTCTCGGCGACGTTTGTCGTGGCGCCGTCGGTGGGACTGACGATCTTGCACGCCGGCCGTGCGGCCTCGATCTTGACCGTGCGGGTCTCTTCCGCCTGCAAGCCGCCGGAGTCGATGACTCGGAAGCGCAGGGAGTGCGCGCCCGGCTGCAGGTTCGCGATCCCTTCGAATCCATTCGCGGTACGGTACAGGGGCCTGATCATGCCGCCGTCGACGGAGACATCCACCCCGATGATGCCCGCTTCGTCCGTGGCGGTGGCCAACAGGCTGATCGTCCCCTTCGGGCTGGTCAGGTCGCGCTCGGGCGTGACCACCATCAGTTTCGGCGGGGCCTCGTCCCCCGGAACGACAACGCCGATGATCGCCGCATTGTTCTTGCGGTTGCATTCCCCGACCAGATTGTCCGGATCGACCACCACGCGCAGACTGTGGTTTCCCGGCGCTGCGGGCCAGACGAACTCAAAGGGCGAATCGGTCATCAAACCCGGAGCGGCGATGGTTTGACGGATCAGGTCCTTGCCAGCCGTCCCGGGAATGGCCAGAAACAGGGCCACCTCCAGACGATCATTCGTTCCCGCGCCCAAGTTGCGGACCGTCCCGGTAATGCGAACCGCCGCGCCCGGTTGGAGCTTGTCTCTGGGGGTCAGGTCCAGATCCTCGGAAGAGATGCTGTAGTCCGGGCCATCGGTAGAGAGCCCCTTGTCGCTGCCGAACAGGCGCGTGACGGCGTCTTGACGCGACGTGCCGATCGCGTAGGTATCCGCGCCCAGCAGGCGGGTTTTGAGCTGGAAGTCGCTGGAAATGGCGTAGTGGGCAAAGTTGCGGAAGTGGGAATTGATCTCCAGCGCATTGTCGCCGCCGCCCCAGTTCAGGGCCGTGGGAGCGAGGAAAAAGCGATAGTTGCCTTCCGGAATGGTCTGCTTCAGTTGCCCGACGACCTTGCCATTGACGACCAGATCCAGATCGTGCGGCTCGTATTGGGAGCGGTGCTGCGGAATCGCGAAGTTCATCTCCAGCCAGGCATCCAGCAGGTTCGTGGCCTGCCAGCGGCCCTGCACGAGCAAGGAGGAGTGATCGATTTCGCCGTCGAGTCCCACGTCGGCCTGGGCGAAGTCCACTTCCCCATCGCCGTCCGTGTCCCGGCCCGACCAGCGGGTCTGGTTCAAGTCATCCGTCACGGTCCAGCGGTCCGGCTTGCCATCCCGGTCGGTGTCCTGCGGGTCGGTCCGTGTGGCCCAATCCACGGTGGTGGGGCTGAGGTACTGACCCACCAAACGGCGAGCGGCGCGCCGGGCCGCATCGACATCATTGGCCTCGCCGGTGGCCGGGTCGAGACCGGCCGTCATGTCGAGGCGAAAGACCTGCTCACCGGGCTTGAGCTTGCCTTCATAGCGGCTGGAGGTAGTCTTGCCGACGGACGTGGCCTGAATCTCGTCCTCGCAGGCGGTGAATCCCTCGCGAATCTTGGGGTACACGTCGAACCGCATGCGCTGGCCCGCCTGGATCAGGCCATGCCTGACCTCCGGCGAGATGCGGACACCGTCCCTGGCGACGGCAACGTTCACATCGGTCAAGGTGTCGCCCCGGTTGACCAGCTCGTACGTCCGGCCCAGTCCCCCCTGTCCCTGCGGCGTCAGATCGACCCACTGGAGATCGACCTTCGGCAGCTTGACGACGACTTCGACCTGGGCCTGGTCGGAGTATCCATCCGCCGACTCAATATAGATGGGCAGCTCATGTCGTTCCGTGACCACGTCCTGGGCACTGAAGCCGAGAGTGAAGGTGCGCTGCTCCCCCGGCCCCAACTCCACCGGCCGGCCCTTTTCTCCATCCCCGATGAAGGCCACCAGCAGATTGCTGTCACGCGGCTGGTCGCAGCGGAGACGCACGATCCGTTTTTCCGTCGCATGATTACGCACGGCTACGGGAATCTTCTGGTCGTAGTCACGTTGGATGGTTCCGCCATATCGAGGCTGGGTGAAGGCCAACCCTTTGACCCGCGTGACCTCCCGGACGGGGCCCGAGTCGGCTCCTCCGAGCGGCTGGTACTCATAGGTCTTTCCCGCTTCGAGATCGGCGATGCGCACGTGACGACTGCGGGCATTCTCGCCGATGACTTCCTTCCAGGGCACATCTCCATCTCCCTTAAGCCGGTAGCGGACTCTGGCGGCTCCGAACGTGCTGCCGTCCCAGGAGACGGTGACATCATTGCCTGTGACGACGGCTCCCTCGGCGGGCAGCAGGTTAAAGTAGTCGGAGACCTGAACCTTGCGGGTGCAGTCCTGCTGCTTGCCGGAGGCATCCGTGGCGGTTGCCACGAGGGTACAGGCGCCGCCGGCCACCGTCTGCCAGGGGACTTCGAATTCGTAAGGTAGAGTGTAGTCGCAGCCGATGCGGCGGCCGTTGATCTGCAGGTCCACCTGCTGGATCGCCTTTCCTTCGTAGCTGATCGCGGTCACGCGGACGGGAATCCCCTGGTCGATCAACTCCTCTTCACCGGGAGTGGCGATCAGGACCCGCACGCCCTCCCGAACCGGCTGGCCCGTAGCTTGGACCCAACACTCCCCGCGGGCGGAGACAGCGCCTGCTGCGCCCCACGTGGCCACCCGGTAAAGACCCTGTGCCGGGAATTCGAGCGTCTGTGACTGACCCTGTGCCAGGGTCGCATCGGGATTGCCGTCGGCGTTGATGTCCAAGGAGACGGACGGCAGCGAGGGGACCCCGGGGACCGCCGCGAGAGTGAATGTGACCCTCGTCGGTTGAACAGGGTTCACCGTCCAGTTCACGGCCGGGGACAGCAGCGATGCCGCTTTGGGACCAATCATCACCCAGGCGGGCTGGATGCTCTCCCCGTTGTTGCCCCATTCGGTGACGGTCAGCTCCAGTTCCATCGGCCCTTCGGCCACGAAGTCATGCCGCGCGGCGCTGCCGGCGTAAGCGTCGCGGCGAAAGAAGGCTTTTCCGGTGCGCATGTCCGTGGCGGTGGTGGAGGTCTCGACGGGTCCGCCCACGAGGTACGCATACTCCCCTTTCGCGGGAATGCTCACGCGAAAGCGTTCCACATCACCAATCTGCTCGATGCCGCAGGGTCGGGCCTCCCCCACCTTCAAGAGGATCGCTGGGCTCTTCGCGGGTTCCGCGGTCTCCCCCGGCACCGCCCGGTGCAGCGTCGGCTTGAGCGCGTAGTCCCAGGCAGCCTCCTCGTCGTTGCCCCAGGACGTCACTAAGAGACCATACACGCCCGGCACGACGTCCCAATTGACCTGCTGCTGGGTGTTCCAGTAGGCATTCATGGCTCCGAGCGTCTTGCCGGCGGCATTGACCAGTGCCACGGTCATCTCCGGCCGAGCCTCAAACCAGACATTGAGAATCCCGGGTTGATCCACGACCAACTGGTACCAGTCCCGGTCGGCCGTCGGGAGAATGTTGTCACGGATCATGGTGCCCGGCTCGATCGGCGTGGCGGTCTTCTGCGTGTCGTTGTCCTGGAGCCGCTCCAACTCCCCGGCCGGATCGAACCACGTGCGCAATTCGTACGGGAATGGAGACCACCCGTTGTTGCCCCATTCCGTGACTTCGAGGTAGACCGTCGTAGGCCCAGTGAATGGATGGGTCGCGTGAGCGGAAGCCCCGGCGTAGGAATTGGCCGCCCTGAGAACGCTGCCCCGGCCATCCAGGACCTGGGTCGTGAGCTCGGTGGACGCCTGCTGGAATACGTGCAGCGTGCCCTTGGAGGGAATCGAGACCGTGTAGAGGTCGCGGTCGCCCAGCGGATTGATAGAGGCGTAGGTGCGCGCGTAGAGCGGCAGATGGCGAACAGCGGAAAGCCGCGTGCCCGGCCGATGGACCGGATCGTCCACTCCGTCGTCCGTCAGGAACAGAACGCGAAAGTCATAGGGTTCAAGCGAGCAGCCATTGTTGCCCCACTCGGTCACGACGACGCGATAATCACCCGCCGCCACTTGCCATTCCCCGGCCCCGCCGGCGTTGGCGTAGCAGTTCAGGACCGCACACACCTTTTCATTTTTGTCAATGACCGACACCGTGCGCTCCAGGCTCGGCGTATTGGTGGATTCCAGCCGCAGAGACCCGGCACGGTCCAGGTGCAAGGTGAAGGAATCCGCGTCACCCACGGGGAACACCATCCCCCGCAGGTGCTGGCCCACCTGAATCGGCTTCGCCTCGGGAGCCGTGTCGTTGGATTCGAGGGGATCGGCCGCCGGCTCGGTGGTCAGGCCGATGATGGCTTGGGCCGGGGAGGCGCCGCCCATCCCCCACGGCGTCACCTGCATCCAGTAGCGGCCCGCCGGCAGGTCCCAGGCACTGGTAACAGCTTGCCCCGCGTATTTCCCCTGAGAAGCGACCGCCTTGCCGGTCGAGTCGAAGGCTTTCGCCAACAGCGGGAGCGGACTGTTGTCGAAGGCCAGATGCACACGCGAGGATTCCCGCAGGTCAAAGGCAAACCAGTCCTCATCGTTGGGCTTTTCGATCTTGAGCGAAACCGACTGCCCCGGAACCAGCCGCTGGGCATTTCCCCTGGAGTCGTTCGCCTGCTGCTCCGGAACCACTCTCTGTAGATCAAGCGTCACAGCCAGTCGTCCTTTGTCGATCAGGCGGACGGACTGAAGTGCCGTGGCATACCCCAGTGCTTGGCCGCGGACGACCGCTTCGGCCCGGTGGGTGACGGGAAGGGACTTGTCCTTGGCCGTCGGATTGACCGTGCCGACGCGAAGTCTGGCGAAGGTGACCGCGCCACCGGCGTCCGTCGTCCCGGAGGCGATTTTGGCCAGGGGAAAGACCTCCCAGAGTTCCACGTCGGCATGGGACAAGGGTCTGCCGCCCTCCCCCGCCACGGCGATGGTGCAGGAGATCTCCGTGGCGATGGCCTTGAGTTTGAACTCCGCGGGTGCTGCTGTGACTTTGTGTTCCAGGTCCTGCGCCAGCACGGCGTACCCCGGCGCCTCGACGCGCACCTGGTAGACCCCTTGCGGGACGGGAATCGTGGCGACGTTCCCGGCGCCGTCCGTAGCAAACACCAGCGGACCCTGCAGAGCAGCAGAAACCGCCTTGGGGACCATGTGGATGCGGGCGCACCCGACGGGCTCCCCGCTGATCTCTTCGACAAACCGAAACTTCAACGGCGAAAGCACTTCCGGTACCAGCGACACGACTTGTGGCGTCCGCTCGCCATTCTTTAATTCGATGGTCTGCCGGAACTCGCGGTGGCCGGGCTGACGACACCATAGGTCGTACGTGCCGGCGGGGAGCCCATCAAAGACGACCTTGCCGGCCGGATCGGAGACGGCCATCCGCCCCCCCACGTGGATCGTGACATCCTCAATGGGCTTGGCGTCCACGGCCGAGCGTACCTGAACCGTCAGAGGGCCAGGTATCTCCTGGGCCGCGCGCGCGACCGAAGGCATACCAGACAGCATCAGGACAAGCACAGCTCGGGCAGGTACAGAGCAAGAGACGATACCCATGGTGCAACCCCTCGATTTCCACCACTTTTCGTGTGGATTCAGCTACGGTCATCCGTGTAGGGCCCCTCGTGAGCCAACTCTGTGTTCGCGTTTACGCCTGCACAAGCTAACGGATAGAGGCACCGCTGCCAACCGAAATCACCCCCAGTCGCCCGCAGACCGCGGATGCCACTGCCTCGGTCAGTACGGGACTCTTGACCGCGATGGCCAAGCTGCGTGAACCAGGCGGGCGACAGGCAGACCCGCCCTCCAGACGCGGCCAGAGCCCCGCACGTGCATGCCCCGCCGACCGGCAGTCTGTCCCGTTCCGACCCCAGGCAGCCCGGCGAACGCGTCCGTACAGCTATGGAAGTCGCGAGCGGAATTTGCTACAATGACAACATATGACAAGTGAAGAGCATATTGGCTTGGATTCCCAATGGTGTCGGGGTGCCGAAGGATTCGCGCGGCGGAGATGACGATGGCCAAAGCAAGTGTTGACCCGGGGGAGTTGCGGCGCTTTGCCCGAGATCTGAACCGCTTCAACTCCGATCTGGAGGGCCTGATGGTGGGCCTGCAGAACCGCCTGAAGGATTTGGAGAGAAGCTGGACAGACCAGGAACAGAAGCGCTTCACCCAGGAGTTCGAGCTGACCGTCAAGACCCTGCGCCGCTTTCTGGACGCTTCCACTCAGCATGCGACATTCCTGGCGAAGAAAGCTGGCCATATCGAGGATTATTTGCAGCAGCGGTAAAGATGAGCCAAGAGGCCAGAGTCAATTCCGTCCTGGTGCTCAAGCAGCTCCGGGCATCGTTGGGCACCTTCGCCGAGACGGCGGCCACGGCCCTGGAGGAGGCGAGTACGGAGGTTCAGCACACCCGCCAGTGGCTCCAGCAGGACCGATACCGGCATTGGAAGACCCAGGTCCAAGCGCAAACCGAACGCTTTGTTCGAGCGAAGGGTGCTTTGAAGCAGAAACAGGTTTTTGACCGAACCTTGGGCGGGACTCCCAGCTCGTGCGTGGACGAAAGAAAAGCCTTGAAGATCGCGGAGGAACGGCTCCGGGAAGCCGAGGTCAAGCTCAGTCACGTCCGGGCCTGGAGCCAGCGAATCGAGAAAGAGCTGGCCGACTACCGGGGAGCAACACAGAGACTCATCAGTGCGCTCGAGGTGGAGATTCCGAATGCCCGAGCCAGGCTGGACAACATGATCGATTCGCTCGAGGCCTACCTCGCCCTGGCGCCCCCGGAAATGCCCAGGACCCCCACGGAGAAGGTCGAGTTCGATCCCATGCGACTCGGGGAGGCGCCGGCCTCAGACTTGGCAGAGGATCGGTCGTCCCGTCCCCAGCGCCCGCAAGAGGACACCGATCCGCTGGTCGAACCCACGCCCTTGCCGCGCGAGGAGGATACACCTGATCTTGGAAGAGGGCCCACGTGAGTACCATCGACAGCCGTGCCAAGTTGATTCAGGCGGCCAAGAAACTGATGATGGATTGGCAGGAGGCCCAAGAAGCCTGGCGCGACGACAACTGTCAGCAGTTCGACAAGACGTACATGGCACCACTGGAGTCCAGCATCCGGGCCGCCGCCTTGGCCATGGAGCGCATGGGTGCGATGCTCGATAATGCCCAACAGGATTGTGCAGATAACACTGGATTCGACCCATGAACGCTCATCTGCAAGCCTATCTTAAAGGTCCCGAGCCGCTACCCGACGGCGATCACACGAGTCTCCAGCGTCAAGCACTCGACGAGGTTCTCCATCTCTCCTCGGCCGTCGTACAGCCTCTGGAATCGCAGATCGAATCCGACTATCGCACCGCCAAGCAGCAGACGCAGGAGCAGCTCAAGGCGGACCAAGGGAGGATAGAAGCGGACTTCCAGGCCCAAGGCCAGGAGGGCCGACACCAATATGACGTTCGGCTGGAGGCAATCCGAACGGACTATGAGGCGCAGCTCAGCACCATCAAAGTGGACACGCACCACGGGCATAACCGGATCAATCGGAGAGCGGCAGAGCTGAAAGATGCGGCGGAGAAGGAATACCAGGACCAAGTGATGGTCGCCGATTTCGTGGCCGAAGGGGCCGCCACGAGGGTCCGCCAAAAACGCGTGGAAGCGGAGGCCGCAGTTCAAGCTGCGCGCCAGCATCTCGATACCCTCCGCCTGCAGGCGGAGCAACTGCGACGCCGGTATCGACAGCCCGTCCCCCCATCGGGCGAAGGAGCCGTATCACCCGCCGAGGCCGGCCGCCGGCCGGAGGACGGGTCTCCCACCCCGCGGGAGGAGTCCCCCAATGCGGAATTGGGCGTTGGGGGCCCTGAGCCTGAGCCCAAACGGGAAACGTCGCGGTGGGAGACTCAGCAGGCCCTCGCTGAACAGCACCTGAAGGCACTCGGGCGGCTATTCACCGCTCAGCTTTTCGTAGGCGTCCACCCCCTGCTGTTTGCAGGTGGGCTTCTGGGCGCCGCCGTGACTCTATTGGCGACCCTGTACGGTCTTAAGGTTCCCGGCCTTCCTCCCCTTCTGGTGACGGGTCCGGCCACTCTGGGACTCGTAGCCGTTCTGGTCGGGCTGGGCGGGCACGCCCTCTGGCGACGCGCAAAGCACCAAGTCCGGCGCGAGTTCCGTGCGTTCCAGGAAGCATTGACGGAGGCTCGCACCGCTCTCGACCAACAGTACGAACGAACGCTGCAAGACCTCGAGCAACAATCCCGGGCCGCCCTGGAGCAGAAGGAGGCAGAACTACGAAAGGCACGGACTACCCTCGAAACGACCAAGGCGCAGATCGCCAAACAGCGACAAACGTCCTTGCAGGAGGTCGACGAGCGCGGGCGGCAAGCCTTGGAACAACTGAAGCGACAAAGAGACAAGGCCGCAGCGGAAACCGAACGTGAGTACCGGGAGCATCGGTCGGCACTGGAAGATCAGCACCGCCAAGGCCTGGCACAGGTACAAGCGAGGTATGACCAGAAGATGGCGGCCTGTGAGAACGAATATCGAACGTCCCGCCTGGCGTTGGAGCAGCGCTGGGAGACAGGACTTGCCTGTATTCAACTCATGCTCCGGGACACGACCGATCTGGACCAGAGGGCGGTGGCAGGCTGGGACCATCTGCTGGCTGCATCTTGGACGCCCCCGCAGACATCGCCATCCGTCGTGCGGTTCGGAGCCCATGGGTTGGACCTACGAGTGCTGGCAGATACCGTGTTGGCCCGGGCCGGCTGGGGTCCTGAGCCAACAGGACTTGTGATTCTTCCTGCCCTGCTGGAATTCCCTCGGCGATGTTCGATCCTGCTCCAGTCCCCACGGGAAGGACGGCCGCAGGCCATCGAAACACTGCGGGCGGTGATGATGCGGCTCTTCACGTCTCTCCCGCCAGGCCGGGTCTGCTTTACGATTCTTGATCCCGTCGGTCTGGGCGAGAGTTTTGCGGGATTCATGCACGCGGGTGACTACCAGGAGGCCCTGGTTGGAGGCCGCATCTGGACCGAGGCCCCCCAGATCCAGCAACAACTGGAGGACCTCACGCAGCACATGGAGAATGTGATCCAGAAGTACCTGCGCAACGAGTTCGAGACGATCGAGCAATACAACCAGCAGGCAGGAGAGCTGGCGGAGCCGTATCGCTTCCTGGTGATCGCCGACTTCCCCACCAATTTCAACGAAGAAGCGGCCCGGCGTCTGAGCAGCATCATCCATAGCGGTCCACGGTGTGGCGTCCACACCCTCATTGCCTACGATACACGCCACGACCTGCCGGCCGGCATCGATCTCGAGGATGTGAGCGCCAAGAGTATTCATCTGGTGTATGAAGATGGCCACTACGTTTGGCAGGACCGAGTCTTACGGCAATTCCCGCTTACCTTGGACCGCCCTCCCGACGAGACGACATTGACGAGAATCATGCACGTCGTCGGCCAAGCCGGCGCGCAGGCGGCTCGTGTGGAGGTCCCCTTCGACACGGTCGCTCCTGCGGACCCGCAGACCTGGTCCCTCGATAGCCGGGAAGAGCTCTCTGTTCCGCTCGGTCGCACGGGTGCGACGCGTCTGCAAAACTTGCGCCTGGGCCGGGGCGTGGCCCAGCACGCGCTGATTGCCGGCAAGACCGGCTCCGGCAAGTCCACCCTCTTCCATGTCATGGTCACCAATCTGGCGCTCTGGTATGCGCCCGACCAGGTGGAGCTCTATCTGATCGATTTCAAGCAGGGCGTGGAATTCAAGACCTACGTCACGCACCATCTCCCGCACGCCCGTGCCATCGCCATCGAGAGCGACCGCGAATTCGGCCTGAGTATCCTGCGGCGTTTGGATGCCGAAATGACCCAGCGCGGCGAGAGATTCCGAGCGGCCGGCGTGCAGGACATCAGCGCCTATCGGCAAGCGACGGGAAAGACCATGCCGCGCACCGTGCTCATCGTGGATGAGTTCCAGACGTTCTTCGCCGAAGACGACAAGCTCGCCCAGGATGCCGCCGTTCTTTTGGAGCAACTCGTGCGCCAGGGGCGGGCGTTCGGCATCCACGTGGTCCTGGGATCGCAGACGCTGGGCGGCGTCTTCGGCCTGGCGCGGAGCACGATTGGGCAGATGGCCGTGCGCATCGCTTTGCAGTGCTCGGAGGCAGATTCCCAGCTCATTCTTGACGACGAGAACGTCGCCGCCCGACTGCTCTCCCGCCCGGGGGAGGCGATCTACAATGACGTCGGCGGCCGGATCGCGGGGAACAGTCCCTTCCAAACTGCCTGGCTGTCGGATTCCTGCCGGGACTCCTACCTCAGCCGGATCACGGAACGGACGCGCACCCGGCAGGTCTCCCGCGAACCCATGGTCGTTTTCGAGGGTAGCGCTCCGGCGGATATCCGGGAGAATCGCTTGTTGGCGGAATGCCTGGAACGAAGGACACCGACGGTCGAGATCACCGCTCCGCGGATTTGGCTGGGCGCGCCGGTAACGATGAAGGATCCCACCGCGGTGGCGCTACGCCGTCAAAGCGGCGCGAATCTGCTGATTGTCGGGCAAAGAGAGGAGGTGGCCCTGAACCTGATGGCCGGTGCCCTCGTCGGTTTGGCGGCACAGTTCCCCTGCCCGTCGGCCCAATTCGTGATCTTGGAGGGAACAGGGCCCGATTCCCCGCAGGCGGGCGCCTTGGCACGGGTGGCTTCTGTGCTCCCACACGCCTGCCGGCTGGTTCCCTGGCGCGAGGTTCAAGAGGTGGTCGCGGAATTGGCCCAGGAGACCCAAAGACGCGTGCAGGCCCAGCAGCATGATGCGCCGACCGTCATCCTGATCGTGTATGGATTGCAGCGCTATCGAATACTACGCCGCAACGAGGATGCTCTGGGTATGTCTTTCGACGACAAGGCAGAGCCTCGACCGGATGTCCAGTTCTCCGAGTTGCTGCGTGAAGGCCCCAGCGTCGGTATTCATGTCCTGGCGTGGGCTGATACGCTCAGTACGTTGGAGCGAATCGTGGACCGTCAGACCTTGCGCGAATTCGACCACCGTGTGCTGTTTCAGATGAGTGCGGCCGACTCCAGCAACCTGATCGACTCTCCCATCGCCAATCAACTGGGACTCCACCGGGCCCTTCTCTTCAGCGAGGAACAGGGCGGACTGGAGAAATTTCGTCCCTACGACGCCCTCCAGGATGACTGGTTGGCTTATGTCCGCAGGAAGCTGACCCCGGAGGCGGCTGCACCAGACCACGACGTGTAGAAGCAGCTAAGGCTTCCCTACGCGGATGTCATCAATGCAGAGACAGCCAGAACCGCCCGCCTATCCGGGCACTGGCTTGGTCAGCGACAGGGCTATGTACACCCGGTAGTCTTTGATCCGGCCGCCCGCGGAGTCGCTGCCGGGGCGGGGGGTGTAACGCAGGCCGCTGATCACAATCGTCTGGCCCAGGTCGATGACCAAGCGGTGCGGATGAGAAGGCTGGGCCTGACTCCACTCCGTGTGCCAGAAATCGGCGGTCTGGCCGTTGATCGCGTTGAGGGCGGAGCCGTCCTCGCTGATGCGTTCCTCGCTGTCCACGTAGGCGATGGTCCAGACGGTGTGCGGGATGGGCTTGCCGTCGGCGTCGAGCAGATCGAGTTCCGCCACGGCCGCGAAAGGCTTGCCGTCCATGGCGCTGAGAGTTTCCAGGCAGAATTGGCGACCCGGGACGGGTTTGGCGAAGCGCACCTCCTGGGCGGCAGCTCCGGGCGCGAACGTGCCGGTGTGAACCGGCGGCACGCCCTCCAGCATCAGAATGGCCTGCTGCACCTTGCGCGTGAAATCGAGTTGTGGTCGGAGCTGATCCAGAACCGGCTTCTCCAACCCGGCCAGGACCGGCTCTTGCGGACCGAGCAAGTCGAGAACGATGACCTCGTTACGGCCCGGTTTGAGCCACGGGCCGGGCACGTACATAGTCTGCGTCGGTCCGATGTTCCAGAACCGGCCCATGCATCGGCCGTTGACCCACAGGACGCCTTTGCCCCAGGTGCTCACGTCGAGGAAGGTGTCCGCGGGTTTGGCCACTTCGAACTCACCCCGCCAGAATGCCGGCCCGGCGGCCTTGCCCGTCTTCCATTTCAGACCCGCAAGCATCGTCCCATCCAGGGGCAGGCGATACACTTGCCAGAGGGCAGGTTCCACCGCCTCGCCCGCCGCGGTCTTGAGGACCACGGGGCCGTGCAGACCTTTGCGATCGTGAACCTCAGGGCCGAAGTTGACGTGGCCCATGGCCTCGATCAGGATATCCAGGCGGGCGGTGGCCTGACGCTGCGGGATTGGCACACGGTACTGGCGCGAGCGCCGGTCCATGGTCCCGAGGAGCTTGCCCTCCAGAAAGACCCAGGCAAAGTCACGAGCCTCCTTGGCGGAAAGGTCCGCCGCGGGTCCGGCGGGCAGGGTCGTGCGGTACAGAATGCAGCCACGGCCCTGGTCGTAGGCCTCCATGTTGCGCGAGGTCTTGTCCTCAAGGGGCGAGGGCAGATTGTCGAAGATCGCGGCGAACTGGCCCAGCTCGAAGCGAGTGATCGTGGTCACCGGTTTGGCAGCCGGTGGCTCCGGGAGTGTCTCGCCGGGCAGCAGGTACTTCGCCATCAGGTCCCGGGTGAGCTTGAACTTCTCGCCCACCCATCCGGCCTCGCTGATCGGCGCATCGTAGTCGTAGCTGGAAGTGTCGGGCTTGAAGGGCCGGTCGGCCCCGGACCACAGACCGAACGTCGTGCCGCCGTGAGCCATGTAGATGCTGAAGGAGGCGTTGTTCTTGAGCATGTACTCCAGGTCCGCCAGATACTGCGGCGTATTGCCCAGGTGGTGCGGGAAGCCCCAGGTATCGAACCAGCCTGGGTAGAATTCGCCGCACATCAGAGGGCCTTTGGGCTGAACTGCCCGCAGCGCCTTGAACCCCTCGGCGGGGTCCTTGCCGAAATTGACGACATTGAACAGATCGTCGCGCAGCCCCTTGCGCAGGGCGTACGGCGGATTGCAGGCAAACAGCGGGACATCGAACCCCGCGTCCAGCAAAGCCTGACGCATCTCGCCCATGTACTGGACATCGTCACCATAGAAACCGTACTCGTTCTCGACCTGGACCATGAGGATGGGACCACCTCGTGTGACTTGCAGGGGCCCCAGCACGCGGCCGACCTCCTGGAGCCAAACCTGGCCGGCCGCCAGGAAGTCGGGGTCCCGGCTGCGCAACCGGATATTGTCCTTCTTGAGCAGCCACCACGGCAGGCCGCCCATCTCCCACTCGGCGCAGGCATAAGGGCCGGGCCGCAGGATCACCCACAGACCCTCCTGCTGCGCGAGCCGGCAGAACTGGGCTGCGTCCGCCTGCCCGGACCAGTCAAACCGTCCCTGATTCCACTCGTGGAAGTTCCAGAACAGGTACGCGCACACGGTGTTCAGGCCCATCGCCTTGCACAGCCGCAGCCGATGTCCCCAGTACTCCCGCGGCACCCGCGCAAAATGAAGCTCCCCACAACGAATCTGTAACCGCTGCCCGCCCAGCAGGAAGTCCTGCGCGCCGATGGCGAATCGGTGTGTCCCCTGCCCGGACACCGCCGTGGCCCCCAGAGCGACACAACTCCCCACCACCAATCCAACCAAGTTCCAGCGCCACGGACCGAAGTGCTTCATCGTCATACCGACTCCTGCGTTCTGGCTAATCTGCCATGATCTTTCGATGCAGCCACGTACGAATGGTTTACCTTCATTTGAGGGTCAGGACCGCACGGCTTATGCCGGGACCGCTTCTCAGCTCGAACGGGAACTCCCCTGTCACGCCCCCGGCGGTGACGCGCACGGAATACCTGCCGTAGAAACCGCGGAAGCTGGCTTTGCCATCGGCGCCGGTCGTGAGCGTCACGGTTGTCTTCCATTGTTGGTTGATGAGCCTGTCCAACTCGCGATACGCAGGCTTGGGGGCGAAGTCGCCGTCCACCAAGCCTCCTTTGGCCTCGTTCTCACCCTTGACGGCGGTGCCGTCGCCGAGGTTCCACCACGTGATACCCCGCATCTTCGGTACGGCGAACCAGAGCCGGTAATGGTCGCACACCACCTCGGCCTGTAATTCCTCGCCGCCCGCGCCGGCGGACGGGAGGGTGATTTCCGTGATGAACAAGGGCAGGTTGAACGTGCCGAACTGCTCGTAGACATCCAGCAGCTTGGCGGGATCGCACTTGGCATCCGCGAGGAAGGCATCGAGGTACTCGCGACGAAAGTAATGGTACTGGAATCCGATGCCCCGGAGGGCGACGCCCTGCGCGAGCAAGGATTGGATTTGAGCATAATAAGGATTCTTCGGAGCTGGCAGGAAGTTGAAGGGTGTAGTCACCTCGTTGATCATCAGCGTGGTGGTGGATGGAAAGAGCGGCGCGACTTCGGCGAACGCCCAGCGAACATAGTCGCGGTCCGGCGTGAACAGAGGATACGTCCGGGGGCAAACCAGCGACTCGTTGACGACGTCGAAGATGGGAATCTTGTCCCCAAACCGGCCGGCGATCTCACGGAACCGCTTGCGGTAAAGGGCACGAAGCTCCTCCGCATCCTTGGGCAGCCACGCGGGATTGTAGGCGTGCCACAACAACGGGTGCCCCTTGAGCGTGATTCCGTTCCTGGCGGCCCAGGGTAGGAAGCGGTCCGGCGGTGGCCGACGCCAGATGTCGCGCGCCGGTTCCGCATAGCGCAGCTCGCCTTGCGTCGGCTCCGTTGCTTCCCAGTAGAACGGCACGGTGGCAAAGTTGAATAGTCTGACAAACGCGTCCTCGTAGCGCCGGTTCTTCTCCGGCGTGTCAAGCTGGCCCAGCACAAACGCGTTACAGCCGAACAGAAACTCATGGCTGATCTGCTGCGCTTCGATCTTGGCGCCACTCACCGGTCTGCCGGCGGCGTCAACCACCTCCAGAGTGGCGCCGCCTTTGCGGTACTGCTCGATATTGCGGTCGAGGCGGTCGTTCACCGCCGGATCGCGCCAGTACTGACGATACGAGGCCGGAACAGCCGATGCTGCGCTTGCGCCGAGCAAGCTGACGATCAGTGCGGCCGGGAGCATCTTCATACGTTTTGTTGCCATTTCCGGCGCCACGGCAGTCATTTCACAATCTCCAAATCCGCCATGTAGATTGCCGTCATAACCTGACCCTTCGCATCCTTTTCGTGCGACGAGTACCATGACACAATGGCACGAGCCGGGCTGAGCTCGACAAAGCCCGGGTAGGAGTTGTCGCCGCCGCTGGGAAGTTCGGCAAATTCGTGCAGTTGATCGTTCACGAGCCAGCACAGTGAGGTCGCCGGTCCTTTGTTGCCAATCGTCTTGCGTCCCCCCACCACGTAGCGACTGCCCCAGCGTGTCAATAGCGGTCCTCCAATATAGCGATCGAGGTCTTTACGTTCCCACTGGGTGTACGGCGTCTTGGACCTCAGCCGTTGGGCATTGGCGCTGCCTCTTCGCCCGATGGCGATGACGCGGCCATCCGCCTCGAACTGAAACGCGGTCTCGTCGCCATTGATCTCCTGGAACAGAGCGCGGGTGCGCCAGATCAGGCCGTCGTCACTCTCTAACATGGCCGATTCGACCAGCGGACCTTCTCCGCGCGGCGTCATGGCAAAGTCCTTCTTCCGTCGGCCACAGAGATAGGCCTTTCCGTCGAATGTACCGGCTCGCCAGATGTAGTGGCCGAACGTCCCTTCCAGCAGGATGGGACTGTGCCACTCAGCGCCATCTTTGGACCAGGCCGCATAGCCCAGGTGCTGATTCAAGTCGTAGTCTTTGGATCTCGGCGAGGTCTCGCCACAGTACCAGGTGCCGGTGTAGACGAAGAGGGTGTCTTTGAAAACCAGGAAATGCGGGTCGCGGGTGTCACGCTTGTCAACGCGGAAGCGGTGTACCTGTTTCCACTGCTTCGCGTCCATGCTGGAGAGAATGATGATGGACGCTGTGGGATGCACCATGTGCCCATCCGGACAACTGCGAAACGTCAGGTAGAACTTGTCCTCGAAGCGAACCAGGTCCGTGAACGCATTATGCTCGCCGTTGTGAAACGCCCGGCGAATGTTGGTAGCCTTCACCTCCGGCAACGGCCCGGCCGTCGCCGGTATCACCGGACAGACCATGCCACAACCCAGAAGCACAATCCCAAGACACCGCTTTCGGTTCCCTTTCCGGAGCACACGACCTGCGAAGCGATTCATACAGGTTCCCTTCCAATTCAGTACCTGTTTCCGTAGTTCACTGATGGCAATTCATGGCGCGGAACGCCGGCCGGACTTCAGGACCGAGACAGTGTTCTGCGAGACTTGTCGGGCCCCGCCGGCTTCCAGCACGGCCTCCTGCACGGCCAGATCGTGTTCGCGAGAGTACTCTGATTCTCTTTCCCCGCGAACGATCCGGGCCAATTCGACCAGTTGATCGTCATATCGTCCCGGCATCGGCGGCAAGGCTATGTCCTGGTACCCTTTTCTATACCCTTGGAGCGGCCGGTCCAGGGCAAGCACCAGTCGGGGAGGCTCCAGGGGCCGAATCTCTGCCGTCCCGCGGTCGCCGCAGACAACGAATTGCCGCCGCTGCTGGCCCTCCACTTCAAGCAGCGTACTGCGAATGGTTGCGATAGACTTCGTGTATTCGAACACAGCCAACTGGTTATCCGCGAGGTCATCTTGCTGCGGGCGGGTACGCTGGCTGATACTGCTGATCTTCTCAGGTTTGCCCAATACCTTGACCAGGGCATCGATCAGATGACAGCCCAGTTCGAACATGGAACCGGGATACAGGGCGAGTTCCTTGCGTTGCTGCGCGTCGATGGCCTTGCTGATCACCCCGTGCACCTCGAATACCTCACCCAGCCATCCTTCCTGAACCGCCCGGAAACAGAAGCGAAAGGCCGGGTTGTGCCGGAACATGTATCCCATCTGCACCGTGAGTTTGCGACGTGCGGCTTCGTCCAGCAACCTTTGGAATGCCCTCAGGGAGAGGCCTGCCGGTTTATCCAGATGCACATGCATTCCCGCGGCGACACATCGCATCGCGGTCGGCACCAGTTCTGAGACCGTGGTCTCTACCGCCACAGCCCGTAGTCCGGGCGTGTTCAACAACTGTTCTTCAGAGAGCCATTCCAAGGCTCGATAGGCCGAGGAATCTTGCAGTCTCTTCTGTCGGTCCCGGTCCGGCTCTGCGATCCCCACGACTTCATAATCGTCACGCAGCTTCCTCAACGCCGCCATCTTCCCCGAGGCATGTGCGTGAGCCGTGCCGATCTGTCCGATCTTGATTCTCTCACGTCGCGACACACCTTGGGCCCGCGAGCAGTCCGCAAGGCAGGGCGCAATTACTGCGGTAGCCGTAAGCTGTTCCACAGTCCTCAGGAACTCTCGTCGATCCATGCTCCCCTCGATTCTCCGAATAGTAGTGATGCACCGACTCAACCACGATTCGGGTCGGGCTTGGGCTCGTAGAAACGGACGTAATCCACGACCATCCTGGTCTTGCTGGACTCCCGGGGACCGTAACCGCCAGCCGGGATCGCGCCCGCCCAACTCTTGTCCTGGACTTCTGAGCTGAGGATGATGTACTGGGGCCGCTTCGAGACGGGTGTGGCGGTCCACGTCCTCTTGCCGTCCACGAAGAAGTGGTATTCCGTTTCGGTCCACTGAACTCCGAAGGTGTGGAAGCCGCTGCCCAGTTTCAGATCCTCGGTCACGTGGCTCTGGCTCTTGGCCCCACCGATGTGTACGGCGTGGTGGGCCGGGCCGGAAATGTCCTTGCCGGACTGGTCGCTCACGCGATGCTCGATCACGTCGATTTCGGTGCCGGCGGTCGCCGGATCGTTGGGAGGCCGGCCGAAGGTAGGAGTCTGAATCCAGAAGGCCGACCACATGCCGGGAGCACCTTCAAATCGGACCCGTGCCTCCCAGTAACCGAAGCGGCGCTCGAACTTGCCTTCCGTGCCGATCATCCCCGTACAGTGCTTGCCGCCGGAGGTATAGGTGGCGATGGTAAGTTGGCCGCCGCCCACAGACACCGCGTCCGCGACATTGAGGGCGTCACGGCGCCGGCCCAGGCCGCGATGGCTCCATTTGCTCAGGTCCAGCGTAGTGCCGTCGAACTCATCCGACCAAACGAGTTGATAACCCGCAGGCGGTGCCTGGCTGCGCACAGTGGTGACCAGTCGGTGCACGTTGCTTACGATCATCTCCTCGACCGATGGGGCCCAAGTGGCCCCGGCCAGATCGGCGGAGAAGATCTCGGCCTCGTAACCGCCCTCTTTCAGCACGCGCCGACTGGGAATGTACTCCATCACATCATTCGCGTAGGCGGCGACCCACGTCATCGGGCCGAATTCGCGCTTCAGCCGAAGAGAGTAGTCCACCACCACCTCACCCCCAAGTGCGACCCAGGTGAGATCGGACCCGAGCTGCCACACTTGAATCGGGTACGGATAGGTAGTATCGAACTTGCCGCGCTTCTCCAGGATCTTGAGCAACCACTCGGCACGCCGCTGGGCATAGGAAGGCTTGCCCTTGGCTCGTTCGGCAAGTTCTTCTCGCGTCGGCAGGTTGTCCAGCGGGAGATCCACGCGCGAAAACGCAGAGCGGGCGGGACCTGCGACGACGCGCATTTCGTTTGCTGGCACGGCTCCCACCGCATCAGCCAGTTGTCGCCCATACTTCTGACACAGCTCGACGGTCCGACGTGGCAGCGGGTTGGCATCCGCCCCGCAGCCCATGAAGAAGAGCGCGGTCGTACCTGGGTGCGCCGCCTCCAGGTACTGTTGGGCGAACCCGGCATAATCGCCGCACCATTGGTACAGGCTGAGGGTCGTGTTGTGGCAGGCGTAGCCGAAAGCAACCGCCCGCAGCCGACCGTCCGGCGACTCAACCCGCAGGACGGGGACATCGTGGTCCACCGGCCCTGCCGGGTTGGTGCCGTTGATGATGCCCTGGGGCGTGGGTTCGCGACGGTTCACCGCAAACCCCGCCCGGCCAATTCCCCAGGCCAGGCGGGCCGGCGCCAAGTCCGCGAGCGCATCGCTCACAACTTGGACAAGCTGCCCCGGGAGCCAACGCGTATAGCGACGGACTTTCTCCTCCTCTGCGAGCGACAGGCCCGGCACAGGATAGACGGGGTATTCCTCCGCGAGCAATGGGCCGCTGTGCGTGTGCGAGGAGGTGAACATGATCTGTGCGCGCGCCAAGCTGTGCTTATCCCGCAACGAATCGGCAATGGACTCCGTGAGCGTCGCCGGCAGGCCGACCAGATCGGTGGTCACGAGCACGAACCGCTCACCGGCAGGGCTCTGCAGAGCGAGGACCTTGGCATAGAGGTCCTGCAGCTTGCCTTCGGCGGGCTTGTCCCGCGCGCCATAACCCGCCATCCACATCGGCTCTTGCGGCGTGATGACGACGCGCGCGACGCCCGCCTTCCAGCCATCGCCGGTCGCGCCACGGGCGGCGCCGGGCGCGGCGGCCATCAGGCTGCCGCAGAGGACGAGGGTCCTGATCCAAAGGAAAGAACCAACAGAAGTAAAGACGCCGAAATTCATGGGCATTTGCTCCTACTCGATCAGGGACGCAAGGTTCGACGGTTCGGCTGGGCGCGGAACGAGCGCCAGCGAGGTCTGGATCGGGTGGCCGCACGTGCAGCCGGCGGTGGCCTCGGGGATCAGCACCAGGCCACCGGCCGGGAGAATGTTGATCCAGCAGCCGGACCGGGTCTCCGTGGTCAACACCGTGTGCCGGCCGGTCTTCAGGTCGAACATCCACGGCTGGTCGTAGCGGCTGAAAGCGCAGACCGCCGAGGTGGAGAGTGTGCCGCAGTAGCGGCTCTTCTGCCATTTCCAACCCTCGATCGGCTCGCCGGTGTTCAGTTTGCAGGCGAAGCCGGTGCCGTAGATCACGTCGCCGACAAGCGCCGGGTGCTGCACCTGCTCGCCGTGCGGACCCTCCAGAATATTGTCGGGGACCGGAGTCTGCGTGCTGCCCCACAACCGTTCGCCGGTTTGGGCCGCGAAGACCGCCAGATCGTAGCGGACGCGACGGCCGCTGGGGGTCGCAACGTTCTTCGTACCACTGACCACGAGCCGGTCCCGGGCATAGCTGAGGAAGAGCACATGCTCGATCGTCTCCAGGCCGGCGGGTTTGCGCCACTGTACCAGGCCGGTGCGCAGATCCAGCGCCACCAGGTCGGCGCCCCGGCTCAAGAGTGTCGGCAGCTTGATCCGTCCGTCGGCCACCCGGCGCGTGGCGGGGTTGGTGCTCTCGACGAAATAGGCCCGTCCCCCGCCCAGGGCGATCGTCGGATTGATGATCACACCGCGATCCGGGACATATTCCCAGAGCCTCTGACCTGAGCCACGCTCGTGCGCAAAGAGCGAGTCACTGCAGACCACCGGCATGAAATCACGCCAGATGAGCACTTCCGTGTCGATAGTCTGCTCGCGAAAGGTCGCGTTGGGGCGCAGCGCGCTGCCGAGGAGCAGATCGTTCGCCACGGCCACATAGCCCCACTCGCGGGCCGTCCCGTCGGGCGCGGCCGGGACGTGGAGCGTCTGGCAAAGCCGGCCGGAGCCTGCGTCCAGGACCAGGCAGTCGCTGCCGGAGGCGACGTACAGGCGCTCGTCCGTGGTAGCCATGTTCCCGCAGTTCTTGAATGTCCCCAGCCGCAGGGAGCGGGGTAGGTCACGTTCCCAGAGGACCGTGCCGTTGTAGGCATCGACGGCCACCATGTAATTGTCGCCGGGCACAAACAGGCGGCCGTTGTTATACAGGGGGGCCATACTTTTGTCGTGCCGGTCGGGCATGGAACGGGGGCCGGGTCGGCCAAACCACTGGAGATCCACCGCACCCGGCGCCAGCGTATCGCCGCTGCAGGCCGTGTTACCCGCGTCGGCATAGAAGTGCGACCAGTCGCCGGCCCCCGGCAGCGGCCCGCGCGCGATCGAGGCCACCAGGCCCGCACCGGAGCGCTGGGACTTCCAGCCGGTCAATGCTGGAGCGCCCCATTTCGTGACGCGCTCCTCGGTGGCCGGCTCGGGTAGGATCAGGACGAGACTGCCACCGCAGGGTCGCAGGACCCGGTAGAGCTCGGCGGGCGATGGCGGTAGATGGCCCTCTAAGAGCGTGTCCTCGCAAACGATCAGATTCGCCCAGTAGCTTGGGAAGGGCAGCTTGTCGGCAGTGCCCTGGTGGATGGTGACCTGGACGCCGTACAGGCCCGCCTCGACCAGCCGGCGCCGGGCCTGGGCTATCTGTTGGGCGTCCGGCTCGAGACCCACCACCTGGAACTGCGACCGGCGGGCGATCTCATAAGCCAGTCGTCCATCGCGGGCTCCCAGCACCAGACAGTATCCCTTGGTCGTGCCCACGCATTGGAGCGCGGCCTGGGCCGCCTGCTCGTAGAGGGGCGACTGGGAATCGAGCGGATAGGGCGAGCCCCGGGTGGTCGCTTCGAGGAACTCGAACGTGTGCGGCCCGGAGGCCGGCGGCGTGCCTGGCTGGAAGCAGTGAATCATACCCTGATCAGTGCTCACGTAGAGCCGGCCATCGCTGGCGGCCAGCCCGTGGGCCTTGCCCTGGACCGTGCCGCGCCAAAGGGTCTTGCCGTCGCGGGGATCGAAGGCCGTCACCCGGTCCAGCGCGCCGACGAAGATCGCGCCTCCGGCCAGGATCACCTCCTCGCCGTCCACGCAGGGCGTGTCCCACTTCACGTAATCCTTGCGCGTGTCACCCAGCGCCGTGATCCGCGCCTCCTCGGCGGGCGTCCTCTTGGTTTTGGCCCGCAGGCGGTCAAGCTCCAGCCAGTGGGCCCGATCCACCGCATAGAGCCGATCCCGAGTGAGGACGTAGCTCATCGGGCCGTCGGCGACGACTCTCAGCCCGTCGGCGAACACGACCTTCTCCTTGGCCGGGGGCGTGGCGGCCTGGAGGCCCCCGGCCTCACCGGCGCTGTACAGCGCCAGGTCATCCACCAGGATGGTAAAGCAGCCCCCCGCCGCACTGTTGGCCCCGGCCCCGGGCAATGCGCCAATCTCCTTGCCGGTCCGCCGATCGAAGACATGGGGAGCCGTGCGCCCGGTGGGCACGTACAGGTGCGCGGAGGACACCAGCATGTACCCCTGGGAAACGATGTTGATCTTCTGCTTCCAGATCTCCCGGCCCTCGTCGACGCTGACCGCGCAGAGGTAACTGCCCTGCGACGGGAACAGGCCCGCGCAGAGATAGACGATGCCGTCATCGACGACGATGATGCCGCACCGGACCGGCCAGAGCGACATCATCCGGCCGTTGCCCGGCAGGCGACGGTCCAGGGGGCCACCGCGGTACTTCCACAGCAGACGACCATCCTCGGCGCCCAGACAGTAGAGACAGCCATCGTCGGAGCCGGCGTAGACGCGGCCCCCGGTGACCACCGGCGCCAGCCGCACGGGACCATCCGTGGTGAACGACCAGCGGATGCGCCCTGTGGCGGCGTCGAGGCAGTACAGAGTGTCGTCGGCCGACGATCCGTAGTACACCGCCCCGTCCGCCACCGCGACGTGGTAGGCGCAGTCGTAGGTGGTCGTGGGCGCGAGCTGGAGCACCCGGCGAAAGACGTCCTGGCGGGCAGGAAGCTCCGGCCACCCCGGGCGGGGCGCGTGCGTCGCGCGATGCACCCAGACCTGCGTCAGGGGCAGCTTCAACTCCTCGCTCGAGACGCCGCTGCGCTGAACATCGTGCCGATAGACCGGCCACGCCGCCAACGCCATCCCACCCCCGGCCAACCACAGAACCAGCCAGACTGAGTATTGCGCGAGATTCCCCCAAACCCCAAGATGACTCATCGCGGTTCTCCTTTGGAAAGAAGACATCGAAAGATAACCTCCGCCCACGCGCTCACGGAACGACTCTGGCTTCGGTCCCGTAGACATTGTCATACACCTGTGTTTTCGCCGCGGCCCGCACAGCTTGCTGCGCCTCCGCGTGCCGCGGGAACCAGTTGTGGTGGACGGCGCATCTGTCCTGCGGGACGCCGCGGATCACCACGGCCCGTTGCGGTGCACGAAATGTATTATTGTAGATTTCGATGGTAGTACCGGCAATGTCGGTGCCGTCCTGGCGGTCCCGACCGCCGTGCATATCGAAGCAGTGGCTTAGCGATTCTCCCAATTCCACGTTGTGGCGGGCCACGTAGCCACATCCGGGCCGGCCCGTGCCAGCGATAGAGTGGCGGTTCCAGTTGAACTGATTGTACTCGATCAGCGAGGATGCCTGGTCATGGCTGATGCCGTACCCCAAGCCGTTGTACTGGCAGTGGTGGATAAAGTTGTGGTGGATGCGGTGGCCGTCCCCCCGGCTCAAAGAGATCCCCGCGTGCGCGAAACCGGAAATCTCGCAGTTGTCCACCTCCAAGCGAGGGTGGTGCGTGGTGATGCCGTCTGAGGTGGGGAACTTATAGTAATAGGCGTGCCCGCCCCCGCCCGACCCGAAGGACCGGCGGTGGTGGTCGAGATAACGCTTCGGACACGGACCCTGCAGGCGAAGTCCGGTGATGCGAACATCGGGCCCGCCGGCGCGAATCATGACCGGCGTTTTCAGGGCGTCGCTGGTGAGGAGTGCTCCGCGCGAGCCCCTGCTGCCCCGGTCCCCTGCCAAGGTGACACCGGCCGGCACCTCCAGGACAAGCTGTTCGATGTAGATACGGGCCGTCAGATCAATCTCAGTCTCGCCGGGGATAGAGACGACGTGCCCGGCACGTGCCTTCGCCAAGGCGTCCAGCAGACCATCCAGGTCCTTCACCACAAAGTCGCCCTTGGTGACGACGCCGGCGTAACCCGGACCTCCGCCAATCGGCCCGCGCTCATCCGCGCGGGCGCCGTACGTCGTCTCCCCGATCTTCACCCAGGTCGGTTCCTCCGTCGCCCGGCAGACCGCCGCGGCGCAGAGCATCGTCCAGATCACACAACGTCGCTTACTCATCCTGCCCCGTCCGATTCGGTTACTTGAAGTAGTCTTCTCAGGCTCGACCATGGCCGAAAAGCCGAGTCGCAATCCCTATTTGACCACCGTATGCGGCAGCGGCCTTCTGACGGAAGACGGATGGACCCCCGCCTGCATTGCCATCAACAGGCCGGCCGCCTCCAGATAGTTCTCGACGTAGATGAAGTCCTTACGCTCAGGATGCTCCAGGCAGCTTCTGTTCTCCCGGACCACAATCACCGGGACGTGAGCATCCAGACAGGCCTGATGCGGGACTCCAAAACAACCGTACGGAGACACCATGCAGTCCACGTCCTGCACACCGAGGCCCTTCTCATGACTAATGCGGGGAGCTTTGTGCAGGCCTTTGAGCAGACAATGAATGAAGTTCTCCGTGATGGTTTCGACCGCCATGCGCGGATCCACGACTTCGGTGAACCCCTTGAGGGCATAGTCGACCGGACCGTGGGCTACCGGTTTGTCCAGGGCCTCCGCGATCAAGCGCGAGGCGACCGCCTCGACGCCACCGACCGGATTCACGCCGCCATGCCGAAAATAGTCTTTGAGGGTCTGCTGGTCGATGGTGATGGGAGTGGCCAGAGCCAAGGCGTCAAATTCGTACTCGCGCACCTGCTCGACCAGCTCCTGCCAGCCCCGCACCTCTCCGGTCGCAATGCCCTCTTTCATCTGGGCGATCAGCACCAGGGGAACCTTGAGCTCCACGATCTGGGCGTCCAATCCGATCATGGCCCGGGCGGCCGATACGGCATTGATGGATTGATAATCCGCCTTGTTGACCGCGATCAGGACTCTGTTCGAGAGGACTCTCCGCAAAAACAGTTGCCCTTTCAAGAACCGGTCCAGGATGCTGCCTTCGACATACAAACAGTTCTCCGGCATCTCATTGATATCCGAGGCATTCACCACATTGGGATGCAGAATCAGGGTCTCGCAGCAACGAGCCAGGAGCCGGGCCGCCGCATTGGCGTCGCCGCAATGGCCGCCGATCTCACATCCGATCCCCGTGGGAATGATCATGACCACATTCATGTGTTGCTCCTTCAACCCAGGATTCCGTTGCCCCATCTGCAACTCGTTTCCATGGTGTGTTGGTTCGGGGAGAATTGGACAACTCCGATCGTCGGCCCAGCGAACAGCTCACCGACTCAACTCTCGCATTGTCAACCCGCGGATGACATTTGTCAAGTCGTGCATTTGTGTCCATTCTCTTCCTCTGGTAATATCAGGACCGTTGACAAGGTCGTGCCCGCGTGTCGATCCGGCCAGGAGAAACTTGGAGGAATCATGAGCACCAACACATTCTTGAGCACCGCGGCGCTGACAGCAATCCTGATCGTACCAACGACGGTTTTCGCGGATGACCCAGGGTCGGATCACCTCCGCATCGGTTGGGCCACGGCAGACATTACACCCGACCGGCCCGTGGTGCTCCGTGGGCAGTTCCACGCCCGCGTTTCCGAGGGGGTCCTGGATCGCGTGACCGCCACCGCCTTGGCACTGGAGGCGGTCGAGAAGGGGGCCACGAAAGACTGGGCCATTCTGGTCAGTTGCGATCTGGTAGCCATCGGCGATGAGCTGCGCGACCGGGTCCGGGAGCACGTTCGCACGATGCTGCCCGAGCTTGATCCGACGAAGGTATTTCTCAACGCCACGCACACCCACACGGCGCCCGCCTTTGGCAATCGGTCGCAGGACCGTGAGGCCGCTTTTGCGAAGGAACATGGATGGGACCTTCCGTCCGCGTGGGCGGATTGGGGCATCGAGTTGGCGGCCCTGCCGGGGGTCGAGTGCCGGGAGTTCGCCGCTGCACGAATCGCCGGGGCCGTGGAGCGGGCGTGGAAGAGCCGCAAACCGGGCGGCATCGGCTTCGGCCTGGGGTCCGCCGTGGTGGGCCACAATCGGCTCACCGTATATGACTCGGGCAAGTCGCAACTGTACGGGCCTACCGAGCGCCGCGATTTCAGCCACCTCGAAGGATACGAAGACCACGGCGTCGGATTGCTCTTCACTTGGGATCGGGACAAGACGCTGACGGGTGTCGTGATCAACGTCGCCTGTCCGTCCCAGTGCAGCGAGAATCTGTACCGGATCAGCGCAGACTTTTGGCACGACGCGCGCGAAGAGCTGCGCCGCCGGTTGGGCCAACATCTTTTTGTCTTGCCTCAGGCCGCGGCCGCCGGCGATCAGTCGCCGCACTTGATCGGTCGCGGGAGTACGCGGGAAAACGCCGAACAACGGATGGAACGCCTCACGGGGCGGAATCGTCGGCAACAGATCGCCCAGCGCCTGGCCGACGCTGTGATCTCGATCCTGCCTCACCTGGAAAAGACCGTCGAATGGAGTCCGGTTCTCGCCCACCGCGTGGCGCAGGTGGAGCTCACCCGGCGGCTGGTCTCGGCCCAGGACGTGACATCGGCATTGAGCGAGTCGGAGCGCTGGCGCCAACGGTACGAGGAGTTGCGCCGCACCATCGAGGAACATCCCGAAACCAAGCAAAAGAACAGGTGGTACACCGAGATCACGCAGGCGCATCGGAGAACCCTGTGGGGGGCAAGCGTGCGAGACCGTTTCGAGTTACAGCAGGAGCATCCCAGACTCTCCTACGAGATCCACGTACTGCGCCTCGGTGATATGGCCATCGCCACGAATCCCTTCGAATTGTATCTGGATTACGGCATCCAGATTCAGCAACGCAGCCGAGCGGTACAAACCTTTGTGGTCCAACTCACCGGAGCCGGCACTTACCTGCCCACGCGTCGGTCGGTAGCCGGCGGCGCTTATGGCGCTGTTCCCGCGAGCACCGACATCGGTCCCGAAGGCGGGCGCGAACTGGTTGAACAAACCCTGGCTCTGATCGAGTCGTTGTTCAGCAAACCGTGAGGTGCAGGGCGGATTTCAGGTAGACAGCGGAATATCGAACCCCGCGTCCAGCAGGGTCCGGCGTGTCTCGCCCCCATGGAGTATCGCTCTCTTTCACTCACTTGTCGGCCGACTGCAGGAGAAGAACCCAGTCGCCCTTTGCCGGCGGCGAGAGGCGATGTATGCCCTGGTTCTCGATACGCCCGGCGAGCGCGGTGTACCCACCGTGCACCGGGTCGAACCAGCGGCCCGCCAAAGGTGCAGGGAAGGCGGAGACGTCAATCTCAATCGCCTCCTTGTCCGGCAAGTAGGCCACCGCAAGATCCCCGGCGGCGGTCTTCGCCAACACCATGCGGCGCATCACGTCCTGGGGTTGGTTGCGGATGAGATCGTGCGCGGGCTCCAGACGCCACCACTCGAGGGCGGCCAGGAAGTCGTGCAGGTACTGCATCTGGAAGGCGCTGTCCCATTGGAGCGCCTTTTTCCAGTAGTCGTACTTCTGGGGATCGGTCACCCATTTCCATATGGCGCCACTGCCCTGCGGGACCTTGGGCGGCACATCGCCGGCACCGTAAGTATAGCCCATGGCACCCGACAGCCAACTGCGCCACGCCAGCGAGCGTGCATCCACGGCGCGCCACCCCTTCTCGCCCCGGGCATCATACATGGCTTCCAGATTGATGACGGGCTTGTGCGGCTCATGATGGTAGAGGTGCAGAACCCACTCGATCGCGTGATGAGCGCACCAATCAAGGTGGCCCGCGTTGTGTCCGGTCTGCACGGCGGCGATATCCAGGTAGGGCTCGTCATAGTACTGGTCCGAAAATATCGGAGTGGGCTGGTTCCAGGGCGTGCCGGGGTGCTGGGTGATCAAATGGACCGCCGTGGCCTCACGGGCGGCGCGGCCCACTTCGTTGGCCAAAGGCATGAACTTGCTGTCGAAACTTGGCGAGAAGATCACGAAGTTGCCAAACAGCCGGGCGATGATGTTCCGGGCGAACAAACCGGCCTTGTCCGTTTCGGGATAGCGTTGGACCGGTTCCATCAAACCGACCAGCAGCACTACCAGACCCGCCTCATTGGCGCGTTGTACCTTCTGTTCGAAGGGCTGCCAGTAAGCCGGGTTCCACTGGGAACACGCTTGGTCGGTGAACGGCCTTTCCCCGCGCCGGTCGGACGGGCTCGCCCACGCGGGCGCGGGCGCCACCTGAAGGAGCGTGAAATGCTTGGCCCTGCGGTCGGCGACGTAGGCCGCCCACTCCTCGTCGGTGGCCCTGTGCGGAACTGCCCAAGCGGTGTCCCCCATCCACAAGAAGGGAATGCCATCACCGTAGACCAAGTACCGGCGATTCTCACTGACTTTCAGAAAGCCACGCCGGTAGAGGACGCCGTCACCTGCATAGGGAACGACCGCCACCATTCCCCGCTGCTGATGCAACCCGGTATTGGTGGCATCGGAGCACTCGGTCTCCCAGCGCCATGTTCCCGGCACGGGGAAGGCGCAACGGATCCGGAAGGTATCCCCACCATCCCAGAAGCCATAGGCTTGAAGGGTATGGCCCGCGGGGCCGGTATAGATCACCCGCAGGCTCACCTCGGCGTAGGGATTCGCATAGGTGCGCGTGCTGGTCAAGGCATGCTCCCACCGCTCCCAGGTGTGCGGGTGTGGTCCAGCGGCTCCCCACACCGATTGGGCAATTATCAATGTGCAGACCCATGCCCGCAGACGCGCGGTCCGTAGCCCCCATGCTATTTCCACTTTGTCTGCACCCATTGGCCCCCGTTTGCTCATGTCATGTCCTCTTACGCGCGGGTTGGATACATACCTGCCGGCATCACCACGAACAAAGGGAGCGCTACCGCTGCACCGCATGACTGTAGATAGCAGCAGGATCGCTCCCGGTTCTCGACAGTCCGGTCGAATCCGGGTTTGGCCGGCCTGACCGTCGTTGCCCTTTCCACTCCAGGATCTGGCGGTCGGCGAGAAGACGCTGGCGAAGCTTGACGCCGTCCACCCGTTGTACGGCGACACCTTCGTCGATGGCGTGGGCCGCAGCGGTGGCGGCCGACTGGCCCAACACCATGAAGACCGGTTCCATGCGAATGGAGCCGTAAGCGATGTGAGAAGCCGAGAGGCAGACGGGCACCAACAGGTTCGCACACTCGTCGGCCCGGGGAATGATGGATCGGTAGCTGATCGGATAGGGTGAGAAGCCGCCGACTTCCACGTCGCCTTCGTTCCGCACATGGCCCTGCGCGTCCACATACCGCTGGACGTGGTGGGAATCCATTCCGTAGGCGGCCAAACCGACCGGATCATCCGCCTTCTGGCGCCCCTCGCAATGGTGTTGGGTCATGACGCAGTCGCTCGCCATCCGCCGCGCCTCGCGCACGTAGAGCTGATTCTGCCAGCCCTCGCCCTCGGGGAACTCGTCTTTGCACATACCCCAACGGGCCACCTCCCGGCGGATGTGCTCCGGGACGCGCGGGTGATTGGCCAGCGTCCACATCAAGCCCTGCTGATAAAGCAGGTGGCGTGCGATCATCCGCTCCCGCTGGTCGTAGGTCGCGTCAGGGTACTCGTAATTCTGCCCGATGAAATCGGTCGAGAATCCTGTCCGGTTGTTCGTATCGGTCTTGCGGTTGGGCATGCTGGAATTGATCCAGGGCATACCCGACTCGCCCGCTTCGAAGTTCCGCAGCAGTAGCTCGTACCATAGCGGGTCATAGCCGGCAGGTTTGCGAAAAGGGATCTGGTTGTCCGGGTGATCCGTCAGACACATCCGGAAGCAATACGCCTGCACCCGCCGGTCCCCGGCACCCTCCGAGCCCGGTCCCTCGGCATCGATGAACGGCAGCAGACCGCTTGCGGGATTGCCCTTCTGGACGTAGGGATCGACACCGGGGACAAACTGATGATATTTGGCGTGGCGGGTCTGCACCCCGTTGAGCGTCTCACCGTGTACCGAACTTGCCTCGCGACCGACCGTGAAGCTCACGTTCGCCGCCGCCATCAGATCGCCTTCACAGGTGGCGTCGATGAACACCCTGCCGCGAAACGTGCGTCCGGACTCCATGCGCACCGAGAGGATCCGCCAGGGAATCGAGCGGGTCAGCGCCACACCGGCGCGGCGTTCCAATCGCTCGCCGTAGACGACCTCGACCTTGTGACTTTTGACCCACGTTTCGAAGATCTTCAGCGCCACGCTGGGCTCGAAGGTCCACATGGCATCTTCGCCCACTGCGGTCCGGGTCTGGCCGCTGTCCATATATTGTTCCCGCCGCTGCCACTTCCACGCCGCCGGACTGCTGTAATGCTCTCGGACCGCCTGATAGAACTGGCGGGCCAGACCCCCGATGGCCGCCTTGTTGCCGATGTCGGTCTGCCCCAGCCCGCCGCTGGTAAGACCGCCCAGGCGGTGCGACGGCTCGATCAGCACGACGGATTTGCCCATTTCCCGGGCTTGAACGGCAGCAACGACTCCTGAGGACGTGCCGCCATAGACCACGACGTCGCATGCTTCTTGGGCTCCGGCGGCGACGGGAAGCACCAGAAAGGCCGCGATTGCGAAGCTCAACTGCTGTAGACTCTGTCTCATCCCGGCTCGCATTTCGAAACTCCGTCTCGTTGATTCCCTGTCACGTCGGCACTGTCCTGGAGAACACCCCCAACCAGGCGGCTGCATCGCTGGTGCCACCTATGGGGAAACGAAGGGCGGTCGCTCGAACGTGAGGCCGTCTCCCTGGACGCGGGGATCCCCGGTCGCCCGCAACGTGTCCATCAACCGCTGTGACAACTCGGCACGCGTTTTCGCATAGGCGGGGTCCTCCGCGACGTTGCGCATCTGGTCAGGGTCCTGACGCAAATCGTAGAGTTCTTCGCCCGGCCGCCTGGCGAATCCAAGCTGCCAGTGCTCCTGCCACTGGGGATCGGCGCGATGCTTTACCATCCATGCCTTCGTGGGGCTGGCGTCAAGGTCGCCGAAGCAGGCGAAGGTATTCTCCCGGATCTGTTCAAAGGTAGGCTCCGTAGCCGCGTCGTTCAATCCTGTCGGCGTGCCCATGGGCCAGCGCTCCGGGGCAAAGTTGCGGATGTACAGGAAATCCCGCGTGCGAATCGCCCGTTGCGGATAGGGCAGGTCGCCCTCCCGAGCTTTGGCCACATGTCGCTCGCGGCCGGTAACGACGTAATCCCGCGCGGGGTCGATCCAACCGCTGCTCTTCGAGGCCAGCAGCGGCAGGATACTGCGTCCGGTCATGCACCCCGGCACCGGCTCTCCGGCGGCCTCCAGAAACGTCGGCGCCAGATCCATCAGATTGATGAAATCCTCCACGATCCGTCCGCCCGGAGTCCTGGACCGCCACTGCACCAACAGGGAAACCTGGGTCCCCAAATCGTAGAGATTGCACTTGCCGCGCGGGAAACCGGGAATGCCATGGTCGCCGCTGACCACGATCAAGGTGTTCTCTCGCTCTCCGATCGCCTCGAGTTTCTGCAGGAACAGACCCAACATCCGGTCGAGGGCCAGCACCTCCCCGAAGTAATCGCACATGTCCTCGCGAATCTCAGGCACGTCCGGCAGGAACTTCGGCATGCGCCCCTTCAAACCGTCGGGGTCCATACCCCAGAGGGCCTTGCCGGAGCCCTGGGTCCACTTGCGATGCGTGTTCGTGGGTCCGAACCAATAGCAGAACGGTCGGCCCGCCTGACGAGCGGCGAGAAACGCCTCGAAGTTCTGCAGGGCTTCGGCACAGATCTCCCGCTTCGCCTCTTCCGGGGACTTACCGGCCTTCACCAGCTTCGTCGCATTCTCGGAGAAGTCACAGAAGCGCCGACCGGCCTTGGCATATTCGCGGGCCTTGCCCCCGTAGGGTGCGTCGACGGGAGTTCCCGGGCTCCACACCTTGTAGGTATATCCGATATGATAGCCGGCTTTCTCCAGCAACAGCGGGTAGCTGGGAATGGTCGCGTCCCACCGCGCCCCCTGCAGAATGGCGCCGAGGCCGGTGCGATAGAAATACTGCCCCGAGAGCAGCGAACTGCGGCACGGCGTGCAGGACGGGGCCGTGACATGAGCGTTGTTGAAACGAACACCCTCGCGTGCGAACTGATCCAGCACAGGAGTCTTCAAGGCCGCGTTGGGGCTGAAGAAATTGTAGATGCTGGCGTAGCGACCCCAGTCATCGGCAAAAAAGAAAAAGATGTTGGGCCTGTTCTTTCCCTCGGCAGACTCAGCCGACGTGATGCCGGTCCGCAACCCCGCCATCCAGGTGGCGGTCAACGCCGCCCCTTTCAGAAAGCCTCGGCGCGACAACGACATGGTCATCTTCTGCATCCCTCGCGGACTTATCTCGGAATCTGATCGAGCAACCGCCGGGCCTCGGCGAAGCCGGAATGTCCGACTTGGAGGACGGGGACTCGGGTCTTGTGCTTGATCTGCGCCAAACTGATCTGTCCCAGAACAATCGCGTCGACGGACTTGGCCAAAGTGTCCATTTCCGCGTGGACCAGCGCGTTGTGCCGGTCGATGTCGCCGGCCAGAAGGTGCCGGAACGCCTCTTCGTTGATCACGGTCTGGAGGCTGATTTCCTTGCCGGCGGCTCGGGCTTCCCTCTCCAGCACGCGGCGTGTGGCCGGGGCGCTGGTGGGAACCGTGGCCAGAATGCCCAGCCGGACGCCCGTGCGGACGGCCTCCCGGGCCATGGGCTCGTCGATGTTGAAGACGGGAACCGAGACCAGCTCGCGCGCCATCCAAGTGGCCTCGCCCATCGTCGTGCAACTGCACATGATCACATCGGCCCCGGCAGCTTCGGCGGCCAGTGCATAATGGATGATCCGCCGCTTGACCGCCGCCGTCGGCCCGCCGTGGGCCAGGGACTCGGTCAACAACGAGTCGTCCATGATGTTGAAGCACTCCACATCCGGATTCTGCTGGAGCCAGCCCTTGGCAAACGGCTCGATCACCGACTTGTCGTACCACGTCACCGTATGGATCATCCCGAGTTTCTTTTTCATTTTCATCTCCTGCCGAGCTTTCTCAGAGAGCGTTTGCCGTGACCCGAGACACCCTTGTACGGCTGTTATTTGAACCCGACCTGGGGAGCATTGTAGTAGCCCATGCCGGCAGTCGCGACGGCCATTCGGTAGAGATGATTCTGCATCAGACAGACTTTCCGGGAGTCCGCGACAAGATTCGTGGAATAGATCCGCAGTTCCCCCGGCAGACTGGTGACAATCTCTTCGCGCCAGTCCCCGAGGATGTCCGCCACGATCAGAATGTCTCCTTCGATGGGTTGCTTTTCCTCCCCGTTGTATTCGATGACCTTACTCTGATGGCAGATTTCCCTTTGTTCATCCGCATCCCACCAAACGGCTCGGGGCGACAGTCCCCAGAGATTCTTGTCCGAGAGCCTCTTGCCGGTGGCGGTGTACAGGAAGAACTTGTCTCCCCCCTTGGCTTCTCCGGCGTAGCATTCAATTCCCGGATGCTCGTCGGTCAGATCCCCGATCATCGCCTGGCCGTGGACGTGCGTGGTGCTGCCTTCGTATCCCCAAAGGATCTTGCCGGTCCGGGCTTCCACCAGGCAGACGCCATTCTTCGCGGAACGCGATTCGATGCCGTAGAAGATCTCGTAGCCCGGCCGTGCCGGGTCGATGTCGGCAATATATCCCGCATCGTTATGTCCCAACCCGGTTCGCCACATGGGGATGCCATTGTCATCGAGGGCCGCGGTCCCAATGACCAGCTCGTCCTTTCCGTCCGAATCGATGTCACCGGTCATAATGCAGTGCTGGCCCTGGCCCCGATAGTTCTTGTACTCCCCCACGCTGGCCCAGGTCCAGATGGGGTTGAGATTCTTATTCAAGGCCTCGGTCTTGATTGCGGTGTAGGTGCCGCGCTGCATGACCAGCGAGGGGTTTATCCCATCGAGATAGGCCACCGCGAGGAAGTTGCGGCACCAGTAGTTGTAGGATTCGAATCCCTCGCGGGAAATCCAGTCCCGCTTCTGGAGCAACGCTCCGGTCTGTGCATCCAACTTTACGAGGTACTCCGGGCCCTGGAGCACATGGCCGTCCAGCTCGCGGGGATCGCCCTCCCCGGCCTTGGCGTAGACTTCCGCCTTGCCGTCCTGGTCCACGTCAAAGACCAGGTACGGCGAATACCAGGTCCCCGTTTCAATGGCCCAGCCCATATCATACCGCCACAGGAATTTGCCTTCCGCAGAGTAGGCATCGAGCTTATAGGTATCGGGACTGCGTTTCCAGTACCCGGGACGATGGTAAGTGATCGCGCATAAATAACTTGCACAAATTACTATTGATCGATTTGAGGGATTGTGTGATAACACCTGCATGCAGGATGCACAGATGATCGCACGGATTCAGAGCAAGTACCAGTCGTTGGAGCCGGAGATGGATGAA
>CAYHAJ010000293.1:0-2535 GCA_964354535.1 uncultured Pirellulales bacterium
CCGTCGCGAAGCCGATGGGAAGAACCGGATTGGACTGAGCGGCGGGGAAGAGGAAGGCATCTGGAGAGAGCTTCGGAGGGGGCTTCTGGGCGGGATCAGGTCGGCTTGGGCGCCGTGAAAGTGTTGTGGAACTGCGAGTACAGCCGCCAAGGCCATACCGTCACCGTGGGCTTACGGCGATGGCCGCAAACACGATGGTTTGACCGCGAGGCCAGGGGATATGAAGTGCGCCGTCTTACATCTGTGAGGGAGGAAGGGGCGAGCGGAGAGGCGAATCGTCACCGCCCGCCCGTTGGCCATGGAACCAGGTCAACCTTTCTGCGGCGGATCGTCTCGAACAGGAGAACGTTTGTGCTGCCGCACTTTGGACATTTCACCGTGCGATCGTGGGATTCCCGGCTGCTCTGTCCGAGCGCCGCGGCGGCCAGATCCGCCACGAGGGGCGCCTCGTGGTCCGCGACAGGCGCCATCGTCAGTTCCAGCAGCAGGCGGGCTTGGGTTTGCCGATCCTTTTTGCAGGGATGCCAGAGACCGTAATAGCGCACCTTGTGCAAGCCTTTCGGCAGGACATGAAAGAGGAAGCGACGGAGAAACTGAACACCCTCGATCTGTTCCGTCTTCCACTGGCCCGTCTCCTGGTCCTTGTACCGAAACGTCACGTGGGTTTCGTCCATGGAAACCAGCCGGTGATTGGTGAGAGCGATGCGAAAGACGTAACGGGCGAGGTAGTGCAGGACCGCGTCCTTACCGGTTCCGTAGGGTTTGCAGTAGGAGCACCACTCGCGGCTCCAGGCGTTCGCCGGGATCTGCTGGAAGAGGTCAGGATGCCCTCTCTGTAGCGCCTCCGCGAACCGCTCGGCAATCATGGGGGAGAGTCTTTTGACCGGTACGAGAAACTCGTTCGGCGCCTCCTGCCAGGCGGTTCCGTCCTCGGTCACCCCGCCGCCGGTAACCAACATATGCACGTGGGGATGATGATGCAATCGGCCGGTCCAGGTGTGCAAGACCGCGAGGATGCCCACCTCCGCACCGACGTAGCGTTCTTCGGCGGCCAGGTCCCGCACAGCCTCCGCCGCCGTCTTCATCAGCAGATCATAGAGCGTCTTCTGATGCTGCAAAAACAGGGTACGCAACTCGCTGGGGACCGTAGCCACCAAGTGGAAATACCTGCAGGGCAGGATCTCCGCGGAGCGGGCCGTCAACCAATCCGCCATCTGTCGCCCGTGGCATTTCGGGCACGATCGGTTGCGACAGCCATGATAGCTCCAGAAGGTCTCGTTGCAGTCCTGGCAGTGGTAGCGTTCACCACCCATGGCCTCGGTCATGCACCGGGTGATATCCTCCAGGGCCAGGTGGTGCGACGGCAGCATGAGATGGCCAAACTGTTCCTTGTAGGGACCGACGAAACGGCGTACCACATCGGCCAATTCGAGGGGTGCCTTATGCATGGTCGCCCCCTTCCGGGAACATATCGGAAAACATGCTATCCAGTCGGCGGCGCAGATCGTCACCCATGGGCTTGGTCAAGTGAAGATAGACCTCGGTCGCGCTGAGGCTGGTGTGGCCCAGCAAGATTTGTACGACCCGGAGGTCGACGCCCTTTTCCAGGAGATGGGTAGCAAACCCGTGACGCAGAGAATGCGGCGTAATGTTCTTGTGGATGCCGAGGGAATCGCGGGCCTGATTGAAGGCGCGGCGTAGCGACCTCTGGGAGAGCGGCCCGGTACCATTGCGGTTGGGGAAGAGCCAACGCGGATGACGGTGGGTGGTCCAGAAGGCACGTAAGGCTACCAGCAAGGTCTGCGGCAGCGGCAGAATCCGTTCCTTGTTTCCCTTGCCAATGACGCGTACGATCATCTGGGTGGCATGAATGGATTGGACGGTCAGAGCCAGGACATCGCCGATGCGTAAACCCAACGCCAGCATGAGGGCGCAGCAAAGCCGGTAACGGGGCTTGCGGAGGGCGGCAATCAGCCGGTGCCCGTCCTCCCAGGAAATAGCCACCGGCAGCCGTTTGCGGCGGGGTGGGCGGATCTTCTTACGTGTGAAGAGCGGCCAGTCGACGGCGAGGGTACGGTAGTAGAAGAACTTCAGCCCGCACCAGTCCGTCTGGAAGGTGCCCTTCGCCACCTTCTTTTCATCCCGCAGCCAGAGAACGTACTGCTGAACCTGCTTCTCCGAGAGCTTGTCAGGCCGAATGTGGTAGTGATTCTGCAACTTCACGACCGCGCCGACATACGTTTGTTGCGTATTGCGGCTCAAACCGGCCAGCTCCATGTCGCGGATCATGCGCTCGCGCAATGGCGAAACCCTATGCTTCGCCTGTGGCCCTGGGATTTGACCAGTCTCCTCCCTTTCCCGCGCCCCTTGCTTACCATCTCCCGTAACCATAGTGAAACCTCCATACACCAAGTGAGAAACACCCGACCACGGCGGCCGGGGTGTACGTAGGATAGGAGATGTATGCAAATGAGCGGAGGAGGATCAGGAACTCTAACGAACTGCTGCTATGCGGCGAAGCCGCTTAGTCCAATT
>CAYHAJ010000294.1:0-76029 GCA_964354535.1 uncultured Pirellulales bacterium
TTCATCCATCTCCGGCTCCAACGACTGGTACTTGCTCTGAATCCGTGCGATCATCTGTGCATCCTGCATGCAGGTGTTATCACACAATCCCTCAAATCGATCAATAGTAATTTGTGCAAGTTATTTATGCGCGATCACTTATAGACGAATGCCAAGACCTCTCGTGGACGGAAATGGAGATACTTAAGTGCTTGCAGTTTGGATCCACAACGCTGCACTTCGTCGGTGATCTGCAGCAGGCAATTTACGACTTCAGACATGTTGTCCCGGAAAAGGTAGCTGGGTTCGTTGCCGCGAATGGTTTCTTGAAGTCGGCGATAGGCTGCAACTTCAGAAGCTGCCAGGAAATCGTCAACACGTGTAACGCGATTGTTGGCAATGGTAATGCCACAAGGGGCATGTGTGAAGCGCGATTGACTACGCCCTGTCTTTTCGTAACGTACAAGGATAACACGATTTCATCCTTGCCAAGGTGGTTCGAGGCCTTCGTAAGGCAAAGAGGTTTAGAGCCCGACAAGTCCGCAATTGTTGCACGTGGTTGGTCCACTGTCTCCAAGCTCAGACCATCTGGCAACACCGATGTTGACAAGTACCAAACGCGCTTGGCAATGGCCATACACTTGTGGAAGACTCGTGCGATCCAGGCAATGGACCAAGCTTTGAAGTACGTGGGCCATTTCATCGCCAGCAGGTACTTCTTGAAAGGGCCGGGGAATTCACGCGAATACTACTGCCCTCGCTGCGTAAGTTCGCCTTTGTACTGGCGCCTATTCCTGGCTGACATACTGCGATGCACTATCGAGAACGCAACCATAGTAGACCTCGATCAAACGTGGACAGATTGGGCTGCGGACGTTAGAAAAGGCTTACCCTCCATCCTGCAGGGATGTCGACATACTTTGGCAGGTCATACGGCAACAGATTCTGAACCGCTTCCCGATTTTGGCTCCTGTGACTTCCGCGCGTTGCCGGGCAGTAAGAACGGGCTAGTAAGGGAATCCTTGGCTACTACCTCCCAGGAAGAATCAGTCATTCGCACTACTACGATTCACAGCGTCAAGGGTGAAACCTTGGACGCCATAATGGTTGTGTCGGCCCCCTCCACACGAGGTACAAGCGATGGTCACTGGACACAGTGGCTCGCTTCTCCATCATCGGAGGCAGCAAGGTTCGCCTATGTTGCGAGTTCTCGTCCGCAATACCTCCTCGTGTGGGCAATACCTGAACAACGCGATAATGACTACGGCAGACTTCGCAAGTATGGATTCGTTCCGTACCCTGAAGAAGGGACATGAGAATGTTCGTGTCGAGGACGATTCTCATCGCTGTTTCCGCACCCGGGAGACGGTCGCAGAGAGACCCGAACGCGTCAAGCCGACCGCGCGGGCCTGCTTCTTCGCTTTCCTGACGAGGCGGTCGAAATCACCCGTGGAGGGCGGCCGGGCGGAATTAAAGGTACGCGGTCCATTTTTCGGGGGAATCCGTGTCCGAAGAGCAGTTGTCGGTAGTGGGTAGACAGTAGTCGGTGGGAGGGCCAGTTGCCAGTGTTCGGTTCTGAGTTCTTAGCAGGAAATCTGCGTAGATCGGCAGATTGCCGCGCTTCGCTCGCAATGACATGATCTGCGGATGATCCCTCAGCGCGTATCCGCATGGGCTAAAGCCCATCCTACAGCCCATGCCGCAGCGGCGTTCCTCCGCGCTGCTAACTCGTAAGAACTGAAGACCGTTTCCAGATAATGCCGAGGGAGCCATGCAAGTCTCAATGACAAAAAGGATTATTTCTCGCGTAAAGACGCGAAGACCGCCAAGGGGAAGACACAGATATGGTTTGGCTTTCTTGGCGCTCTTGGCGTCTTAGTGAGAGGAAATCTCGGTTCCGGCCTCGGCGTGCGCGTCTTTCTGGGATTTTGTTTGACAAAAAGCTGATGAATTGGTACAATATTTACCCAACATGATAGGAGATCATTGATGAGAAACCATAAAGAAGGGACGACGGATGACAGCAGACGGAGGACAGCGAACCCCGGAAGGGAGGGACGACGGACAACAGCGGACAGTGAACCCCGGCATCCTTGGCGGTCTTGGCGGCTTGGCGAGAGACATAATGGTTGTTTCCGTTCTCGGTGCCTCCGTGCCTCGGCGGTGAGAATTCGTGCGAAACAAAGCCAAAAGGCAGGAGCCGGTAGTCGGTTGGAAGACCGCTGTACAAACAAAGCCAAAGGGCGGTAGTCCGTTGTCAGTGGTCAGTAGCCAGTCGGAAGCCTTTGTGCGAAACAAACCCAATTTCCGGCGCAGGGCGAGCAACGGTACGTGCTTTATGGGAAAGTGGTTATGACGAATTTGGCCCACAAGAGCGTGCAAAAAAACAAAGCCAATTTGCCCCGCACAGACAGGAAGGCGGAAGAAGTGGGGCGGGGACGCCCAACCCTCGATCAGGTCGAGGGCAGGCTCTACGAAGAGCCGCCGGCGCGACTCATCGTACAAACAAACCCAATTTGGGCGGGCCAGCGGCGACCACGTCCCTCCCAGCCTGGGTCCAGGGGCCGTGGTACAAACAAAGCCAACTTGGAGGCTCCGGCGGGCGACCCGGGGCTGGTCGTGCAAAACAAACCCAATCACCAGGGTCCATCCACGGGAAGTGCGGGACGTGCCGTACAAACAAACCCAATTCCCGGCGGGCAAGATACCCCACCATTCCACTATTCCACCATTCCAGGCCCGAACCTATCGTGCCAAACAAACCCAATTGTCCCTGGGTGGCCGGAAATTGGCGCGGGCCGGTGGGGCCGGGGAGAGGACTCCCGCTGGGGGTCAATTGTGCGAAACAAACCCAATTTCCGGCGCAAGGCGAGCAACGGTAATTGCTTTATGGGAAAACGGTTATGACGAATTTTACCCGCAAGCGCGTGCGAAAAAACAAAGCCAATTTCGCCCCGAGGGGCGGACAAGACCATCGCCAAGGCCTCCGGCCTTGACGCTGCCACCCGTCGCGGCTGGGGCCGAGCGTGCGAAACAAAGCCGGAAGGCAGTAGCCGGTAGTCGGTAGGCAGTAGTCCGTTGGAAGACCGCCGTACAAACAAAGCCAATGGGAAGAGGAGAAGGAACAAGGGCAAATAGTGTGTGGGAAAAGGGTTATGACGAATGTGGTCGTCACGAGGATCTCGGCGAAACAAAGCCAATTTCCAGGGAAGACTGCGGCGCGACGGATCTGGAATCGGCCGCCGGATGCCAGCCGTACCGGGGCGACGTTCCCCGGAAAAATCAGTTGGCCGGGCGGGGGGTTGGCGTTAGACTACGGGCCGGTTTCCTCGTAGGTCGAGCATCCGTGCTCGCCGGAGATTGCCGCGCTTCGCTCGCAAGGACATGGTCGTGCGGGGACGCGCGACCTACGAGAGTGTCGCAACGAGAGTAAGTAAAGGAGAAACGTCGATGGCTGAACCGATCGCCCTGCCCATTCCCGCCGATCAACGCTGGTGGAAGGAACTGACGTGGTATCACTGGATGGTGGTGCTCATCGCGTCCTGCGGGTGGCTGTTCGACTGCATGGACCAGCGGATCTTCGCGCTGTGCCGGGAACCGGCCCTGCGCGAGGTGCTGGGCACCGGGGTCGCCGATGCGACGGTGAAATCCTGGGGCGGCTGGGCCACCGGCATCATGATGATCAGTTGGGCCACCGGCGGGATCATCTTCGGGATCATGAGCGACCGCTGGGGCCGTGTCAAGACGATGGCCGTGACGCTGCTGATCTACTCCGGATTCACGGGCCTGTCGGGTATCTCACGCAGCCCCGCGGAGTTTATGATCTATCGTTTTCTCGTCGGCCTGGGGGTCGGCGGCATGTTCGGGGCGGCCACCACGCTGGTGGCCGAGAGCGTCCCCGCCCGATTCCGCGCGATTGCCCTGGGCTCGCTCCAGGCGCTGTCGGCCTGCGGCAACATCATCGGCTCGCTGGTGAGCACCCAGATTCAGCCGGGCAAGGCGGCGGTCCTGTGGGGCATGTCCGGCTGGCGGCTCATGTTCTTTATCGGAATTCTGCCGGCGCTCCTGGTGGTCCCGATTATCCTCGTGCTGCGCGAGCCGGAACGCTGGAAACAGGCCAAGCGCCTGGCCGCCAGCAGCAAGGCCGAGGCGAAGCGGTTTGGCTCGATCCCGGACATGGTCCGGCACCCGGTCTGGCGGCGCAACCTGTTTGTGGGGGTTTGCCTGGGATTGGCGGGCATGGCGGGACTGTGGGGCATCGGCTTCTTCTCGCCGGAGCTGATCTCCACCGCCCTCAAGGGACAACCGCAGCATGTCGTCGATCTCGTGCGCGGCTACGGCACCGCTCTGCAGGACGTGGGCTCCTTCTGCGGGATGATGACCTTCACGATCGTCGCGACGCTCCTGGGGCGGCGTCTGGCGTTCGGCGGCGCGTTCATTCTGTGCCTGGGCACGACCATCTTCGTGTTCAACTGCCTGCGGTCCGGCACCGACGCCTACTGGATGTTGCCCATGATGGGCTTTGCCCAGTTGTCGGTATTCGGCGGTTACTCGATCTATTTCCCGGAACTGTTCCCGACGCGGCTGCGCGGCACCGGTGTGGGTTTCTGTTACAACACGGTGCGCTATCTGGCTGCGGGCTTCCCGCCGATGCTGATGTACTTGAACGTGTACCTGACGAGCGCCAACGTCAACGAGCCGTTCCGCAAGGCGGCGACCATGCTGTCGTTCATCTTCCTGCTCGGACTGGTCGCCCTGATCTGGGCGCCGGAAACGAAAGGCAAGCCACTGCCGGAAGACTGAGCCAGAAAGTAAAAGGGAAAAAGTGAAAAGGAAAAAATAAGAAGTGAGGCTCAGCCGTGAGGCCGGCATCCTTTTTACCTTTTGCCTTTTTACTTTTTACTTTCTCTGGAGGCCAGATGGTCACGAACGTAAGCAGGCGTGATTTCGTGAAGGGGCTGGGCTGCGCTGCAGCGCTGTCCGGGCTGGCTGGCGGTCAGGCGCAGATGTCGGGCGCCAGGCGTCCGCCCGATATTCTGTTGATCGTGTCCGACGACCAGGGCTACCACGATCTGGGCTGCTACGGCAACCCCCGGATCAAGACGCCCAACCTCGATCGGCTGGCGGCGCAGGGGGCCCGGCTCACGGACTTCTATGTGACTTGGCCGGCGTGCACGCCGTCACGCGGCAGCCTGCTCACCGGCCGCTATCCCCAGCGCAACGGCACGTACGACATGTTCCGCAACGACCTGGTCGACAACGACTACCTGTACCCGCCCCAGGAGTACGCCGTGTCGTGGGAGATGGTTGGGGGGATGGACACCCGCGAGGTGCTGATCCCCAGGGTGCTCAAAACTGCGGGCTACACCAGCGGCATCTTCGGCAAGTGGGACCTGGGGCAACTGCACCGTTTCCTGCCCCTGCAGCGCGGCTTCGACGAGTTCTACGGATTCACCAACACCGGGATCGACTACTGGACGCACGAGCGTTACGGCGTCCCCTCGATGCGGCGGGGCAACGTGCCAACGGTCGAGGATAAAGGGACGTACGCCACGGACCTGTTCCGCCGGGAGGCTCTGCGCTTCATCCGGGATCACAAGGATCGTCCATTCTTCTGTTATGTCCCCTTCAACGCGCCGCACGGGGCGTCAAACCTGGAGCGGCCCCGCCCCGGCACGCAGGTGCCCGTCGAGTACATCCGCAAGCACTATGGCGAGTACGACCCCGCCCAGTCCGACACCCGCGAAGCCCGACTCAAGCGTTACATGGCCGCCGTGACATACATGGACGAGGCCATTGGAGAGATGCTGGCACTTCTGGAGCAACTCGGTCTCGCCCAGAATACGCTCGTGATCTTCCTATCCGACAACGGCGGCGCGGGCGGCGCCGACAACACGCCGTTGCGCGGGGGCAAGTCCCAGATGTTCGAAGGCGGGCTGCGCGTACCCTGTCTCGTGCGCTGGCCGGGCGTCGTGCCGGCCGGACGTACCTGCGAGGAATTCCTGACCACGCTGGAGATCTTCCCTACGCTCTGCCGGGCCGCCGGGATAACGCCGCCGGCAGATGTGGTCCTCGATGGCTTCGATATGTCGGCGGTCCTGACGGGAGGACAGAAATCACTCCGCGCGGAGATGTTCTGGGAGCGTCGCGGCGACAAGGCGGCCCGGGTCGGTCGCTGGAAATGGGTCGAATCGGGTCGGGGCTCCGGCCTGTTCGACCTCGGGAACGACCTCGGGGAGAAACACGATCTGTCCCGAGAGAAGCCGGACGTACTCGCGCACGTGAAGTCACGCTTCGCGGCGTGGCAGAAGAGTATGGATGAGGCGGAGCCCCGAGGCCCCTTCCGCGACTTCTGAATCCAGCGCGTCAACTCTGAAAGGACACTCTCGCATGTCAGAATTCAAGAACGTAACCGTAGTCAAGAAGGCCAATGTATACTTCGATGGCAAGGTCACCAGCCGCACGGTGCTTTTCCCGGATGGCTCCAAGAAGACGCTGGGCGTCATGCTTCCGGGCGAGTACTCCTTCAACACGGGCGATAAGGAGATCATGGAGATTTTCTCCGGCACGCTGGAGGTCCAGGTGCCCGGCTCCAAGGTCTGGAAGAAGGTCAAAGGCGGCGCGCAGTTCGAAGTCCCGCCCCAGTCCAAGTTCAGCCTGAAAGTCACCACCCTGACCGACTACTGTTGCTCGTTCGTCAAGTAGCATCGGTCCTCAGCAAGTCTCGCACACACCTGTGAAACAAAGTAGCGGCACGATCAACTGGTATACCGGCGGCGGCCTGATAGCCATCGTCCTGTGGAGCACGACGTTTGGCGTGGCGCGGCGTCTGTCGGAACAGGCCGGGCCCCTGACGGCCGGAGCCTGCGTCTACCTGCTCGGCGGCGTGCTCTACTGGCTCTGGCTCGCCCGGTCGGGAACACCGTTGCGTTGGCTCCGGACGCCTTCGCGGCGCTACGTGTTCGGCTGTGGGTTCCTGTTCGTCCTGTACACCATTCTCGCCTATTTGGCCATCGGGTTGGCCGCCGACCACCAGCAGTTGCTCGAAGTCGGCCTGATCAACTACCTGTGGCCGGTCGCGACGGTCCTGCTGTCGCTGGTGCTGCTGAACGAACGAGCTTCGGCGCTATTGGTGCCGGGCACGATCCTGGCCCTGACGGGTGAATTCCTGGTGCTCACGCACGGCGCTCCGGTGTCCTGGGACTCCTTTGCAGGCCGCCTGCAAGCGAATCCCGCTCCGTATGCGCTGGCGTTGGTGGCCGCGGTGTCGTGGGCGTTGTACTCGACCCTGACACGCCGCTGGTCGCAGCCCGGGGCGGACGGGGCCGTGGCGCTGTTCATTCCGGCCACAGGCCTGGCGCTGCTGCTGCTGCGTTTCGCGGCGCGGGAGTCCTCAACGTGGACCCCGCGTGCCGCCGGCGAAGCCGTGGTGCTGGCCACCCTCACGGTGGTGGCCTATGCCTTCTGGGATGCCGCAATGCGCAAGGGCAACCTGCTGTTCGTGACGGCCTGCTCTTACTTCACCCCCCTGCTCTCGACGTTGGTGAGCTGTGCCTACCTAAGAGTGGTCCCGGGGTGGCGACTCTGGCTGGGATGCCTGGTCCTGGTGGCCGGCTCCTTCCTGACGTGGCTGTCCGTCTCAGGGCGAGCCTCACCTCGCACGAATCCTTCGGAACTCGTATAATAGTGACGACCGGCGCCACGTGGCAAAGTGACGGCAGGAGCGTGCCGGCAGGAAGGGTCCTTGAGAATGTCGGAGTGGATATGAAAACCAGAAGTGTGGTCGTCGCGGCGTTGTTGGTTCTTGGCAGCGGGGTATCCGGGGCGAGTGAACAGGGGTGCGAGCCGAACAGCCGTGCGGAAAAGAAGTTCGTTCTGGACTGGCTCAGCCAACCGGCGGTGATCGAGAAATTCGGCCACATCTCGGAAGCCATCTGGCGCTTTGCCGAATTAGGGTTGCAGGAGTTCAAATCCTCGGCTCTGCTCGTCGAGACCCTGAAAAAGGAGGGATTTCACGTCGACAAGGGTCTGGCCGGAATGCCCACCTGCTTCGTGGCGTCCTACGGAACCGGAAAGCCCGTGATCGGCATTCTCGCGGAGTTCGATGCCTTGCCCATGCTCTCGCAGAAAGCTCGCGTCACCAGCAAGGAGCCGCTCGTCGAGGGCGCCCCGGGACATGGTTGCGGCCACAATCTGATGGGCAGCGCCGCCACCGCCGCTGCGATTGCCGTGAAGCGCTGCATGGAGAAGCACAACCTGCGCGGGACGATCAAGCTGTTCGGCTCGCCTGCGGAGGAGACACTCATCAGCCGGCCCTACATGGTCCGGGCGGGGCTGTTTCAGGACGTCGATGCGGTCATCAACAACCACGCCAGCAGCGAATTCTCGACGGATTACGGCGTCAAAGGCACGGCCGTGTATTCGGTCGTCTTCATGTTCACCGGCAAGACCGCACACAGCGGCTCCAGTCCCTGGTCCGGGCGCAGCGCCCTCGATGCGGTCGAGATCATGAACATCTCGACCAACTACCTGCGCGAGCACCTGCATTTCGCCAGTCGCATGCACTACGTCGTCCTGGACGGCGGCGAGGCCCCGAACGTCGTGCCCGACCGGGCCAGTGTCTGGTACTATCTTCGGAATTCGGACGACCGGCTGGAGGAAATGTACCAGCGGGTGGTCAACTGCGCCAAAGGCGCTGCCCTGGCCACGGGGACGGAGTTGGCACCGATCCGCTGCCTGTCTGCGATTCACCAGTCCCATCACAACCAGGCCCTGGCGGAGCTGTTCCAGGAGAACATCAAGCTGGTGGGCATGCCCCCGTGGACGGACGAGGAACAGGCTTTCGCCCGGGCCCTGCAGAAAAGTCTGGGCAAAGAAGAAAAGGGGATGCCGGCGGATGTCAATAAGCTCAAAGGTCCGGATGCGGTGTTTACCGGGGGCGCTTCGTCGGACCACGGGGACGTGACCCTGATCGCCCCGACCGCGACGATCCGCTTCCCCGGCGAGGTGCCGGGCGCGATCGGACATCATTGGTCCTGCGTCGCCTGCAATTCTGGGTCGGGGGCCTGGAAAGGCCTGAATGCGGGGGCCAAGGCAATGGCCGCCTCCGCCGTGGACTTGTTAACCAAGCCGGAGGTCCTGCGCAAAGCCCAGGAGGAATTCGCCGCCTACAGCAAGAAGCATCCCTACAAATCCTTCCTGCCCCCCGACGTCCAGCCGCCCCTGGACATGAACAAGACCCTGATGGAGAAATACCGGCCGCTCCTGGAGAAGATGAACGTGGGAGCCAATATGGCGGGTGAAGATCAGAGGGACATCCGAAGACAAGTCAGCCGACGGAAGGTGCTGCGGGCCATGGCCGGTTCGGGGGCTGCGATGATAACCGGCACGGCTGCAACTTCCGGCGGGGAACGAGTCGCCGGCGCGGGGCGGATCAAGCAGTCCATCGCCTACTGGTGTGTGCAGAAGTACTGGCGCATCGAGAAGACCTGCCAGGTGGCGCGAGAGCTTGGGTGCAAAAGCGTCGAGCTTGTTGATCCGAAGGACTGGCCCACACTCAAGAAGTATGGACTGGTCTGTGCCATCGCGAACAGTCACTGGTTCGACAAGGGCATGAACAATCCCCAATACCACGCGATGTGTCTAAGCAAGCTGCGCGAGGCCATTGAGGCGTGCGGCGATGCTGGATTTCCGAATGTGATCACGTTTACCGGGCTGGCCGAGGGGATCGGTCCCGAGGAGGGGATCAGGAACTGCGTCGCCGGGTATAAGAAGATCATGAGCTATGCGGAGAAGCAGAAAGTCAACCTCTGCTTAGAAGTGCTGAACAGCCGTGTGGCGGTCGATATGGTGGGCGTCCCGGGCTACCAGGGCGACCACACGGACTACTGCATGCAGATCGTCCGGCAGGTCGGCTCGCCCCGGATGAGACTGCTGTTCGACATCTTCCATGTGCAGATCATGGACGGGGACATTATCGCCCGCATCCGGCAATACAAAGACTACATCGGGCACTATCACACCGCCGGCAATCCGGGCCGACGGGAACTGGACGATCAGCAGGAAATCAACTATCGCCCGATCATGGAAGAGATCGCCCGCACCGGCTACAGTGGCTACGTCGGTCACGAATTCATCCCAACGCGCGACCCGCGGGAGGGTCTCCGGCACGCGGTCACGCTGTGTGATGTATGGTAAAGGCACGCGGGCTATCTGCCGATAAACCTCCATCTTGTTTTGGATTCCCTTCGGGAGGATTATCGTATGCACGGCGAGCAAAAGGTCGAAGCCATGCCAACCGATCGTCCGATATTCGGGCTGCCCGTAGACACCCGCATTCTCTTCTCCAACCATAAAGGCCTCTACAAGCGGCGCATTGAGAAGAACAAGACGAACCTGCTGCGGAAACTGGGTTTTCTCGCCCAATTCCTCGACGCCGATGAGAAGATCGTCTTCGTCACGACCGGCTGCTCCCCGTATACGACGCTCGAACAACTGACGGCCGGCGCCCTCTGGGTCATGCTGCTCAAACGGGCCTTGTTCGTGTTCACGAACAAGCGGCTGCTTCACATCCCCACGACCTGGAGATTCGACTACCGGGGTTCCATTGCACAGATTCTGTACCAGGACTGCCGGCGGCTGCATGTCAAAGGGGGCCGGCTCGTCGCGGAGTATCACAACGGCAGGAAAGAGAAGTTCTTATACATTCCACGCTGCGATCGTGCGGTCATCAAGCACTTCCGATTCTCGACCAGTGAGTTCGACCGGCGCAGCGAGAATCCACAGCGGAATCACCTGTGCCCGAATTGCGCCCAGGTTCTGCCCGCCCGCACCGTCGTGTGCCCCGCCTGCGGGCTCGAATTCAAGAACCGGGCGACGGGCCTGACACGCTCCGTGCTCGTACCGGGCGGCGGGTACTTCTACACCGGGCATCCTTTCCTCGGGGTCGGAGACGCCCTGGGGGAAGCCTATCTCCTGATTCTCGCCCTGGTGAGCCTCGGCCTGGCGCTGCTCGGCGACGGGGAGGCGATGTTCACCTTCCTGGTGTTTCTGGCGGCTCTGACCATCGAGAAGCTGGTCACCATCTACCATTCGAACAGCTTCCTCGCCGAGTTCATTCCGAGGGACCGCAAGGCGCTCCTGAGCGGCCGACCGGTACAGAGGGTGCAAACGGAACAGCCGCCCATCCCGACGACACCCGAGCCCAAACGCCGGCCGGAAGAGATCCTGTCCGTCCGCTAAACGTGCGGACCAGGCGCTACCGCTTCACCGCCCGGTTGTAGATGCGGACGTCGTCGATCAGCCCGGAGAAGAAGGAGCCGGGTTCGAGGCCCGCGCCGCAGCCAATCTTCAGACCGCCGCTGGAAGCGGCAAGGCCCGACTGGGCGTCCTGGCCGGCGAGAACGTCATCCACGTACAAAGCCCGGGTCGCGCCGTCACAGACCACGCCGACCCGATGCCAGCCGCCATCGAGAATACTGGACTGGGACACCAGAGGCGTTGGAGCTTGCCGGCCGCCGGCTGGTCGTGACAGGCTGGTCATGAGCCTCCCCCCGGCGTCCACCGCGAGCCAATTCGCGCCGCTCGCCTGAGAGAGGATCAACTGCCCCGGTGCTCCGCCTTTGACCCAGGCAAACGCACTGAATGGCCCTGCCGCCGGATCGAGAATAAAGCCGGTGCTGATGTAATCGTCGAGCCCATCCAATTGAACCGCTCCCTGTATCTTGCCGCTCGGCTGCCAGAGCGGCCCCCCGTGCAGCAGACCGTCATTGCTCCCGGCGCTGTCCTTGGCAGTGCCACCCTCAGTCTCGTCCAGTTTGTAGTGGGCAACCAGGCTGGCATCCTTGAGCTTCACCTGGAAAAACGCCAGGGTCAGCCGCCAGGCCAACTCGGCCGCGGCCTTGTTGTACGCCGTCTTGGTGTCGTTGAAGAAGGCATGGCCGGCCCCTTTGTGGACGTAGATTCCATAATCGATGCCCGCTGCCTTGAGTGCGGCCTCATAAGCGACCATGCCGGCATTGATGTTATTGTCGAGGGCGCCGTAGTGGCATAGCATGGCTGCCTTGATCTTCGGCACATCCGCCGCCGCCGGCGCTGCGCCATAGAACGGGACCGCCGCCGCCAAATCCGCCCCCAAATCCGGCGCGTTGACGGCGACCTGGTTCGTCATGGCCCCGCCCCAGCAGAAACCCGTGCAGCCGACCTTGCCCGTCGTCTGGGGGTGCGTCTGGAGGTACTGCACCGCCGCCACGAAATTCTTGATCGTCGCCTGGTAGTTCAGTGAGTTGATGCTGCTACCACTGGCAGTCCCTCCCAGCGGCGATAAGGCGTCCGGAGCAATCGCATGAAATCCCTCCAGCGCGAAGCGTCGCGCCACGTCCTCGAAATGCGGCTGCAAGCCCGTATTCTCGTGAACAATGACGATGGCCGGATACTGCTCCGGGCCTTTGGGCCGAGCGGCGTAGGCCCGCATGTCGCCCGTCTCGCCACGATAGGTAATGTATCCCGTCTCGAGCCGGGGGTCATCCTTCGGAACGAAGTCGCCCAAGGCGACGTGGTCCCCCCAGCGTGCGAGCAAGGCGGAGGCCGCCGCCGTACCGCCGGACAACAGCGCTACCTGTTTGAGGAATCCGCGCCGATCCAGATAGGTCTTGATATCTTCGCCGCCTCGGTCAACTCGGGATGTTCGCTCTGATATCATAGCAGGTCCTCCTTCATGACACACGTTATGATACCCATGTCCCCCGTCCAATGTCAAGAACAGAGGTCATTGGGCGTCATGTCGTCCTTGGGAAAAAGTAGAATGTCCCCTCTTCTTCACCACCCATCCGGCTGACCGAATCGCTGATTTGACCCCTTCCCGCTGGGCACAGACATCCCCACACTTCTGAGATTGACCTGACACCCACCCATCTGGTAGACTATCTGTCAGCAATTCTCTGGTGCAGCATCGTCGTGTAGGCCGGTAGGCAGGCGGTTGTCTTTCTGCCGAGAGTTGGGGGGACGGAGGAACGGATATGTTGGAGGCAAGGACTTCCCAAATTGTGCGGTCTATCTCTGTTCTGATCGCAGCCTGCCTTTTTGCCTTGCCTGCTCACGCCAAATACAGCGGGGGGACGGGAGAGCCGAACGATCCATACCAGATCGCCACGGCCGCCGACCTGATCGCTTTGGGGAACGAACCCAACGACTACGACAAGCACTTCATTCTGACCGCCGACATCGACCTCGACCCCAAGCTCCCCGGCCGCAAGGTGTTCGACAAGGCGGTCATCGCGCCGGATACCGACCCCACGAAGGAGTATTTCCAGGGCACTCCGTTCACCGGCGTCTTTGACGGGGATGGTCACAGGGTCTCGCATCTGACTATTACGGGGAAGGACTATCTGGGCCTTTTTGGTTTTGGTCAATGGTATTCCGGGGCAGAGGTGAAGGATCTTGGAGTGGTGGATGTCAACATAAACGGTTCAGGTGGTTATGTCGGTGGGCTCGTCGGGTTGAACGGGGGCTCTGTGACCCAGTGCTACAGCACCGGCATGGTCACCGGCAAAGACTATGTCGGTGGGCTCGTCGGGGGCATCACCGGCCGCAGCGTGGTCGCCACTATCTCAAACTGCTACAGCACCGGTGTGGTCACTGGGAAGACCCGCGTTGGCGGACTGGTGGGCACGAGCTTGAATGCCGCCGTGACCCACTGCTATAGCACCGGTGCAGTCAGTGGCAGTTCACAGGTCGGCGGGTTGGTCGGGTACGTGGAGTCTAACTGGGATACTATGGTGGCCGGCTGTTTCTGGAATGCCGAGACCTCAGGCCGAGGTACGAGTGCTGGCGGCACAGGACTGACCACCGACAAGATGCAGGACATTCAGACTTATCAGAGTGCACGGTGGGATTTTGTTGGCCAGATCGAGGATGGGACCTCCGAGATATGGCAAATGCCTGAAGGAGGCGGCTACCCCGTCCTGGCCATATTCAGCGGATATCTCCCGCCCCAACTGCGAGGCTTGGGCACACTTGAGGATCCCTACCTGATATCCAACGCCCTGGAGCTTGGGGCGATAGTCCACTACCGTTCCCGTGCCTGCTATCGGTTGGCTGCTTCAATTGACCTCTCTGGTGTCCGGTGGGGTACGGCGGTGATCCCCTCGTTTGCAGGGACATTCGATGGGAATGGCCTGACGATCTCACATCTGACGATCACGGGTGAGAGCTATCTGGGACTGTTTGGCCGGTTGGAGTGGGGGGCCGAGGTCAGGAACCTTGGAGTAGTGGATGTCAACATAAACGGTTCAGGTGGCGATGTCGGTGGGCTCGTGGGGTGGAACGAGGGTGCTGTGACCCGCTGCTACAGCACGGGCAAGGTCAGTGGCACTTCGACCGTTGGTGGGCTGATCGCGATGAATCTGGGACGTGGTGCGACCCAGTGCTACAGCATGGTTGCGGTCAGCGGCAACGGTTACGTCGGTGGGCTGGTGGGATTAAGTGGCCGCACCGGTGGCGGGGGGAGAATAGCCGACAGCTATAGCACCGGCGCGGTCAGCGGCGCCAAATATGTCGGTGGCCTGGTGGGGTCCACCCACGGCGAGGAGGTAACGCGTTGCTACAGTACCGGTGCGGTCATGGGCACCGGTTTGTACGTCGGTGGGCTGGTGGGCGACAACGATTCTCCGACCCAGTGTTTCTGGGACACTCAGACCTCAGGTCAGGCCAGCAGTGCCGGCGGCACAGGCAAGACCACGGCCGAGATGCACGACCCGAACACGTTCAGGGCCGCGGGGTGGGATTTTGTTGGTCAAGCAGATGGGCCGAGCGACATCTGGGCCATGCCGGAGGGCGGCGGATATCCGATTCTATGGTGGCAACTATCACCTTGGCCAAACCTGCCAACGTTCTCCGGCGGCATGGGCGAACCGAATGACCCCTATGTGATCTCGACGGCCATGGACCTGAGCAGTATTGGCTGCAATCCAAGACTCATGAGATGCCACTTCAAGCTCGTTGCTGATCTCGACTTGACCGGTCTTCGCTTCTATCCCATGGGTGATGTGGACTGCCCCTATGGCGGTGTCTTTGACGGCAACGGTCACACGATCTCGCATCTGACGATCAAGGGTGAGAGCTATCTGGGACTGTTTGGCATGCTGGGTTCCGGGGCCGAGGTCAAGAACCTGGGCGTAGTGGATGCCAACCTGAGCGGTTCAGATGGCTATGTCGGCGGGCTGGTGGGGCACAACTATAGCGGTTCTGTGACCAATTGCTACAGCACTGGTGTGATTAGCGGCACCTACAGGGTCGGCGGGCTGGTGGGCTCCAACGAGTCTGGCACTGTGACCCAGTGCTACAGCACCGGTACGGTCAGCGGCAACGACAATGTCGGCGGGCTCGTGGGGTGGAACTACGAAGCTACTGTGACCGACTGCCACAGCACCGGTACGGTTAGCAGCAAAGACTCTGTCGGCGGATTGGTGGGCTGGGTCTACAGTGGCGATGTGACCCAGAGCTACAGCACGGGTGCGGTCATTGGCACTGGAGGGGCTGTGGGCGGACTGGTGGGGTCCAACTCGGGCACTCTGACCGACTGCTATAGCACCGGTGCAGTCAGTGGGGGTTCGTCCGTCGGCGGACTGGTGGGGTCCAACTCAGGCACTCTGACCGATTGCGATAGCACCGGTGCGGTCGGTGGCGATTCGCAGGTCGGCGGACTGGTGGGGTCCAACTCGGGCACTCTGACCGACTGCTACAGCACCGGTACGGTCACCGGCACTGGCTGGTCTGTCGGCGGGCTGGTGGGGAAGAACAACCGAGGGACGCTGACCGAGTGCTACAGCACCGCTGCGGTCAGGGGCTACGCGTCTGTCGGTGGTCTGGTGGGGCGGAACGATGGAGGTACTGTGACCCAGTGCTACAGCACCAGTGCGGTCAATGGCGTTGGGGGTGTCGGCGGGCTGGTGGGGGAAAACTACCGGGGTACTGTGTCCCAGTGCTACAGCACCGGGGCGGTCAAGGGCAATTGGGCTGTCGGCGGGCTGGTGGGGGAGAATGACCGAGGGACGGTGACCCAGTCTTTCTGGGACATCCAGACCTCAGGCCAGGCGAAGAGTGCCGCCGGCACCGGCAAGACCACGGCCCAGATGCAGACGGCCAAGACCTTCCTGGATGCCGGCTGGGACTTTGTGGGCGAGACGAAAAACGGCACGGAAGACCTCTGGTGGATTCGCGAAGGGAAGGACTATCCGAGGCTGTGGTGGGAGCTGATTCCCGGGAACTGACCCTGTAGCCTTCTCATAGTATCGCAGGTGTACTCCGCCGGACGGTTACGTTGCTCTCTGTGCGTCTGCGCGAGGTGGTCCTTTGCCTACAACTGGGAGCGGCGCGGAGGATTCTCTCGCGGTGTTTCCTTGTTCAATCCGAAATCCGCAATTGAGCCGGCCCGCTTGACACGAGACCCCGGATTCATTCAAATCGTAGCCGAGGATGTTCTGAAATAGATCGGCATTTGGAGAAAGGAGCGTAGATCATGAACACGCAACGGACTGACCCATGGAGCGCAGGCCCAAGCGGTTTGATGGGGCGTCGGAAATTCGTCACGGGAGCGGTCGATCTCATAGGCGGTGCGGCGGTCGCCTGGGCCCTGCTGCCCACGCTCAACGCCCAGGCCGAGATCGTCCCCAAGGACGACCCGCGTCTTCACACGGAGTGGATTCGATATCCCGCCCCGACGGGTGAGATGCGCGCCTATCTGGCCCGGCGTAAGGAAGAAGAGAAGCGGCCCGCCGTGATCGTGATCCACGAGAATCGCGGTCTCACGCCGCACATCCAGGATGTGGCCCGGCGCATGGCGTTGGAGGGGTTTCTGACCCTGGCCCCCGATGCCCTCTCGCCGCAGGGAGGGACTCCGGAAGATCCCGACCAGGTCCGGTCCCTCTTTGGGAAGCTGGACAGTGAAGCGACGGCCCGGAACTTCGTGGCGGCGGTCCAGTACCTCAAGACCCATCCTCTCTCCACAGGGAAAGTCGGGTGCACCGGCTTCTGCTGGGGCGGGGGAATGACCAACCAGGTGGCCGTGCGCTCCCCGGACTTGAGAGCGGCCGTCCCCTACTATGGCAGTCAGCCTGCTTCGCAGGACGTGCCGAAGATCAAGGCCGCCCTGCTCCTCCAATACGCAGGCAACGATGAGCGCATCAATCGCGGCATTCCGGCGTTCGAAGAGGCCCTCAAGAAGGCGAAAGTCGAGTACAAGATCCATATCTATGAGGGCGCGGGGCACGCGTTCAACAACGACACCAGCCCGGACCGCTATCACAAAGAGTCCGCCGAGCTGGCCTGGAAACGCACCATCGCGTTCTTCAAAGAGAAGTTGCAGACATAGATGACCGCAGCGGCAAGAAACATGTAGCTCAGCCACCCTCGGCTGACGACTTGAAGAGACAGCCGGGGGCGGCTGTCCTGCAAGGCTCGGTCACTTCCTCATACAACAGTTCTTGTACTTCCGGCCGCTGCCACAGGGGCAAGGGTCGTTCCGGCTGACGCGCCGTGCGACCTCAGGCGCCACGGCGGGCGGCGACGGTTCTGTCCGGCGCCACAAGGCCGCGACCTGCGCCACGAACGGTTGGCAGTGGCTGAAGAACCGTTGGTAGCCGGCGCACAGGTAGTTCAATCCCGGCTCGCCCTCCGGGGTTTGGAGAAAGCGATTCTTGGGACACTCGCCATTGCACAGGGCCCGGACTCCGCAGACCTGACAATAACGCGGCAGTGTGTCCCGCTTGGCTCGCCCGAAGGCCTGCTGCGCGGGATTGTCCAGCAAGTCGGCCAGCGGTGTCTGGCGCAGGTTCCCCAGGCGGTGCTCGGCATCGGCGAAATGGTCACAGCAGTAGAAGTCGCCATTGTGCTCGACCACAGGAACGCCGCCACAGACCTCCTTGAAAATGCACAACGTGTGCTCCTGCCCAAAGGCCGGCCGGACCGCTTCCTCGAAGATCTGCACTTTGACCTGCCCGATGTCCCGCGCCACCCACTCGTCGAAGACGGCACAGAGAAATTCGCCCCAACCCTCCGCGGGCACCGTGCGTTCGCTCACACCGCCTTCAGTCTCCGGCTGCCGTTCGACGAGAGGAAGGAAACTCAGATAGGGCGCTCCCAACTGCCGGAAGAACTGGTAAACGTCGGACGGGAATTCCACGTTGTGCGCGCCGACCACGCACAGAATCTCACAGGGTATTTGGTGCTGCTGTAGAAGCTGGTAGCCCCGCATCGTTTGCGCATGGACCGGCTGGCCGTCTTTCGTCCTGCGGTATCGGTCGTGCATTTCCTGCGGACCGTCCACACTGATCCCGACCGCGAAGCCCTCCGCCGCCAGGAAACGACACCAGTCTTCATCCAGAAGGGTTCCATTGGTTTGGATCCCGTTGACGATGCGGCGGTCGGCGGGCTCATGCTTCCGCTGAAGTGCCACGATCCTGCGGAAATAGTCCAGCCCCAGCAGAGTCGGCTCTCCCCCATGCCAGGAGAAGCGAATCTCCGGCTCACCGCAGGCGCTGATGTGCTGGACGATGTACTTCTCCAGCAGATCCGCCGGCATACGGAAGGATTCCCCCTTGGGATACAGCCCCTGCTTGCCGAGGTAGTAACAGTATTGGCAGTCCAGGTTGCAGACGGCACCGGCCGGCTTCACGAAAACCTGGAACTCACGAGACACTCTGGTCATGTACTTACCTTCCCATCAGGCGGCCACCCTTGGCCGAGAAATCCTCTGGAGCGTAACACATTCCGCCGCCGGCGTCGAAGAAAACCTGCGCCTCCCCCCTTCTGGTGTGCCACAAGCAGCACCGGTCGGGAATTCTCCTGAAACCAACCGGTGTTTTCCGAGTCACCATCTCCGGCACTCGAAAAGGCAAAAAATCGTGCGGCGTGAACCGCGACGATTTCTCGAAGTAACAGTTATCAGTCGTATGTAGGAGCATTTTTCCACCGGCTCTTTGACACGTCGATCTCAAGCACACCCTTTTTGGGGAGAATTGCCATGAAGGCAACAACAATCACGCACTCGGTGTCTCTTCTCCTGGGATTATTGGCGTTCGTCCCAACGGTGGCCCCCGCGCAACCGCACGACGTCGCCTGGACTTTCGGAAATGAGGATTTCACTTCCTATCGGCTGGACGCCTTTGCACCCGCGGGCATCCCCTTCGCGCCGCTCGGCAGCGAGAATCCCACCCTGCCCCTGGAGCTGGGCAAACGCTATCAAATCACGGTCACCAACTCTTCGGTTCACCCCCTCGAAGTCATCGGCAAGGCCTCGTCTGCGTCAGAGGATACGGTGCTCTTGTCCATGGCCGTGGCGGGTCCGCTGGAATCCGATCCCGGCGTCGCCTGGGAGGACAACGGGACGGGCACCGTTCGCTTCACCCTCACGATCGAGCTCTATCAGGCCATGGTCGAAGGAGGCCGCAAGCCGGGCTATCGGTGCCGCCCGCACGCGAGTCTCATGCGCGGCGAGCTTACCGTAGCGGGTCTGCCCATCGCGGGACACATCCTGCCGGCGCCCCTGCGCGTCGGCCTGCAAACCGTAGCGTCCGGGCTGGCGGCACCACTCCTGCTCGTGCCCGACCCAACGCAGGCAGAACGACTTCATGTCGTGGACCAGGCAGGCCTGTTGCGCGTGATCGATCACGGCCAACTCCTGGAAAAGCCGTTCCTGGACGTCACGAAACTGCTGGTGCCTCTGCGGGCCAACTACGACGAGCGCGGCCTGCTCGGCCTGGCGTTCCATCCGGGTTATGCCCAGTCGAACCATGTCGGATACAGGCACTTCTACACCTACACAAGTGAGCCGCTCCAGGGACCGGCCGACTTTACGGTCGTGCTGCCGGCCGGCACCACCATGAACCACCAAAGCGTGGTTCGGGAATGGCGCTGGGATGGGATCAGCGAGACAGTCGATCCGACATCCTCCCGCGTGGTCCTGCGGATTGACCAGCCGCAGTCCAACCACAACGCGGGACATATCGAGTTCGGTCCGGATGGCTATCTGTACATCGCCCTCGGGGACGGCGGCGGCGCCAACGACAACGGCGCCGGCCACGGCACGCAGGGCAACGGCCAGAACCTCAACACCATCCTCGGCAAGATCATCCGCATCGACCCTCTGCACCCGACTCTGACACCGGGCAGTCTTAACCCCGTCAGCGTCAATGGCGTCTACCGAGTGCCTTTGGATAATCCTTTCGTCGGCGCCGACGGTCTCGATGAGATCTTCGCTCACGGGCTACGCAATCCGTATCGCTTCAGCTTCGATGCCCGCAGCGGTGCGTTGATCGTCCCCGACGTGGGTCAGAACCGCGTCGAAGAGATCAACTTCCTGCACAAAGGCCGCAACTACGGCTGGCGTCTCAAGGAAGGGACGTTCCTGTTCGATCCGGCGGGAGCCCTCATCGGACTGCCGCTGGACGATCCGCGTTTGACCGATCCGGTCGTGCAGTACGATCATGACGAGGGTCTGGCCGTAGTCGCTGGCTACACCTACTATGGCAAGGAAGTGCCGGAACTCTGGGGTCAGTATGTCTGCGGCGATTGGTCCCGCCAGTTCTCCGCGCCCCAGGGACGGCTGTTCGTGGCCGACCTGTTCGCGGGCCGGATTCAGGAGCTATTGATCGGTCCCAAGGGCGACCCGCTGGGTCTGTTCATCAAGGGATTCGGGCAGGACCACGACGGCGAGGTCTACCTCCTGGCCAGTACGGCGGCCGGTCCGGCGGGCACTACCGGCGTCGTCAAGAAGATCGTGGGGGCACGAGCCGAACCGCCGATCGGCGCCGTGCTCACCGGAGCCGAGGCAGGCACGAATTCCACCGCCACCGGCTTAGCCGTCCTGAAGCCGGGTCCTGAGGGAACAACGATCTCGTACCAACTCAAAGTCCAGGGTCTGGCGAACGTGACGATGGCACACATCCACATCGCGAGCACGCCGGGCGGGAATGGCTCACCGGCGGTTTGGCTGTATCCAGCGGTGCCGCCGGCCGTGACCATCCCCGGCGAATTCACGGGTCTGCTGCGCGAGGGCACCTTCACGGCGGCTCAGTTCGTCGGCCCGCTGGCCGGCAAGACGCTCGCCGATCTGATGACCGCGATCCGCGAGAACCGGGCCTACGTGAACGTGCACACGCTGCAATTCCCCGGCGGCGAAATCCGCGGCGGACTGCAGTAGGTCGGAGCCTCGTCCTGGGTCCATCTGGCACAACATCGTCAACGTTCTCACCACAGGGGCTGCGGACAGAACCCGCAGCCCCTTCTTTACCACGGCCTGCCCCGGTCGCAGGCATATTCCCGTTCCCAGCGCGGACCATCGCGAGCGTTCTGGCCCCCGCTCTCCGCTGCTACCCAAATGCGATACACGCCTCTCAGCGGGTGTAAGTGCCCGCAGCAAATCGCCTGTGCAACGACCACGGAAGGACCCCCTGCCTACCCATTGGGGATTCCGCCCCCAAACCCCCCGGCCTTTGGCGCTGTGGACCAATAGCATGATCGCCGGAAGGCGCGGCATTTCTCTTGTCTGAACACCAACGGACTACTATGATGGGCGGGAGTCCCTAACCTGCAGACCAGCCAAGGAGGTGCAGTAATGCGATTTGGTCCACTCGAGCTTCAGGCGTGTGGCGAGAACAACTTCACCATGAAGGCACTGGGCATCCTGGCCTTTCGTCCAGACCTTCGTGCGCGCTTTGTCCAGAAGCTCGCTGGACCTGGTGCGCTCGCCCCCAGGGATGGAGAGGTGAGCATATTGTTCTTCAGCCGCATCGGCGAGGGCTTCTTTCGCGAAGTCAAAGAGCGAGAACGAGATGAGAAGCCTGGCGCCCTCGAAGCACGCCTGAATGCCGCCCTTGACCTTCCGCGCGGATTTCGCTGGCCTCGCAGGAAAGATGGCCGTCTTGTGCAGCCTAATATGTGGCGCGCCTCACACATCAGAGAGATGCTCCGCGTGAACGGAAAAGCGGAGGATCAGGAGCTTCACGAACGGCTGAAAGACCTGCAGGACTGCCTGAATACCGAACCCGATGTCGTGCTTCAGTGGGGCAGAAAGCTCGCCTTGATCGAAATCAAGGTGCTTTCCCCCGAAGGGGATAGACAAATCGACCGCCAGATCCGCCTTGGACAAATGCTCAGTCGCCTTCTCGGCTGGGAAGTCCCACTGTTCTTCCTGATCGGCCCAGAACATGGAGGACGGCCACCGTGCGCGGATTGCAGGTTTGTTTCGTGGGCCGCTGTAGCCGACTGGTTCTCCGACGTGCCTGAGATCGTCAACTACATTCGGTCGTTCACTTTCTTCTATGATGGCCACTGGCAGTCGATGGTATCCGCCCACGCAACAGCCTCAGGAGAGACGGCCTATGATCTTCTGCGGTTCAACCCCAGACAGGAATCGCCATCCGCTGGGCCGGCCCAGCCGAAGATTGTCTCACAACCGAGACAGACTCTTCACGGCCCCCCATCCGACCCTTGGCACTTTTCCCACCTGGGTCGCCAGTACTTCCTCGCGATGTTTCGGGGCTGCCGAGAGAATGGCGTATGGCCCCTGCGGTGGATCTGGATCGGAACCACGGGTGTTCCATTTGCCGAGAAGTTGAAGGGACGCCAGATTCATCCGAATTGGATGGTCGAGGATACCCAGGGGCAACGTCGCACTCGCTCAGGTGGTTTCAAAGAGGAAGGGCGGTATAACGAGGGCCGCATGCGGCGGTTCTCGTATAATGATGTCGCGCAGTATTTCAATCTGCGCTAGCAGCGGCGCGAGGATTCGGAGCGTCCACGCATAGCGGTCACATTCTGTCTTATGTAAGGTGCCTACGGTGGTCTTGTGACGAATTCGCCGGGGACTTCCTCGGCGCCAACCCTTGCCGGGCGATTGCGATAGTAGAAGGTCCGCAGGGCCAGGTAGACGATGGGGAGGATACCCAGCACGATGAAGATCACGTCGCCGGGTAGGCGGGCCCATTCCAGGGCGCGGACCAGCGGCTGCGCGAAGAATTCCGGGCTGCGGGCGTGCCAGTAGCCGTTTTGCAGGCTGTTCTGGAACTGGAGAAAGCCGACCGGGACGAGATTGGCGAAGATCATATAGGCCAAGCCGAGATTGAGACCCCAGAAGGAAAGCCCCATCGCCCAATTGCTCGCCCGGTCCGCCGGGAGGAAGTAGCGGGCGACAAAAACCAGAAGACCCATCGCCAGCATGCCGTAGACGCCCATCAGAGCCCCGTGACAATACCATCAAACGCATGGAAAGTGGGTTTCCAGTGGGCCTGGAAGGGCAGAGTAGGGAGTCTCCAGTGTGAAGTATGTCATTGCGAGCAAAGCGAAGCCATCTCCCACCCCCAGGCCGCCGCGGGACAAGAAGACCCATCCTTCGTCATACGCCACGATGGCGCATCAGGTATTCGGCAAAGATCTGGGCCGGTGGGCAAGACACGCAACCCAGAGAGGCGCGGATCTTCTTCGGCGATACTTTGCGCTTCGCCGCCAGGTGCCTGGCCTCCTCCGGCGCATCCCGCTCCAACTGCGAGAGGAATCCCTGGAGACACTCGGACGACCGGCATTCCCGCCGGGGCGTTTCTTTCCTGAGCCGATTGAGCAAGGCTTCGACGTCCCCGGCCGTCAACGGTTTTCGCTTTCCCCCAGACATAGAGCCCCCAATGACAGCCGCTCCGCCGCAACGGCTGTTCCCCATGAGCCTGGTTGCCCCCCGGACCCGTGAGACCTACTGTCCGCCCGCGACGTCCCGAACTGCGTCCGAGCCGGGCGCGAACACCGGCGTACCGACCGCGAGATTCTGACGGATCACATACTCCTCGGACCGGATCGTCGCGGGTGCGCGCGACTCTGTCCGGCCCGCATCGACCACAATGCACCCGGTGGCCCACACCGTTGTGAGAACCAGGGTGGCAAGCAACAGGCACCTTCGCATGATCTTCCCTTCGCACAGAAGCATCTGAGCTACCAACGCTGCAAGATAAGATAGCAGATCGCTTCGGCCCTGTCAAATGTCACGTCACAGGCACGCAATGTTGAGATTCTTGGCGGCGGCCACCTCATCGGGCCTGGAGACCGGTGTGGTCGCAGGGGCGGCCTTGAGCTTCTCCGGATCGTTTTGGGCCAGGGTCGCGATCTCGATCATCGCGTCGATGAACGCATCGAGCGTCTCTTTGCTCTCCGTTTCCGTCGGCTCGATCATGATCGCCTCGTGCACCGTGGTCGGGAAGTAGACCGTCGGCGGGTGGAAGCCATGATCGATCAGGGCCTTGGCGATATCCAGGGCGTGGACGCCGTTTTCGGCCATCTTGTCCGTCGTCGTGAAGACACATTCGTGCTTGCAGATGCGATCGACCGCCGGCTGGTAGTATTCGCGCAGGCGGGCCCGAACGTAGTTCGCGTTGAGGACCGCCGATTCCGCGACGTGCCGCAGACCTTCTTTGCCCAGCATGAGAATGTAAACGTACGCCCGCACGAGGATACCGAAGTTGCCGTAGAACGGCGCGATGTACCCGATGGACTTCGGGCGGTCGTATTCCAGGGCGAAGGTGCCATCGTTGCGCTTGACCACGATGGAGATCGGCAAGTACGGCAGGAGCTTTTCCTTCACGCCGACCGGGCCGGCCCCGGGACCGCCGCCACCGTGGGGCGTGGAGAAGGTCTTGTGCAGGTTCAGGTGCACCATATCGAAGCCGAAGTCACCCGGCCGGGCCTTGCCCACGATGGCGTTGAGATTCGCGCCGTCGTAGTAGGCGAGGCCGTCCACCGTATGGATCAGGTCACAGATTTCCTGGATGTGCGGATCGAACAGGCCGAACGTGCTGGGACAGGTGAGCATGATGCCCGCCACCTCGTCGTTCAAGGCGCGTTTGAGGGCGTCGAGATCCATGTCGCCGGAATCCGTGCTCGGAATCGACACCACGCGGTAGCCCGCAATCGCGGCACTGGCGGGATTCGTCCCGTGGGCGCTGTCCGGGGCGAGGACGATCCTCTTCTTGTTGCCCTTGTCGCGATGATAGGCAGCCATGATCATCATGCCGGTCAATTCGCCGTGCGCGCCGGCCAGCGGCTGCATCGTGAAGCCCGCCATGCCGGTGATTTCCCGCAGCAACAGGTCCATGTCGTACAGGATTGCCAGAGCCCCCTGTGTCAGCATGCCGCCCCGGCGCAGTTGCGGCAGCAGCGGGTGCACGTGTGCAAAGCCCGGATAGTTCGCCACCCGCTCGTTCACCTTTGGGTTGTACTTCATCGTACACGAGCCCAACGGGTAGAAATTCGTATCGACGCCGAAATTGCGGCGGGACAATTCCGTGAAGTGCCGGATCACGTCCAGCTCGCTCAACTCCGGCAGTTCGGCACTCGTCGGTCGCAGTCGGTCCTCGCGGATATGAATGCCCGTTGGCACATCGCTCGGCCCGGGCAGCACACCCGTCCGGCCGGGAACACTCTTTTCGAAAATCAGCTTCATACCATTCTCTCTATCGTGGGGTCGTGTCGCTCTTCGCAGGTCGTCGTCCTCGCACGACGTCTTGAGGCGAGCGGGACGCTCGCCCTACGAAGACTTGAGCACGCTCTCCAGCGCCTCGGCCAACATGCCGATTTGCTGCCTCGTTCGTTTCTCCGTGACACAGATCAGAATCGAGTTTTCCATGCCCTTGTAGTAGCGGCTCAGCGGGAAGCCGGCCGCGAAACCTCTCTCGATCAGTCGCGCGATCACATCGGCCGCCTCGCAGGGCAGGTCCAGCACAAACTCGTTGAAGAACCACTTCGCGCGGAAGTGCGGCTGCACGCCGGGGATCGCGGTTAGCCGCTGGTAAGCATAACTCGCCTTGTCCGCACAATGCTGAGCTGTCTGCTTGAGGCCTTCCTTGCCCACGAGGGACAGATAGGCCAACGCGGTCAGGGCACACAGGGCTTCATTGGAGCAGATATTCGACGTCGCCTTTTCCCGCCGGATGTGCTGCTCGCGAGCCTGAAGCGTCAGGACAAAGGCCCGCCGGCCTTCTCGGTCCTTCGTCTCGCCCACGATCCGACCCGGCATCTTGCGAACGTACTGCTTGCGGGAGGCCATCATCCCGAGGTACGGCCCGCCGAATGACATGGGCAACCCCAGGCTCTGGCCCTCGGCCGTGACAATGTCCGCTCCCATCGCGCCGGGCGTTTTCAAGATGCCCAACGAGATCGGATAGCACGAGACCAGCAGCAGCGCCCCTTTGTCATGGGCGGCCTGGGCGAGGTCCGTGAAATCGTCGATGCAGCCGAAGAAGTTGGGATTCTGCACGATGATGGCCGCGGTCTTATCGTCCAACCGGTCAAGAATCTCGGCGCGATTCGCCAAACCGTCGACGGAGCGCGTTTCTTCGAGATCGATCTGCAGATTCCGCGTGTAGGAGTGCAGCATCACGCGATAGATGGGATTGACGCTGTCATCCACAATGACCTTGTTGCGGTCGGTGATCCGCAGGGCCATCATCATGGCTTCGTAGAGGGCCGTCCCGCCGTCGTAGAGCGAGGCGTTCGACACCTCCATGGCCGTGAGCCGGCAGACCGCCGACTGAAATTCATAGATCGCCTGGAGCGTCCCCTGGGAAACCTCCGGCTGGTACGGCGTGTAGGACGTGTAGAACTCGCTGCGGGAGATGATCGCGTAGATCGCCGAGGGGATGAAATGGTCGTAGAACCCGCCGCCCAGAAAGAGCGTCAGATCGATCGAGTTTTTGTCCGCCAAGTCGGCCAATCGCTCGCGGACCTCCTGCTCACTGAGCCCGTGCGGCAGGTTGAACGACCGGGCCATCAGCTCCGGCGGCACGTCACGGAACAAATCCTCCATCGTCAGGCCAATGGCAGCCAGCATCTCTTTCTGCTGCTCGGCTGTGTTCGGTATGAATTCCATGTCTGTCAATTCCTCAAGTCGAACCGGAGACTCCCCCGCGTGTTGGCATTCCCGCGCAGGTGGGAAGCCAGAGGGCTACCGCACGGTCATGGGCCCCCGCCTGCGCGGGGGTGACATGTGGAGAGTAGCGCTGGTATCGTGTTCGTGTAAGCCTGCTCACAGTGTCTTCAGATATTCCTCGTATTTCTTCGCGTCCATCAGGCCCTGGAGGGACATCTTGTCGGTAATCTTCAGCTTGCAGATCCACCCGCCACCGTAGCAGTCTTCGTTGAGCAATTCTGGCTTCGACGCCAGCTCGGCATTAACCTCGGTGACCTTGCCGGCGACTGGACAATACACGTCCGCGGCCGCCTTCGAGCTTTCGACCACGGCCAATTCCTTGTGCACACCGAACTCTTTGCCCACCTTGGGCGGCTCCACGAACACGATCTCGCCCAACTGCTCTTGGGCATAGTCCGTGATCCCGATGGTCGCCGTGTCGCCCTCGACCTTCGCCCACTCGTGATCTTTCGTATAAAGTAATCCCTGCTGCACTGCCATACTCGTCGTCTCCTTCGTGGCACGGGCTTGGGTTCCCCAACGCTTCTTCCCGCGTTTGGCGTCCCCTTCCAGCCCGTGATCCTTCTCCATGGGCAGAGCTTGCCCCCGCGCAGGCGGGGGATGCCCATGCCACTCAAAACTTCGCGAACCTGCTCACCACCGTTCCCGCGAGATCCGCCGGCATTTTCCGCCCTTTCTCTGCGGACTCGGCCCTGCCCTGCTCAACTTGGCTCGGACTGCGGGCCAGGTAGTACACGCCCACGTTTGTTCCCTCCCGCGTGACCTCCCGGTCCACATAGGCGAGGGCATACTGCTTCTCCTCGGCTTTCGCGGCACTGAGCACCCAGCCGACACAGATTCCCTGCTGGTTCAGGATCGGATCATCCTGCCGGATCGGGCGAACGCCGCGCGTCGCCGGCAGCTCGATCCGCGCGACCTCCATGTCATAGGTCTCGGCCACCTGTTGCATCGCCGCTTTGCCGATGAAGAACTCCTTGTCGAGCTTGACCGCCCAGCCGTAACCCGCCTCGAAGGGCGAGAGGTCGAATTTGCCGTCGAGCTCGTGCCCATAGAGCGGCAGGCCCGCTTCGATTCGCAGACTGTCGCGGGCCCCCAAGCCACAGGGGAGAACTCCCAGAGGCTGCCCTGCTTCGAGGATCAGATTCCACAGGCGCGGCGTCTGCTTCGGATCGGCAAAGAGCTCGACACCCACGGTCGAGCCCGTGTAGCCCGTTCGGCAGATCAGGCAGTCGATGCCCGCGAGTCGCTCTTCGACGAACGCAAAACCCTTCAGGGCGGAGATCCGCGCCACGACCGCGGCATCGTCCGTCAATTTCGCGAGCGTATCGATCGACGCCGGACCTTGCAGGGCGATGTCCACCCGCCGGTCCTTGGTCCGAGGGGGGTCGCGCATGTCCCAGATGTCCACCCGCAAGGCGGAAAGCCTCGCGCCCCACGCGGACTCCTCGCTATCTGCTGTCGCCCGACCTTCCCTCAACTCGTGCAGGTAGGACTTGATCTTCGGCTCGTTCGCCGCGTTGACCACGACCATGAAGTTGGTCTCGCCCCGGCGGTAGATGATGATGTCGTCGAGGACGTAGCCCGCCGCATCGAGGATATAGCCGTACCGCGCTCGGCCGACTTTCAGGCCGGGGACCTCGTTCGTCGTGACGAGATTGAGAAACTCCGCCGCATCCGGCCCCAAGACCTCCAACACGCCCATGTGCGTGCAGTCAAACAGCCCCGCCCGTTCACGGACCGCCCGATGTTCCTCGGCAATCGACGAATACCACAGCGGCATCAGATAGCCGGCAAAAGCCGCGATATGAGACTTGCCCGTCCGCTTCAGATGTTCCTGATAGAGCACGCTCGGTCCCGGCTCGATCGCACGTTCGTCGAATACGAACCGGCCGCTCGACACACGTCCCTGCACGATGCACACTCCTTTCCGACCCCGGCATCGAAATCTTCAGCATAAGCGAAATCCCCCCGCCGTCAAGGGATTTCGTGCGATTTGCTTTTTCCGCCCAGCCGGTAGCGTGGAGACTCGCGTCTGTGTAGAATGGCAAACGTCCAAACGGTGCAATGATCTGGGGATTGACAGGAACGCAGAAGACATGGACCGCCGCAATTTCCTCAAGACATGTGCCTTTACCACCGGTGTCGTTGGCTTGAGCCTGGAAGAGAAAGCCCTTCTCGCCCAAGAGGCGAAAGCCAGGGAATCCAAGTCGCCTGCCGCCTCGATCGCCCTGCCGATGGGCCGGATCGGCAAGCTCAAGATCAGCCGGCTCATCTGTGGCGGCAATCTCATCAATGGGTACGCCCATGCCCGCGACATGATCTACATCTCCGAGTTGCTCAAGCACTATTTCACCGACGAGAAGATCATCCAGACCTGGGAGCTGTGCGAGCAGTGCGGCATCAACACGATGATCTCCACCATTGACGATCCGTATGCCAACGGCGCCGACCCCACCGGCCGGACCATCAAGAAATACTGGGACGAGCGCGGCGGCCAGATCCAGTGGCTGGCCCAGTTCTTCCCCCGGCCCAATGACCCGCTCACCAAGCTCCAGATGGCCATCGACGCCGGCGCCCAGGGGGCTTTCATCCAGGGCGAGATGGGCGACCGCCTGACCCAGCAAGGCCGCCTGGACCTGGTCGCCAAGGTCATCGAGCACGCGCAGAAGAACGGCCTGATCGCCGGCGTCGCGTGCCACTCTATCGAGGTTCCCATCGCCTGCGAAAAGGCGGGCATACCGGTCGATTTCTACATGAAGACCTTGCACAGCCCCAATTACTGGTCCGCCACGCCCGAGGAAAGGCAAGGCCCCTTCGATCTGCCCCGGCACGACAACATGTGGTGCATGGAGCCGGAGAAAACGATCGAGTTCATGAAGACCTGCGCGAAGCCCTGGATCGCCTACAAGGTCCTGGCAGCCGGCGCCATCCAGCCTCTCAACGGCTTCAGATACGCCTTCGAGAACGGCGCCGATTTTGCCTGCGTCGGCAGGTGTGACTTCCAGGTCCGCGAAGACGCGATCATCGCGAACAAGGTCCTGACCAACCTGACCCGCCCGCGTCCTTGGAGAGGGGAAGAACAAGGATGACGACTGATTCGTTTGCCGATGTGCTCTACTTCTTCGGGTAGAATACCCCGAGGACCATGAATTGGTTTCGAAAACGCGCCATGTTGCCCACATAGAAGTGGACATCGTTGGTTTCGGCGCACATGAGCGTTAACCACCGTTCACGTATCTTCTCGAGCAGAATGTCCTCCTGCTCATACCTGCGTCTCCAATCCCTGTATGCCTGCCCAATTTCCCAGTCAATGATCGACAACTTGTGCCCGGGGCAGTCTTCGACGCCGGTGCATCGGAAGTGAAAATAAAAATCGAAGGGGATATCTTCAATCGTATGCTTCTGCTTGTCAAAGAATGAGAGTTGCGCGTAGCATGCTTCCCGTTCGGCTTGGCTTTGCCGTTTGGACCTATTCCAAGAGAAATCGATTTGGCTGGGCTTGAACGTGCCCAGAGACCTCCCCTTCGCAGCCTCCGTAAGAATCTGGCAGAACGAAGGGGATGACGTCGGGAGAACGATCTCTTTGCGCTGACGCCAGTCGTTTTGGGTGTCGAGCCATCTCACGACCCGTATGCTATCACGATCGATTTTGTAGCTTTCCAGTCGTGTGTCATCACTAGCTTTTCTGCACCGAACCTCGATAATCGTGTACTTTTTGAACTTCTGAGAAGAATCCAAGTCCCTGTAGGGAACCGGATACAGCCTGATCCAAGAATGGGCCTCCAGATCGATCCCCGCACAGCAGACTGTCTCGCCGTATTTCTTGCTCGGATTCGGATATGCTTTGACAGTGATTAGAACTTGCTTTGTCTCAAGCGACATTCTCTCCCTCTTTCAATCGACTTTCAGGTGTCTCACCTCCAACCCATTCCCGTCCCGCTCCTTGATCTTGCTGGCGACGATCTTCCTATGGCACATGGCAGCCAGTTTCTCGTAGCACATCAGACAGCATGTCATGCTGCCAATGTAGGCGTATGCTCGTTCGATTCCCTCGGTTTGGGTCGCGAGATACTCCTCTATTTCGCGGAAGAATTTGCCATAGTCGTGACCCAATTTGAGTTCTTCTCTTACCGCACCCGGACTCCCAAGCTCCTTGAAGTGAACGTAGCGAATACCCCTGTCTTCGAGCGCTCGCGAGAGCGGGGTCTTCGAGAATCCCCTCTTTCGAGAAAACGGGATCTCTCTGATGTCGAGAAGGCACTCAACTGCATTCCTCTCAAGACAATCGAGAAATCCTTGAAGGTCTGCACCTTCATAGCCAATTGTGAAGAGCTGTGTACTCATGAACAGATCAATCGGATAATCGTCGAACGGGCCTCATCCGATTCTTCGACAAATCCGTTCCAGAACTCCAGTCTTTCTGCTACCACCGCATTCGTGCTTGCGGACTCTATCATACGCAAGCTCATCCCGTCCAGTTCTCTCGGGGTCACTCGGCACTATCGTCAACAAAGATTGTATCGGACCCGCGACAGAATCGTCCAGCATGTTGTCGGCTTGGGAGCCGGATTTCTGGCGGCTAGATGGACTGACAGAAGCCGTTCCCCATGCGTGGCGACTTCATTCGGCCGTGTAAGTCTTTCGGGCGAGCGGCTCGGTGACGATTCCCTCGCGGGTAACGAACGTCAGGCGGTGGGACTGCCGGTGGGAGCCGTCGACGGCGGAATAGACGCCGAAGTGCAGGTGCGGGAGGGTCGAGTAGCCGGTGTTGCCGGAGATGGCGATGGCTTGGCCGGCGGTGACCCGAGCGTCGATCTCGACGAGCACGCCGTCATATTTGAGATGCTGATACTCTGCGATGGTGCCATCGACGTGTGCGATCGATACGTAGTTGCATTCGTCCTGGTATTTCTTGTCCGGCCCGCCGGTCTTCGAGGACTCCTTGAGGTCCACCACGACGCCGTCCCGAGCGGCACAGACGGTCGTTCCCTCCGGCATGGCAAAATCCACGGCGTACTGATCCTGGCCCCGGTGGCTCCATCGGCCATTGTACCCCTGGCTCACCCGATAGGTCGCACTCTTCTGGAGAGGAAGCCGATAGCGGGTTTCGTCATTGTGACGGGCAGACATACTGCCCTTCGCCCAGCGGAGGTTACATCGCCACCGCCACGGCTTGGTCGGGTCGATAGCGGAGATTCGGGCGGCCTCGGTCTGCGCATGGCCCAGGCACGTAGTGGTCTCAGGAGTGATTCGCGTGACCTGGGCATTCTCCGTATGAATCGTCAGAGTCACGGTCACGTCATAGGCCTGGCGGTTCTCAATGCTGAGGCTGACACCGCTCGGCGTCGCGACCCGCCTGATGCGCACGGCGTTCCGAGCACCGGAGGTTTCGCCGGCGGACAGAATCGAAAACGGGACCATCACCGCGAAGACAACGGCCCCACCCATCGATGGGATCCATGGGAAGGAGGCGTCCGTTCTCACTCGCCGATTCGCCATTTGCCTGTACACTCCCCGGAGCACCCTGTACACCTGTGCACGACAGTTGCTCCATACTCTCGTATCATACTACGCCCGGGATAGTAAGACGTTGTCGGGTGCTGAGAGAGTCATTATAGTTGGCGGCACAGGTTGGCTGCCCCGACGCCTGACCAGAGGCCGGCAGGTTCGGAAATGAAGATGCGTGGAACGAGTGAAAGGAACCGTCATGCGCCGTTGTCGTTTCGTTGCCCTCATCGTTGTCGCAATCGGTGCCGCTATATTGCTGATCTGTTCGGCCACGGCGGTTGCGGTGGAGTTGGTCAAGGCCAAGGATGGGTCGGGGATCGTGGGGTATAAGGATACGCCAATCCTGCCATGGTGTGGGTACCACGTCCATGACCCGGATCGCCCGGCCCCGCGAAAGATCCAGCCGGGACTGCCCGGTGGTGCCCCTTCGGATGCGGTCGTCCTGTTCGATGGCACGAACCTGTCGAAGTGGCAAGACTCCAAATGGACGATCGAGAATCGCGAGATCGTCGCCGGGCCGGGCAGCCTGACGACGAAGGACTCCTTCGGCGATTGCCAACTGCACCTGGAATGGCAGGCTCCGAACCCGCCGGTGGGCGACGACTGGGACCACGGCAATAACGGTGTCATGCTGATGGGCCTGTTCGAGATTCAGATCTTCGATACATACACGACGCCCCTCTATCCGGACGGCCAGGCGGCTTCCGTCTACGGCCAAACGCCGCCGCTGGTCAACGCCTGCCGCTCGCCGGGCCAGTGGCAGACCTACGACATCATCTTCTACACCCCGGTCTTCCAGGACAGCAAGCTCATCAGCTCCGCCCGCGTCACGATGTTGCACAACGGCGTCCTCGTCCACCACAACCAGGAGGTCTGCGGTCCGACCGGCCACCGCATCCTGGCCAAATACGATAAGCCCATCGAGCCGAAGCAGCCCCTGGTCCTCTCCGGCCACAATAACCCGGTCCGCTTCCGCAACATCTGGATCCGGCCGCTGTAACAGAACTCGTGGCGAGGGCGTCTTGCCTTTGCGCGTTCCCTTTGAAGCACGACGACTGCAAGGGCGGGACGCCCTCGCCACACCGGCCGTAGCGTGCGCCGGGTGTCACCGCCAGACTCGTTGGATGGTGCGCTCTCAATTGAGCCTCCGCGCCCGGAGGCCACGGGCAAACGAGTCTGCCCGTGCCACCCATCACAGCCCCCCGTCGATGTGCACTTGACGTTTAACGTTAAATGTGCTAATCTAATCTCATCTCATGATTCGAGCTTTCAGAGACAAAGAGGCAGAGCGGATCTTCCGGAGAGAGCGGTCTCGCAAGCTGCCGGCGGATCTTCTGCGACCGGCGCTGCGCAAGCTGCGCATGCTGAACCGCGCCGTCAGCCTCAATGATTTGCGTGTACCGTCCGCGAACCGTCTGGAACGACTCAAAGGAGATCGAACCGGCCACTACTCGATTCGTATCAACGATCGATGGCGGGTCTGCTTTCGGCGGCAGGGAACGGCTGCTTACGATATGTTGAGATTGTGGATTACCGCAGGGAATAGAACATGAAGAAGAAAGAATTGGCCCCCGTTCATCCCGGCGAAATCCTGCAGAAGGAATTCCTGGAGCCGATGGGCCTCAGCCAGAACAAGCTGGCCATCGCGCTACACGTTCCGACGCGGCGGATCAATGAAATCGTCCTGGCCAAACGAAGCATCACAGCGGACACGGCGTTGCGCCTTGCCCGCTATTTTCGCACGTCGCCGCAGTTCTGGCTGGGCCTGCAGATGGATTATGAACTCGACCTGGCGGAAGACGCCTTGGACGAGCAGATCAAGGAAGAAATCAAACCGATGGCGGCAACCGGATAGAGCGCCCCTCTACTCGTAGAGAACCGGATTGGTGCGCCAGTCTTTGCCTTGGTCGTGGTGGTAATCCGTCACGCGGGGGCGACGCTCCCGCAGACGAACGGACTCGAGGCCGAGATAGTAGCCGGTCGAGGCGGCGTTCTTGCCGACGCATTCCAGGCGCAAGGTGTACTTGCCGGGGTCGGGCCAGAAGTCAAGCAGGTGGTGCTCGCGGGTCGAGACTTCCTTGCTGTAAAGGTCCATCGGGCGACCCAGTTTCACGCCGTTGAGGGACGCCTGGTACCGGCCGTAGTCGTTGGCGTGAGTCAGGGCGAGCAACAGGCGCAGCGGTTCCTTCTTCTGGACTTCGAACGGAATCTCCAGCCAGGCGTTCTCCTGCTGCTGGGGCTTGTAGAGCAGGTGGCCGTTAGGATAGAGGTCCAGGTTCTGGGCGGTCGCTTCGCCTGGGCCGTGATACTTCTCGGCGGTGAAGTCGCGGGCCGCAATGGTGAGACGTTCCAGGCTCGGCAGCGTCCGCTCGCGGGCGTGCGGGGCGCGGGCCGTGAAGGTCGGCTCGCCCGTCTGGTACCAGAATGCCACGCTGGAGTAGTCGTCTTCGCGCTCGTTCCAACTGTGGGATCGGTACTGCGGGTTCTCATCGGGCGACATCCAGCCCCAGTGCTCGAAGGTCACTTTGATGCCCTTATTGAAGACGAGTGGGTCGTTAATGTGCCAGCGGTAGGCGGAGGTGTGGCCGCCCACGATGCCCCACTGGTCGAAGTACGGCACGCCGAAATACGGGGTGCTGGTCGTCTTGAGACCCCAGGCAGAGAGGAAGTAGTCCTCTGTGCCCGTGCCCCAGATGGAGGCCTTGTCTTCCCCATCGATGTAGATTTTCTCATCGCCTTCGCCAAACCACGAGGGGCTGCGCGTCCGCACACTCAGGACCGTGCCCACGTAGTGACCCTTGCCCTGGGTATCGAGAATGACGTAGTCCTTGCCTTTCTCGACCGGGTACTCCTGGCGGTACTGGGCATAGAAGTACGGCGTGTCCGCGCTGAGGGAGTCTTTCTTGATCCAGTCGATGTTATAGTAGAGCAGGCTGATCGGCTTTTCGCTCTGGTTGACGATCTCGATCCGGGCGGACTTGCGGAACGGCATGTGCCAGAAGCAGTTGTAGGAGTCGGCGTCCTCAACGATCACCGGCAGACTGACAACCTCGCTGCGCTTGCCGAAACTGTTGGCGAAGAAATCGCCGATCGGGGCTTCGACGGCGGGCTTCTTCCGGCCGTCCCAGTACATCCGCAGCAGCATCTCCTGGTGATTGGCCGAGCCGTTCTTGGCCCAGGGGTGCGGCTCGGGACCGAGGAACGTCAGCCAGATGTGCGTGATGACACCCGGCCCTTGGGCGTCCAGCAAGATCTTCCGCTGGCCCGGGGCGACGTTGCTGTTGTCGCGATTGCTGTTCGGGTCCGGCTGGCCGTTGGGATCGGGCTTGCCATTGGGCCCGATCTTGGCCGTCGAGGTCGCCCGCATGCTGCGGCCGTCGTGCGGCTTGGCCAGATCCGCCAGAAAGTCCGCGGAGCAGATCACGCTGGACAGAAGACAAATGATCGAACCGACCAGAAGTTCCGAACCGTTCCCACGACTCATGACTCACCTCCAAAGACTTGTCCCATCCGTTAGAACATGCCTACGCAAGCATGGGCAGGGCACCCTACTCTTAAGGGGTAAGCCTATCACCTTTGGGGCGACTTGAACAGCGTGTACAGCTCCATCTCCTTCTTCGCCTCCTCTTTCCGGGCGGCTCGATCATGGAGCCCGGCCAGAAGCAGGTGCGCCTCCAGGAAATCGGGTTGGAGCACCATCGCTTGCGTCCCATGCTCCAGGGCCTTGTCCATCTGGCCCAGCCGGACCGACTGGAGCGCCAGCCCGATGTGGGCGAAGGGGCTCTGCGGATCGAGTTGGACCGCCTTGGCAAACCATGCCTGTGCTTCGCGCGGCTGGTTCTGTTTGGCGAAGTAGTTGCCCATATTCACCGTGGCCTGCATGGAATTGGGCTTGAGCACCAGGGCTCGGTCCAAGCAACGTTTCATCGTGACCAGATCACCTCCATGCAAGGCAGCGGCCGCCTGGTTGACCAGGACATCCACGTTCCTGGGATCGATCCGACCGAGTTCCTCATAGATCGTGGCTGCCTCCGGAATGTTGCCGGTCTGGGCGCAGTGAGCCCCTAACAGCAGCAAGGCCTCTTTGCGACTGTACCGACCCGGCGCGTCCTTCGAGGTGAGAATCTTGATCGCCTCATCCTTCATCGTGCTTTGGGCCAGCAGTTGCGCCAGGGCCACGCGAATCCGCAGGTCGAACGGCCGCGTGTCGAGCGCCCGGCGATAGGTCTCGATGGCCTCCCGGGGCCGGCCCGCGTCCGCGAGGGACTGGCCCTGGCGAAGGACCAGGTACGTGTCGCGCGACCGTCGTTGGATCGCCTCCTGCCAAGCCGCGAGATCCGGGGCTTGCACGGCCCGGCGCAACCGGATCAACTCCTCCCGCAGATTCGCCAACTCCGTGTCATGATCGATCTGCCCGGCGAACGGAGCGAGCGTCTTGCGGCGATACATCACCATCGCCAACCGGTACTGTTCCTGGTCATCGTACAGTAGTTGCCGACGGCTCAGGTCGAGGAGTTCCTCCTCGGACCCTTTCGGTTCCGCCAAGCCCGCTTGGGGTAGCATCTGTCGGATCATTCCGAAAGCCGCATAGGCCGCCAGAAAGTTGCCGCGAAAATCCAGATGGACATGATCGACAAAGAGGTCCGGGGAATCCAGAGACACCTCCAGATCGAGCAGTCGGACGCCCTGCGCGGCGTGCGCTTGCGCCGCGTCCCGTACGGCACGCTGGATCGAGCTGTCGGCCCGGAACCGCAGAGCATCCTGATCTCTGGCCTCGATGAACCTGCGCTGAGCCTCATCAGTTCTTCCCAGGGCATGCAGGCATCGGCCCAGGCAGAACGCCAAATCGGCATAGGAATCGTCGATCTGCCGGGCCTTTTCATACGCTGCCAAGGCACCGGCGAAATCCTTCGCTCGCTCCAGGTCCCTCCCCTGCTGAAATGCTTGATCCCACTGTACCCTCTGTTCAGCAGTCAAAGCCGGCTTGTGTTCGGAGCCGAAGGGAGCACAGGATCGGAGGTTGGTCGGGACCGTGCAAAGGATCACGCCCGCACCACTCCGGCGGGCCGTTTGGAGAATGTCATCGAGGTTCGCGCCGAAGTGACGATAACAGTCTTGCAGCTTCGGATCATCGGCCGTGATGCGGCTCGCCAGGAAGCTCTCCATGCCCTGCCACTTCTTTTCGGGCTCGCCTCCGGCCCGCAGGCTCGCGCTGAGATTCTTGAGGAGTTGGCCCGTGCGGGTTTCCTTCTTGGCCGTAATGCAGGCGTTGATGAAGCGGCGGCTGGAGTAGAGCGTGCCGGGCAGCGTGGGCGGCCCATAGGGTCCCACCACCTCGTTGTTGCCCATCCACACGAGGAACAGGTCGGGCTGGTGCCTGGCACAATCCTGGGCGATCCGCCGGACCACGTGGGAGTTCATGGCGGTGACCGCCGCATTGATGACCTCGAAGGACTTGCCGCCGGCATGCTCGTTGAGCAGCAACTCCAACTGCCGGCAGAATCCGTAGGCCGGCTCCGGATCGCCATAGGCGGCGGAACTACCCAGAACAAAGATGCGGATAGTCGAATCGCCTTTGGGACCCAGCACGCACGGCTCCGGCGTTCGCGAAAGCTCCTGGGGAACGAAGTGCTCGCCGTAATGCGAGTTCGCCAGATAGAACGTCTGACCGGATGCCTTCCAGCGGATGAAGAAGCTCTTGGGATACCCATAGCCGACCAGCGACAGGACAAGCTCTGCGAGCCCCAGGAATAAGACGGGGCTGAGAATCGCGGCCAGCAGACGCAGCCACCATACGTACTTGGCCGGTGGCTTTCGCCGCCCCCTGGCACCCTGTGACTTCGATTCTGTCCTCATAGTGCAGGCCACAGGCTTTGGGTGCCACGCCCAAACTTGTTTGAGGGTGTCTTCAACAGGGGCACGTCCAGGCAAACACGCTCAAGCTGCGCCTGGGCGTGGCACCCATCCCATACACCTGGCGGCACAAGACGCGCGTTAGGCATCCATCCCCTCGCCGTCGGGCAGGGCCTGGCCGTCAAGCGAGTCACCGGCCCCGAGGGCGTCGAGGCTCATGCCCTTGATCTCGGGCAGCGTGCTGCCGATGATCCCCTGGAGGTCGCCATAGAGGCCCGAGGTGTTGACGACCACGCGTTCCAGTTGCTTTTCGCGCTTGGCCCAGCAGCGCTGGTACGCGCGCTTCTCGGCTTCGAGATCCTGTCGCATCATCATGAAGGCCTCGGCAATCCCGGAGACGCGGTTGCAGAACTCCTGGCCGATCAGGTAGTTGTAGACCAGCTCCATTTTGCTGTGCTGGCCCTCCATGGCCCGCCGGCCCCGGGCGACAGCGATCATGCCCTCGCGCAAAGCCATAGCCACCGGATGTACGCAGCCCCAGTTCACGACCCAGACGCCATCGACCTGGCCGAAGTGCCGGATGTGCTCGGGCAACTGCTCGCTGACGAGGACCGACCGCGAAGCCTTGACCCCCCGCAGGTCGTCCCGCAGCTTGGGCAGCCACTCCTTGCTCCAATGTCGCGTTCGCTTCGACTCCCACAGGATCAGGCCGCAATCCATCCCGCCTTCGTCATAGACCCGCTGGACCACGTCCCCACCCCGAACCCCCTTGGCCACCGGCTCGATCGCATCCGTGGGGAACAGGTTCTTCAGCAATTCCTCCAGGGCGATCTCCAAAACCTCGCCCTGCATCTGCTGGGAGCCCTGCTCGGCACTGCGTTTCAGGTCCTCGATCTGCCGGCGGAGAGCCTCCACCTGCTGCTCTTTTTCCAGGAGCTTGAGCCGGTGCTGCTCGTCAATCTCCTTGAGGGTCTGCTCGCGCACCTTCTTCAATTCTTCCTGGGTTCGGCGGGTGACCTCCAGCTCGACGCTCTGAATCTTCTCCTGGAGTTCACGTTTCTCCTTGAGAAAGGCCAACTCTTTCTGATTCGCTTGCTGAACCTTCACCTGCAACTCGGCCAAGGCGGCCTCACGGTCTTTCAATTCGAGACCCAGCTCTTCCTTGGCCTTTTCGCGGGCCTGCCGGACCAGTCCCGCGCGTTCCTCCTCCAGCTTCTGGCGCAGATTCTGCTCCAGCTCCAACTTCTCCTGATCGAGTTGCGATTTGAGCTGCTCGATCTCGCGCTCCCGCTTGCGGGCCGCCAATTCCTTCTCCTGGGCCGTCTGGAGCTGCTGGCGGAGCTCACCAAGCTGGTCGTCCCGGTCTTTGATCTCGACGTGCATCTGCTCACGAATCCGGCGTTCCAGGGCCTGCCGCTCCTGGTCCAACTTGGCGCGGACTTGCTCCTCGACGGCCTCCGTCTTCTTCTGCAACTCCCCCTGCTGACGGACTACGTCGTCCTGCTGCTGCTTGAGGCGCTGTCGGATCGCGTTGAGCTCGGTCTCCAGCTCGCTGCGAATCGTCGCTCTCAGTTGGCTGGAGATGACCTCGGTGATCTCAATTTGCGCCTGGCAGTTCGGGCAAGTGATGGAGCTGTTCACAGGGCCCTCCCGTAAGTCCTCATATTCACGGCCTCGTCGATGGTCACCATGAGGACCTCAAGGTATGGACGCGGACTTTCACTGTCAAGGAAAACCGTGATGGATCATAAAGCGTCCATCCGTAGCGCGGCTCGTTTCGTCGAACGGCGGCGTCGGTCGGTGCCGTTCCACGCCCAACGCAACCGATACGAGCTTCGCCACCGCAACCGCGGGCCGATCCTTCATTTCTTCGGCTGAACGACGTACTGATCGATAAAGACCTGGCCTGTGAGAGCATCCGTGAAGGTGGCTTTGACCGTGAGCGGCTGGGCGAGGATCTCGGGGGTCAGCGGGGGATCGAACGTCAGACGGTAGGCGGTCGAGGCGAGCGTGTTGAACCAGAGCTTGAGAAGCTCTTCCGCCTGGACCTGCCATTGCCCCAGCAGGACCTGGCCCTCGGCATTGTTGAGGTTCCAAAGCTGGACACTCACGGTGCCGGCCGCCTTGATCGCGTCGCCGACCCGATCGACCGGCTGGACGTAAACGACCAGCTTCTCCCGTTTGCCGTCTTCGTTCTTATCGTAGAAACCGGTGAACCGGCCGATCGTCACGGCGCTGAGACGGTAGAACTCCTGCGGCCGACCCGGCGGCAAAGCGGCAACGGCCCCGGTCTGGTTCTTCCTCTGTTCCAACTCGATTTGGGCCTGTTCGAGCTGTCCGGCCAAGCGTGCCTTTTCCCGCTCGAGGTCGCGGACTCTCATTTCCAGCGGGCTCATCCGCGCGCTGCCGACGTCGCATCCCGCGAGAAAGACGGCGGCCAGCGCCGCCAGCACGTAGAGCCCGCCGGACGCACGGGACTCACTCCCTTGATTCCACATCGGCCTCACCATCCACTTGTTATTGTCGCGACGGCTCCGGCTCGGCTCGGACGATCTCCGGCGCCTTCTGCAAAATCTGGTCGGCCAAGCCGTAGGTAACCGCCTCCTCGGCACTGAGCCAGAGATTGCGGTCCGTGTCTTTTTCGATCTTGGCGACGTCCTGGCCGGTGTGGTGCGCCAGGATGTGGCCGATCCGCTCGCGCAGTCGCAGAATCTCGCGTGCCTCGATGTCCAAGTCGGTGGCCTGGCCTTCGAGGATGCCCATGACATGCGGCTGATGGAGCAGGACGCGACCGTTGGTCAAGACGAACCGTTTGTTGGCCGCCCCGCCGGCCAGCAGGACCGCGCCCATGCTGGCCGCTTGGCCGATGCAATAGGTGGCGACATCACACCGCAGAAACCGCATCGTATCGTAGACCGCCAGGCCGGCCGTGATGACGCCGCCGGGCGAGTTGATGTAAAAGTGAATGTCGCTCTTGCTGTCCTCGTTGCTCAGAAACAGCATCTGCGCGATGATCAGGTTCGCGACGGAGTCGTTGACCTGACCGCCGAGAAAGATGATCCGGTCTTTCAGCAGCCGCGAATAAATATCATAGGAACGCTCCCCCCGGCCGGTCTTCTCAATGACGATAGGTACGAGAATCTCTTCCATGCGTGTCATTACGATGTCCCAATCAAGAGAGTTTCGAGTTGGAGGCACGTCACCGCGAGCAGAACGAAGCCATCCCCCATGCGCAGGGTTGAGATTGCCTCGTCGCTGCGCTCCTCGCCATGACATTCGCTCCACGTCAAACGTCAGACTCCTTATTTATTTCCCCGCTTCCGGGGGCTTCGGCTCGGGCTGGGCCGCGCCTTTCTTGGCTTCGCCGGGCTTCTGGGCTTCCTCGTGGAGGACTTCGTCGATCAAGCCGTAGGCCTTGGCCTCTTCGGCGGTCATGTACCGATCCCGCTCAGTCTCCGCCATGATTCTCTCCAGCGGCTGCCCCGTGTGCTCGGCCAGAATCCGGTTGATCGTCTGCTTGGCCTTGAGGATCTCTTCGGCCTGAATCTTGATGTCGGAGGCCTGCCCGGTGACACCGCCCCACGGCTGATGCAGCATGATCTTGGCGTGTGGCAGAGCGAAGCGGCTGCCCTTAGCGCCCGCCGCCAAGACGACGGCCCCGCCGGACTGCGCCCGGCCGATGCAGTACGTGGCCACAGGCGAGCCGACGAAGCGCATCGTATCGTAGATCGCCAGTGTGTCGTCCACCGCCCCGCCCGGCGAGTTCACGTACAGGCTGATCTCCCGGCCCTTCTTCAAGTTGTCGAGATACAGCATCTTCATGATGACTTCGGTGGCCCGGGCGTAGTTGATCTCGCCGATGAGGAAGATGATACGGTTTTCGAGAAGCATATCATCCAGACTCATCTGACGATAGCGCTGGTACTGGCCGTACTGGTCATACACGCCGGTGCCCCGGTCGATATGTCGTAAGAGCTCGTCTTTCGCAGACATCAAACGATCCTTATCACTTGTAGGGTGGGGCAAGCCCCACCCTACCACTTCAAACTTCACACTTTCTTACTCGGCCTTGCCTTCCTCGGGCTTGGCCGCAGACTTCTTCTTCGCTTTCTTGCCCTTCTCTGGTTTCTCTTCGGGCGCCGGCTCGGTAATGTTCGCGGACTCGAGGAGCTTGCTGATACACTTGTTCTGGCGCACTTCCAGCCGGAACTGGGAGAGCGAGCCGTCGCGCTCCATCTGCTCCTTGAGCTTCTCCGGCCGCTGGCCCCGTTGGAGCGCGACCTGGGCGATATGGCCGTTGATCTCCTCATCGCTGACGTCGATCTCCAGCTTCTCGGCGACCTTGTCCGTAATGAAGAAGGTCTTGAGTTGCTGTTTGGCCTGCTCCTCGCTGCCGGCCCGGAGCTGCTCCATCTGCTCCTCAACCTGCTGGCGGCTCAGCCCCCGCGACAGCAGATTGATGTACTGCCGCTGCAGCACGTTGCCGGCCTGCCGGGCCACGATATCCAGCGGTAGATCGAACTTGGCCTTGTCGAGCAGGTATTGATAAATCTGCTCGCTCATGTCGCTGCGCGCCTGAGATTCGAGGCGGGCCTGCAGGTTGTCGCGGATCTTTTCCCGCAACTCTTCTACCGTCGGAGCCCCGTATCGCTGCAGGAATTGCTCGTTTATTTCGGCAGGCTTGAGGCATTTGATCTCCTTGACTTCGATCTCGACATTGACCTTGCGGCCCTGGAGCTCCGCGCGGAAGTAGGTCTTGGGGATCTCGACAATCGTCGTCTTCTTGTCGCCCACGGCCGCGCCGACGAGCAACTCGTCCAGCTTCTCGACCGGCACCGATCCGACGAAGCCGTTCGGCCGGACGTAGATTTCCGCGTTGTCCAGCTTGGTTTCGGCTTCCGGAATATAAGTCGGCTGGCCCTCTTTATCCTCGGTCTTGCCCTCAACCTGGGCCACTTGCCGGGCCTTTTCCTCGTCCGTCAGCTCGAGGTTCTGCCGGACACCCGCGATCACCTGGTCGTCCCGCTCGACCGTGCCGCCTTCGCGCGGCGTCCAGACGCCCGACCACCGTTGGAGCTGCTCGATCTCCCGGTCGATCTGGGCCTCGGTCACTTCGAGCTTGGGCCGGGTCACAGGGATGCCCTCCAGTGCGGGCAGCTCGAATTCCGGCCGGACTTCCACCTGGAAGTCGAACTTCAGCGGCCCGGTCTGGGGCAACTCGACATGTTCGTAATCGACATCCGGATCGGTCAGCACGTCCAGTTTCTGGTCGCGGATGGCCGCCCCGCTGGCCTCCGCCAGCAGCTTGAGCTTGACCTGCTCGCCGGTCTCCTTGCCGAACCGCTTCTCCAGGAGCCGGCGCGGCGCCCGCCCCTTGCGAAAGCCCGGCAGCACGGCATCCCGCCGCAGCTCCCGATACTGCTCATCGACCACTTCTTTGATCGTCTCTTCCGGAATCTCGACCGTTACCTTCTTCTTGCAGGGTCCGACCTCCTCGACCGCCACGGTGTTCTTCGCAGTCCTGGGCTGTTCCCCTTCCGGCGCGCCTTCCTCCGGCCCGGAGGCCGTTGTTTCTTCGTTTTCATCCGCCATCGCGGCACTCCCAAAAAACCTAATCCAACTCCTGCCCGAACTTCTGCTCAAAACAAAAAAGGCTACCGGAGCACACTCTGCCCCTTAGCCAGGTGAACGTTTCCGGCCCCGCCGCGCGTGCCGCGGGGCTTGAACGTATCGACGACCAATGCCAAACTACACCTAGCCGGTACCTCGCCGATACTATACGGTTCTCCGACGCTCCAGTGCGTCGGAGGCTCCCGTCCTTAGGAGAAACTCCTACAGCGGGCGATGAGACTTGAACTCACGACACCCACGTTGGCAACGTGATGCTCTACCACTGAGCTACGCCCGCCTAAACCAACACGTAGAATATAAACGCCCTCCTATTCACCTGCAACCCCTTTTTCCCAAAAATTTCGCGGCTACCGCACGCTGATGGAGCCGCTGCCGGTGTGGGCGGTGAGGCTGCCGGTGCCCTCGCCGATGGTGCCGGTGATGTGGCGCTTGCCGATCTCGCCCCGGACCGTCAGGGGCCGGTCGATATGGACGGAGCCGCTGCCGACCGACAGGTCCACCCGGCCCGCAAAGCCCGGCGGCAGGGTCACGTTGATGCCGCCGGAACCCGTGCCGAGGTCCGCCACGACGGTGTTCGGCGCGGAGGGCGAGAAAGCCACGGAGACGTGGCCGCTGCCCGAGCCGGCCTTCACGCGTGCGCAGTTGACATCCTCGCCCGTCACGCCGCCACTGCCGGAATCCATGCGGATCGACTCGGCTTGGACGTGCTGGAGGTGCACCGGCCCCGACGACGAATGGGCCCGGCAGTCCCCTATTTGTGAGGCGTTGGACAGCCGGACACCGCCGCTGGCAGTATCGAGATCGACATCGCCGCCACTGACATCGTCACAATGGACCGATCCGCTGGCGGAGCGCAGACGCGCGGCCCCCTTGATCTGGGCGGCCTCGACCGACCCGCTGGCCGTCCGCGCGTTGACGTTGCCAGTCAGGTCCCGGACTTTGAGCGAGCCGGAGGCGCTTTCGCAGTCGAGGCTCATCTGCCGGGGCGCAGTGATGTTGTAGCTGATGCTGATCCGGTTCCGGCGCAGCGTAGGCAGATCCGCCTTGATTTCGAGCTTGTTGCCGGACTCCTGGAAGCCGATCTCTACCTCTTCGGCCAGTTTCTGCGCTTCTTCCTCGGTAGCTGCCTGCGCTGTGATCTTGGCAACGACCTGCACCTGATCGGTCTCCTGGCCCGTGGTCTCGATCGAGCCGCTGGCCGTCGAGACGACCAGTGTGCCCCCCGCCGCCATGGCGTGCTGGAGCTCAACCGTCCGTTCGAACTTGGCCCGGTGGCTCCAGAAGCCCCCTTCCCACTCGCCGTCATGGATGACAATGCAGCCCCCAACGGACAGCAACAGAGCGACCCCAACCGCTACCAGCCCGATCATTCCCTTTACCCGCGTCATTCTCCATCTCCTTAAGCTTTTCCGTGTGTGTTCTTGCTCATACCGCCTGTTTGCCGCCACATTCTACTCCCGGCCCGCCGCGTGTCAAAGCCGGCGGGACGAAAAATCACGAGGCCCGATGCGGCCGGCCACCACGCCGCGCGCAGTACCATTCAGCCTATTCGTCGCAGTCGGAGGCAATCTATTTCAGGAATAACGTTGCCACTCGACGATTCCCCTGGAACCGGATTGAGCGTTTTAGGAGAGGTGGTTATGATACGAATCGACCATGCGACGAAGAACGTTTCTATTGTTAGCGTGCGTCTTACTGTCGTGGGCGTGGGCTCCGTCCCTCGCCTGGGCACGGGACTACTACGTCAGCCCCACGGGCGAGGATTCGAATCCCGGGACTCTCACCGAGCCTTGGAGGAGCATCGCCAAGGTAAATGACACGCGCCTCCAGCCGGGCGGCTGTGTGCACTTCCAGGGCGGCCGGACCTTCACCGGCACGGTGGAACTCGGTCCGGACGACAGCGGCGCCGCCGACCGCGAGGTCATCGTGACTTCATATGGAGAGGGACGGGCGGTCATCAACGGCGGCCACGGGAGCGGTCTGCGGGCCCGTGAGTGCGAGCGCCTGATCGTGCGGGACCTCGACTTCATCGGCTCCGGGCGCAAGAGCGGCAATACCCAGGATGGCGTCTGTATTCTTGATGTTCGCGGGGTTCAGATCGACCGGATCAAAGTCAGCGGTTTCCGGGGCAGCGGATTGCGGCTGGATGGCGTCACTGGAGCGCGAATCACGAACGTCTACACCCGCGAGAATGGCGCCGCCGGACTGACGGTGGGCTACGACAAGCGCTCGAAGGGCGTGTACATCGGCCGTTGCGTGGCCAGGAACAATCCGGGTGATCCGTGCAACCTGACCAATCACAGCGGCAACGGCATCGTCGTGGGCAACGCCCAGAACGTGACTATCGAATACTGCGAGGCGGCGAACAACGGCTGGGATATGCCCCGCAAAGGCAACGGCCCGGTCGGCATCTGGGCCTGGAACAGCGACCGCGTCGTTATCCAGTTCTGCATCAGCCACGACAACAAGAGTCCGGGCGACGACGGCGGCGGGTTCGACCTGGACGGCGGCGTGACGAACTCGATTCTCCAGTATAACCTCTCGTACCATAACGACGGGCCCGGATACTTTCTCTGCCAGTATCCCGGCGCCCCGGACTTCAAGGACAACGTCATCCGCTACAACATCAGCCAAGACGACGGCGTCAAGAACAACCGCCGCAGCGGCATCGACATCTATTCGTCCAGTCCCAACACCTCCGACTGCCAGGTCTACAACAACACCATATACAACCGGCACGGAACGGCGGTCGGCTTCGGCGGCCTGCCCATGCCCAACGTCGTCTTTCGCAACAATATCTTCATCTGCACAGGCAACGTCATCTCCGGCGACGCCCCACGGGGACGGTTCGAGGGCAACCTCTACTGGTCCGCCGATGGACGGGACTTGTCGTTCGACGGTCATCGTTCGCTCCGAGAGTGGGCCCAGGCGACGGGCCAGGAGAAGATCGGCGACGAGATTGTTGGCAAGCTTCTCGATCCGATGCTGACAAATCCCGGCACAGCAGCCATTACCGATCCGGCCGCCCTCGCCGGCTTGGCTGCGTACAAACTGAGGCCGGACTCGCCCTGCTTGGGCGCCGGCATCGTGATCCAGGATAACGGCGACCGGGACTTCTGGGGCAACCGCGTGCCCAAGTCCGAGTGCCCCGCGCTCGGTGCGTGCGAAAAGCCGTAGGGGCAGGCCCCCGTGCCTGCCCTATTTCAGGGCAACCACAGGGTCGGGTTCCCAAACGCAAAAAGACCGCGTTTGGGGTCCCGGTTGCCCCTACAAACGCGTAAGAAAGGGGACAAGATGAAACAATATGCAAGTCTGACGATTACGGTGTGCTTTGCAGCGCTGACGCTCTTCGGTTGCGTGACGCAGGCACAAAGCCGCCCTGCCGAGAGCCAATCCGTGCTCCCGCCGGGGCGGGCGATGTACATCGGCGTGGACTACTACCCCGAGCACTGGCCTCATGAGCGATGGGAAACCGACGCCAGGCTCATGAAGGAGGCCGGCTTCAACGTCGTACGTCTCGCCGAGTTCGCCTGGATCGATATGGAGCCGCGCGAGGGCCAGTTCGACTTCGCCTGGCTGGACGAGGCGATCAAGCTGCTGGGCCGCCACGACATTGACGTGATCCTCGGCACCCCCACCGCCGTTATGCCCGCCTGGGTCGCCCAGAAATACCCCGCGGCCCTGCGGACCCAGGCCGACGGCAGCCAGATCGTCTGGGGCGGCCGCAAGCACAACTGCTTCTCGAACGAGGATTATCGCCGGCTCTCCCGGCGGATCACGCGGGCCATGGCCGAGCACTTCGCCAAGACGCCCAACGTCATCGGCTGGCAGATCGACAACGAGTTCGGCGGGGAGGAATGTCACTGCCGCTCGTGCGTCGCCGATTTCCAGACCTGGCTTCGCGACAAATACGGCACGCTCGACGCGCTCAACCAGGCCTGGGGCAATCGCTTCTGGGGCCTGAAGTTCACCGACTGGTCCCAGATCACGATCCCCGACGGGGCCACGGACCGGCCCTGGGTCATGGGCAATCCCAGCGCGGTCCTCGACTGGAAACGGTTCATCACGTTCCAGCAGGCCCGCTTCCAGGCCGAGCAGGTCCAGATCCTCCGCGCCGCCTGCCCCGACGATTTCATCACGCACAACTTCATGGGCCTGTTCCAGGGCCTGGACTACTACGTCATGGCGGAGACCATCGATTTCGTCGCCTGGGACAATTACCCGATCTGGTCCGACAAGCCGGACATCCCGTACAGCGCGTCGCTGGCCGCCGACCTCATGCGGGGCCTCAAGGGCAAGAATTTCATGATCATGGAACAGACGGCGGGCCCCTGCGGCTGGGAGGCGTTCGGCCGCAATCCCTGGCCCGGCGAGATCCGCAAAATCGCCTACCAGCAACTGGCCCACGGCTCGGACGGCCAGATCTGGTTCCGCTGGCGGACCTGCACCGTCGGCCGGGAGCAATACTGGCACGGCCTGCTCGGCCACGACGGCAAGCCCCTCCGCCGCTACCAGGAGGCCGCCCAAACCGCCAAAGAATTCCGCCAACTCGAACCCTACCTCCGCGGCACGACGCCCATCTGCGACGTCGCGATCCTCTACGATTACGACAACCTCTGGTCCCTCAATTTCCAGCCGGGCTTCGCAGGCAACAGCCTGCAAGCCGCGATCCGCCGCTACTACGACGCCCTCTTTCGCGCCGGGGTCAACGCGGACATAATCAACCGCAGCGCCGACCTGTCGAAATACAAGCTGGTCCTCGCCCCCGACCTGTCGATCCTGCCCGACGCGACCGCCGCGAAACTGGACGCCTACGTGAAAACCGGCGGCACCCTGCTCGCCGACTGCCGCACGGGTGTCAAGGACGAGCGCAACCTCTGCCACGACCGGACCCTGCCCGGCCTGCTGGCCCCCGCCCTCGGCATCCGCATCGAGGAGTACAGCCCCCTGCCTGCGGACTCCCCCTACCAGGTCACCACCACCGACCGCCTCACCGGCACGTACACCGCGATCCAATACACCGACTGGCTGACTCCGGAAACCGCCGCGCCGCAGGCGACCTACACCGGCCAATGGCACCTGAAACCCTTCGCCGCCGTCACGCGCAACCCCTACGGCCAAGGCCAAGCCTGGTACGTCGGCACCGTGGTCAAAGAGCCCGCCTTCTACGACACCCTGATCGCCCAACTCCTGAAGGACGCCGAAATCCGTCCAATTGTCACGCCCCCTCCCGGCGTGGAAGCCGCCCTCCGCCAAAGCCCGACCAAGAAACTCCTCTTCCTCATCAATCACACGGAGGAATCCAAGACTGTTAAGATCCCCAAGGGCAAAACCGAGTTGTTGACCGGCCAGAAGACCGGAGACTCCCTTAATCTTGACCGCTTCGGAGTAGCCGTCCTCCAACTGTGATTCGCAACCAGAGATTTCCTCACCACAGAGTCACAGAGGCCACGGAGATCAGACGACGGAAGGCTGGAGACGCCAGGCCATAGGCCGTAGCCGTGCCCTTCTCACCCTTCACACCCTGCGACTCTTCCCACCTGCGGCGGAGCCGCTGCCCTGCCCTGCGAGTTCTGCCGGAATGTCGTACCCTGCCGACATGCGAATCCTCCCGAATCACAAGTAACCACCTGCACTTACACCGGCGCCAGCCCGGCGTTCACCTCCCCGCACCATCATCCCCGACCGTCTCCTCTCTGTTCTCTGGAGAAAGTACCTGCCACCGTCCGATTCCCTAAGTGCAGCAATCTTCTGAGTCTACCGGCAGATCCAAGAAGACGACGCCGACAGAATCTCGATTCGCCGCCGAAAACACTTGACATGCCTCCGCGATAGGCAAATATAATGCGGCGGTGGACCAGCATTGGCAGGCCCCAAGAAGAACGGGGGATATGAGACCACTACATAACAGTATCTCCCAGTCGCATTTTGGCAAACAGGCTGTGGGACATGGCTTGCGATGAACGGAGGCGAGATGAACATATTCGACATTACGCAATACAGCGAAGGAATACCACCAGAAGACGTGCGCGCCGAAATCGCGAAGAACTCAGGGCGGATTGTCATTGAATATCCGATGACTTTCATCCATTCGTCCAACTCGCACCTTGACATCATCCACAACTATCTTGAAGCTTCGTATGTTGCCGAATCACTTGGGAGGTATGCGGCAAGTATTACCACAGAGGAGATTTCGCGGTTTCCGGCCTGTCCCATCTGCCGCTACAACATTGTGGTCGCAGCGCCTGAGCCTTTCATCGAGAAGCTGACGCAGCTATCGCTTGCCCTCTACGAAGACCAGGAAGACGATGGCGTCGTTCTGGATTACGCAACGGAGTTGGATGACTATGCTGATTCTCTGGACGAAAGGCAGTTCCTTTGCCCTGACCTGGTGGATGGGTATTATGCGAATCTTGTTGGCGCGGCTGACTGCGAACTGGACTCGGAATGTGAAGGGTACTTGGCCACTGAGTACAAGAAGCATCCGGAGAGAGAATACGGCTTCTGGAAAAGCGCATATTCGAATACGATTGGGGCGTGCTTCTACGTGTCGCGTGAGTGTTGGGTGGTCCCTGTCGGGATAGATATCTGCAAACTACTATCCGTGTACTCCGGACTCTCCTCAGCAGAGACATACGAGGAGGCAACTCTGTTCAGCGTTGACCACATAAGCTATCTAGTCCACAAACACGCGGTGGTCTATTTCCCTTTCGGTCCGCTCCTGCACGCAAAGAATTTCGTGGGTGAGGTCCTAAGCTCCGATACAGATGAGGGGGTGAGTGCGAGCTTGCTCACATATTCTCCAACGGTAGATGAGGTTGAAGAACTGCGTGGCATCAACCTGCGTGCGACAACTACGCCGCCGAAGTATCTGCTGTCGCGATCCGGTTTTTCGATAATAGTTGAAGATGGACAGTACCGATATATCTTCTTTCCCGAACAGATAGAAGGCAATAGGAAGACTGCTCTCTACGAGGCAGTCTCGGCGATCTTTACCTGCGTTGCAGAGTGTGCCGGTGTTACGAGGAGCGTGGACTTGTCTTGGGATGGTTTTGACGATGAGAAATTCGAGAGTCTGTGCTATGACATAATCTACCATGATCCACGATTTGATAATCAGACTATCCGCAAAATGGGCAAGTCGCGAAGCAGAGATGGAGGACGCGACATCGTGGTCTACACAAGAGGGCGACTGGGTTCTCCCAAGAAGATGTATATCTTTCAATGCAAGTTCACTCAAGTCAACTCATCTCTAACCGCGCACAAGGTTCAGAACATATCCGATACCATAGTCCAATATAACGCCCACGGGTATGGCGTAATGACACCCGTAGTAATTGATTCCGGTTTGTACGATAGAATCGACGATATATGCGATAGATACAAAGTCGAGAATACCAACTGGTCTGTTCTGGAGATCGAAAGGTTCATTGCACGACATCCGAATCTGAAGGAGAGGTACTTCACGCAGTGAGACTGGTCAGAGGAGCGAAAGGTGAGCCGAGATGCCTTCAAATCGAAATACGAATCATGAAGAGACAGAAACGAATCAGGCGACGGATGTCTTCCGGGCGCTCGGAACAGCCATATCCAAGGCCTGCTCCCTTTGCCGTCCTGATGTATTCCAGGCAACGTAGGGAAAGAAAAAGCCTACAATTTCTTGCTTGTCCACCAATGATGGGCGCGTTATCCTGTGGTCTGTCGTTTGATCTTTCTTGAGTTTCTGGGAGCGCGCCAATGAACATATCGGGCTTGACCGACCGTCAACTAGCCGCAATGATAGACCACACAGCATTGAAGCCGCAGGCACAGGAGTCACACATCATAAAACTATGTGAGGAAGCGCGCACTCACGGATTTGGGGCGGTCTGTCTCGCGCCCACGTGGGTAGAGGTCGCAAAGAGAGAGCTCATGGGAACGGACGTCAAGATCGCGTCGGTGGTTGGTTTCCCGCACGGCAATACGCTTTCTCAAGTGAAAGCCTTTGAAGTCGAGCGTGCAATGCAGCTTGGGGCCACTGAATTCGACATGGTTATCAACATCGGTGCCCTGAAGGACCGAAATGAGAGAATTGTCGCCGCAGACATAGAGGCAGTTGTGAAGGTGGCCCACACAGACTCGGGTCTTGTCAAAGTGATCATTGAAGCTGCACTTCTGTCAGAGGTGGAGAAGCAACTTGCTTGTCGGCTGGCGAAGAAGGCCGGGGCCGATTTTGTAAAGACATCGACCGGCTTTGCAGGAGAAGGAAAGGGAGCTACCGTGGAAGATGTGCGACTTATGCGTGCCTCCGTTGGCGGAATGGTCGGAGTGAAAGCTGCAGGGGGCATCAAGGATTGCGCGACGGCCCTGAGGATGATAGAGGCGGGAGCGACTCGCTTGGGTTGTTCGAGTTCAATACAGATACTTGAGCAATTCAGGTCTGGTCATTGTCCTGAGTCGGATTGACGTTGTGCGAGTGGTTAAGGAGAGAGACGAATGTCATCGGAGAATCAACGCGAAACTGCCTCAGAAGATTTGCGCCCCAAGATGTTGCATGAGCGGCTTGATTACGCCTGGAAGTGGTTCGACTACCATGCCAAGCAGAGGGTGTCGATGTTCAACTTCTTCTTGATTGCGAGCGGCTTGTTCGCCACCGCTTACGTGAACGCACTGAAGGAAGGCGAGAATGTCTTGGGCGCGGTCCTTTCGTTTCTTGGGGCCATTATCGCGGCTGCGTTTGTGGTCTTGGATTTGCGCAACGCGACGCTTGTATATCTAGGGGAAGATGTTTTGAGGAGGCTAGAGAGAGAAGATCTCTTCGCCGGTTTCAGTGGTTTGACAGAGGAACTCAAAGAAGCACCCTACGAGGGGATTATATACAGAGACGCCATTGAGGGTCGAACATGCTGTAAGTGTTGGACGAGGCACAAGTACTGGTTGCGCTTGGTCGAGGCCCTTGTGGCTATAGGTTTTGCGCTGGGCGGGGTCTACGCGCTCGTCAAGCACTTCGACCCTTGAGCGGAGTGCCGGGAATCCGACGGTGTCAGGTAGTTCAGCGAACTGTGCGGCCGGTGGTGATTGTATCGCCGCCGGTAGTCAGTAGTTTGCAGAAACTACGACTCCCCCGTCTCCCCCGAATCCGAGAAGCCTTCCGGCGGGCGAAAGACGGCAGCGGCGAAGCCGCAGAGTGGCGGCTGGGCCGGCAGTGACAAGCGATAGGTGACAAGTGACAAATCAGAGCGACTGCGCCACAGGTGTGAAGGGATGCTGGCCGGGCCGGCAGTGACAAGCGAGAAGTGACAGGTGACAAGCAAGCAAGGTGACAATTGGCAGTCCTCGCCCCGGATTGGAGTCCGGGGCGACAAGGTTGCCAGTTCTCAGCCCCCAATGGAGGAATCCGGGGCTTTCCGGCACAGGATCTATCGACCTATCACATTGACCACGCCGGTGGCGGGTAGTTCCGTGCTCGACTTCTGCTGGCCAATGAGCTGTGACACCAGCGACAGGACGTGCATTGATTGGTCGTGGCAGTTGGCGTCCGTGGAGTCAGGTTGTCGGGGGATGACATACCGGGTTCCCTCATACTCCACCGACACTGCAGGGGCGACGCCCTTACCGTCGATCTCCACGTGAAACAACGAAGCAAGAGACCCGGGTAGTCTATCGGCGCTATAGACCTCAGGCACTTTTGGGCACCTCCCTTCGGCGGCCGCCAGCATTTCAACTCGGACTATCTCACCCAGGTAATAGAGGATGGCCTCAGGAGAACGGATGTAGACCCTCATTTTCGGCGACTTGGAGTCGCTCGGATATGTCTCTCTTCTGCCGTCTTTGGTTCGCTGAAAGATATACGTCGGCTGCGTGGAGCATACGTCCCATTTGTCTCCATCCTTCTCACTTTTCTTGAGTGCAAGCCCGGCCTTCTGGACTTCGATCAGGTCTTTCAGTCGCGCTGCCTGCTTCGCGTCCACGGTTCCGACCCTTCTGGACTCGCGATTGGGGTCTGGTACTATGTCCCACTTGGCCGTGCGTATCTCATCCTGAAACCGACGGAATTCTCCCCAATCTTCGGGGTAGTTCTCGTACGGCTTCTCCCCTGGGGAGTTGATGTCGATCCGGCGGATAAACAGGTGCAGTAGCAGGTCCTTCGACCACCCCTGGCTCCAATAGTACTCAATTGTGGCCATGGACACCGGCTTCATCACCCCGCACATGAACTCCTTGGTGTCCAGAACCGCCATATCGAATAGGGGACTGCTCGTGTAGGTGGCGCTGGGAGTAACGGAATAGGAGCCATTCGCACCAGATCCAATCGCGCCGAAGGGAACGCTCAGACCCCCTGTCCCGAATGCATAGGTGATGTTTCCGGTCAGCTTGCCGAACGTAGTGAAATACATGGGGCGACGCTGGCTGGCCCGGATGATGTTGAGAAGCAGCATTCGATTGCCCGTTGCTTCCGCCACCATGTTATACTCCGTCGTCCTCTGGATCATATTCTCTTTGGGGACCAGGGGATAGCATCCGGCCAGTAGGCCGACGAGACTGGCCCCGGACAAGACTGTCAGTGCAATCGATCGATTCAGTTTCATGGCTTGGTCTCCTGAAGTTGTGGGGCAGACCCGGCGGCACGCCCGCCCTGCCCCGTATGGTTTCCGCACAGAGTTTGCTTAAGCATGCGCCTTATTCCACAAGAGAATCACGCCAAATACTACGGTCAGTGCCATCCCCGACGCGAAGAAGAGAACCTGGCCCAGGGCAGGCACACGTATGTTCGACGCATAGATCGACGACGGCGAAAGCTCCGATTCTCTGCCCAGGGAGCCTGTAAGCGCCAACAGTCCGGCGACACCGGACAGTAGTGCGAGCAGAAACAGTACCCAAGAGGTACCAAGGGCAATGTAGGCAACGATGGGAAGGTCTTTGATGATGTCTTTGAGAAAAGTGACTTCGAGCGTCAAAACGCCGGTGCTCAGAGTCATCATTTGCTTGAGAGCGTCCGTCGTGGCTTGAAACGCCTGCTTTGTTTGATCGTCCATACGCACCTCAACAGAACGGGAATATTGGGCAGAGTCTTGATAAGGCGTTGCTCACACTCAGTCCCATAATTCCATGTATTTTTGCCTGTTCCTCGAACTCGCTGAGCAAGTAATCAAGATTGCGCTGAACTTCGCCAAGGCAGTCCGGATCAGAGGCGACCTTCCCTGCCGCCATCCAGATTAGAGGATCCAGTTCTTTCAACCAGTCTGCAACTGGGGAGGAGATTCCCTGAGATGCAAGGGGCAGACGAATTGCGGTAGCATGGACTTTGGCGTCGAGCATCCGGTATATGTCTTCCTTGTCTGGCACAAATCACCTCCGAGGAACTCGTGAGAAATCGGTCCTTTCCAACAGGCTCATTCTGACTCGCCTTCTCAGGAGTCGTCGAGGGGCGACCGGATCGCCTGCGAAGGACGTTGTTCGTCCCGTGACGATACATGCCGGAGCCGGTCCCCGGGATCGACCGGGCAAGTCGAAGGCGTCCCAAGGCTGACGCCGGCATAGATGATGGGCGCTTCGGCTGGGCATCCTCATGGTGCCAAGTATGCCGCCGACCAACGCTGGGTCTTAGCTTCTCAGAGGTGCAGTTTCTCGAAAGTCAATTGCTAAGAGACAAGTACAATTCTACACGTTCGTAGACACCTGTCAACGGGAAAAGGAGATAGATCGATGACGAATCTCGCGAGGGCTCGTGGGGGGGACTAACCACCGAGTCAGCGAATAGGAAGTGCCCGGTGCCGTTTGCAGAGGAGGCTCTCGCCTGTCAGGCAGCGGTGCCAGCCGGCACTTCTTTCTGGATGTCCTCGAACTAGTTCACGACGAGATCGCCTTTGGCGAAGTGGAAGGACGGTTGCCGGTAGTCAGTAGTTCACCGAAACAACGAATCGCACTTCTCCCACGAATCCGGGAAGCCTTCCGGCGGCAATTCGTGTCCTTCGTGGCCGCGGCGGAGCCGCAGGGTGGCCGGCTGCGCGGCGAGGTTTGAAGGGTGGCAGATTGTGAAGAGTGTGAAGGGGTCAGCTCCGGCCTGCGGCCTACCGCCTTCGGCCTGCGCCCCGCTTTCCTCCGTTCTCCGTGGCCGCGGTGTATGGTGGTGGGGCGGTTGCCTACAGGAATTCATCGACGAAGGTTTTGGGCCGGAGCACCCGAATGCCCGCCCAGCCGGACACCGCCAGCAGATGCCTATCACCGCTGACAATGAGTCGCGTTCCTCCGGCCAAGGCACAGGCCAGGAAGATATCGTCCTTGGGGTCGTCGCAGATGGGTTTGGGAAGGGGCGTAGTCTGCACAATCTGGGAGTGGACCGCCACCAAATCGAGGAGCGACGAAATGTCGATTCCCCTGTATCTTTGGCTCAGTCGCACGGCAACCTGCCGGTACTCCGCCAAAATCTCCAGGCATACAGCCAATTGGACCCTCTCATCGCGCCAGGCTTGCAGAATCCGATAAGGCGGTCCGCTGAAGAAGATCCCGGACATGAGGACGTTCGTGTCAAGGACGATTCTCATCGCTGTTTCCGCACGCGGGAGATGGTCGCCGAGACATCCGAACGTGTCAAGCCGGCGGCCCGGGCCTGCTTTTTCGCTTTCTTGACGAGGCGGTCAAAATCGTCCATGGAGGGCGGTCGGACCATCTTCAAGATGACGACGTCATCCTCACCCAGGACGATGAACTGGGTGCCCGAATCGAGTTGGAGCCGGCGGCGGATATCCTCCGGAATCACAACCTGGCCCTTCGACGACATTTTCGTGGTCGATACCGCTCTCATGCGATTCTCCTTCTTGCCTGTCTTACCAGTAAGATCGTACCTCAAAGCGTACCGGCTGTCAAGCCGGCAAGCGGATACGCCACAGCGTGGAAAGGGTCCCAGGACGTGAAGAGTGTGAGGGTGCAGCTACGGCCTGCGGCCTACCGCCTCCAGCCCGCGATCCTCTGTCCTCCGTCCACCCCTCCTTCCTCCGTGGCCTCCGTGTGCTCCGTGGTGAGAAATCAGTTCTCAGTTGTCAGTTCCTGGTTCTCAGTCAGATTGCCGCGCCGGGCTCGCAATGACATGATCTGCGGAAATCGGGAGACTGCGGCTTCCCGCCTTCGCGGGAATGACAATGCTGCGCTCCTCGCACCTGTCTGATCCACGATGATCTCCCCTGCGGGCGAAAGATTTTTCGCCCCTACAGCCTGCCACCCGTCCCCGGATCTCCGGGATTTCCCTTGAAAAATAGCTCATGATGTTGTATAATATATGACAAACAGAATAGCGGTCTATCGAAAGAAAGGAGGACAAAAGACGAATGGCAGAGGACAGAGGACGGCGGATCGTGCAAAACAAAGCCAATCTCCCGCCGCGCCGGGGGGGCCGGGGGCTTGTACAAACAAACCCAATTGGCGAGGGGATCGGGGGTCAGGGTCCAGAGGTAAGCGACCTGACACCCAGTACCCGACCCCTGACACCAGGACTTTCGTGCAAAACAAACCCAATTCGGCCCGGCCGGGACAGGTGCCGACGAGCGAAAGATGCGAAACGAACCCAATTCCCGGCGGCGCCGGCTGGGCCAGGGCCGCGGGAGGCGTGCGACGCGGGGCAAATGTGCAAAACGAACCCAATTTCCGCCAGTCGAGATACCCCACCATTCCAGTATTCCAGGCCCGAGCCAATCGTGCCAAACAAAGCCAATTGTCCCCAGATGTCCGGAAATGGGCGCGCACCGGCCGGGCCGAAAGGAGGCCCCCGCTGAGGATCTGTTGTGCGAAACAAAGCCAAAAGGCAGTAGCCGGTAGTCGGTAGTCAGTAGTCGGTCGGAAGACCGCCGTACAAACAAAGCCAATTCGCGCGAAGCGCCAGGAGGGACAAGCGCTTTATGGAAAAGGAGTTATGGTGAACCGGACCTCTGAACGGCTGCGGCAAAACAAAGCCAATTCCCGGCGGTGCCGGGTGGGCGGGGGACGTGGAAGACGAGAACCGTCGGGCGTTGTACAAACAAAGCCAAATTCCGGTGGTCGATATACCCCACTGTTCCACTATTCCATCATTCCAGCATTCCAGTCCCGTCCCCGTTGTACAAACAAAGCCAATTCCCCCGTGGGCAGGCGGGGCCACCGCGGGAGCCAAGCGTGCGAAACAAAGCCAATTCGGCCCGGACGGGTATCCGAACGCCGGCGTCCATCAGCGTTTATCGGCGGTTGACCATCAGGCTTCAGGCATTGGGCGGGAGGTGGGGAGGCAGGGATCGGGGGCCAGCTACAGCCTGCGGCCTATCGCCTCCGGTCTGCGGTCCTCTGCCTTCTGTCCTCCGTCCTCCCCCGGTGTCCTCCGTGACCCCGCGGTGAAGAGCCTGGATTCGCGCCTTCGCGGGAAGGACAGAGAAAGAGTTGGCGGGTTCGGCGGTGGGAGGATTCTCCCGTGGTCACTGGTTGGGATCGGCGGGGGCGGCCTCGAGCGGGGTGTGGGCCCACTGCTGCCAGAGAAGGGCCTCCTGGGCGGCCCTCCGGTTGGCACAGTAGGCGGTGACCTCGGTGCGGGCGGGGTCGAGGGCGCGGAGGTCGGCGGTCAGGAGGTATTCCAGGCCGAAGCTGCCGGCGTTGAAAAACGTTACCGTGGCGGATTGGCCGTCCGGGGCGAGTCGGGTGGTTACGCCGGGTTGGTACGTCACGAGGTTCGTGTGCCGGTACCGCTCCTGGGCCCGGCGGGCGACCCGCAGGTAGATCGTTGGGCAGTCGGCCGGGACCTCGAACGAATAGACGCGCTGCGGGTGCTGACGCAGGCTTGTGACACTCGTCGGGCCGCCGCAACCGCTGAGCCATAGCAGCACCGATAGGAGCACTCTGGTCCAAGCGCGAGACAAGCGAGTGGATATCGTGCCCGTCTTTTGCAGAAGTTCAACATCCATGTCGGTCCTTTCTGTCGGCAGTATTATGGATGCAATCCGCGCCGGAGCAAGGGAAAAAGGGATAAGAAGAGTTGGAAGTGGGAAGTGGGAAGTGTCAAGTTGTCAGTTCACAGCTCTTAACAAGATACTGCCAACTGACAACTGCCCACTGGGAACTCCGCAAAGCGGTTACACCTGTAACGTCGGCTTCTGATCGCCTGGATAGGCGTCCAGCAAGAGGCTGATCGCCTCGTCCTCGGGGGCCCGCCATACGGCGATGAGATAGAAGAACAGGCCCGCCAGCAGGACGCCGGGCACGCAGAACGCCGCGACCGTCCCAGCGAAGGGATAGTCGTGCTGCAGAGAGGTGTAGACGACCACGGAGTAGATCCACGACAGCATCAGGGTGGGCAGCATGAGGGTCCGGAAGCCCAGCCGGCCCGACCGCCGCAGCAGAACGACGTAGGGCATGCCAAAGCACAGCGCGCACAGGTACGCAGGCCCCACACCGATCGCCAGGACGAAAAGATGCAGGCCAGCCGCCGTGAAGTAGGCTTGGTCGGGGCCGAGCCGCGCGAGGGCGAGTCTCAGAGAGATGTACAAAACCAGCGGCACCACCGCCGGCGCCAGGACCAATCCCAGAAACAGGCGGAAACCCCGGGACCACTTTTCCGTACTCATTTTCGTTCCCACCTCCGCATTCGCATCATCAACCACGAATCATCGGCTCTGGTCGGGCCTTTCGGCCGCCCGTCCCAGCCGCAACCACGGCCCATCGGCGCGGACTCTCCATCCGCACGAAACCTGCCACCACCGGTAATCCATCCTTTGATTGGCCGCACCATCGCTGAATCGAGGCGATCCAGCCGCATTCCCTTGGCAAACCATTATCGTCGAAACGACCGAGAAAAGCAAGGAAAACACGCAAGAATAACACCCCCGCCCCTTTGTCACCCCCGCGAAGGCGGGGGCCCAGGGTGGTCGAAATACTGATGGATTCCCACCTGCGCGGGAATGACAAGAAACCGCCCCCTGAAAACCACGATTCTCGCTGGAAGAAGCGGGTGGCGGGGATCGAACCCGCGTAGCCAGCTTGGAAGGCTGGTGCTTTACCACTAAGCAACACCCGCGTGGCGTTGGTTGATTATTCCGCAGTAACGGCGTATAATAATCCGTTTCCGTGCGGGCTGAAGTTAAAGGACATAGATAAAAATGTCAAGGAAAATGAAAATCGCGGAGCGGGCGGCGGCGGCGAAGGCGGCCTCGATTCGGCTGGGGGCCGTCAAGACCGAGGCGAAGAACGACGCTCTGACCGAGATCGCGAAGGCGTTGCAGGAGCATGCGGCCCAGATCTTTGAGGCGAATGAGCGGGACGTGGAAGCGGCCCAGACGAGCGGTCTGGCCGCCCCGCTGCTCAAGCGGCTGAGGTTCGGCGAAGGCAAGCTCGCCGACGTCTGTGCCGGCATCCACAGCCTGATCAAGCTGCCCGACCCGGTGGGTAAGACGCTCTCCGCCATCGAAATGGATGAGGGCCTGGAGCTTTACCGCGTCAGTTGCCCAATCGGCGTGATCGGCGTGGTCTTCGAATCCCGCCCGGACGCCCTGGTGCAGATCTCGACCCTGTGCCTCAAGAGCGGCAACGCCGTCCTGCTCAAAGGCGGCAGCGAAGCGGCCCACACGAACCAGATCCTCGCCGAGATCATCGCCCAGGCCAGCGAGGCGGCCGGCACGCCCGCCGGCTGGATTCACCTGCTCGAAACCCGCCAGGATGTCGCCGAGATGCTCGCCCTCGACGAGCAGATCAACCTCGTCATCCCGCGCGGCTCGAACGAGTTCGTCCGCTACATCATGAACCACACGAACATCCCGGTCCTCGGCCACGCCGATGGCATCTGCCACGTCTACGTGGACGCCGACGCCGACCTCGACATGGCGGTGCGGGTCACCGTCGATTCCAAGTGCCAGTACGTCGCCGTCTGCAACGCCGCCGAGACGCTGCTGGTGGATGAAAAGATCGCCCCCGCCTTCCTGCCCCAGGTCCAGCCAGCCCTGGAGGCCTGCCACTGCCGGCTCAAGGGCTGCGAGCGGACGCGGGCGATCATCCCCATCGAGCCCACCACCGAGGAGGACTGGGCCACCGAGTACCTCGACTACATCCTCTCGATCCGGGTCGTGGACGGCCTGGACGCCGCGATCGACCACATCAACCGCTACGGCTCCGGCCACACCGACACCATCGTCACCGCCGACCGCGAGAAGGCCGAGCGCTTCATGAACCTCGTCGATTCCGCCGACGTCTTCTGGAATGCCAGCACCCGTTTCAGCGACGGCTACCGCTACGGCTTAGGCGCCGAAGTCGGCATCAGCACCAACAAAATCCACACCAGAGGCCCCGTCGGCTTGGACGGCTTAGTCATCTATAAGTGGAAGCTCCTCGGCAAAGGCCAGATCGTCGCCGATTACACCGGTCCCAACGCCAGGAAATTTACCCATAAGAAACTGCGCTAACGGAACCGCAGATGAACGCAGATTCACGCAGATACTGGTATGTCATTGCGAGCGAAGCGCGGCAATCTGCCGCTTTCTTCAACCACGGGGGGCACGGAGGTTCTGTAACCGCGAAATACGCCAAAGACGCGAACAAGGACATGGCGAGGTGTAAGGCGAGGTTTACCGTACCGATTCTCTTGTGCAATCGAGGTTAGTATCGATGGGCATATCGGAAATCATCGGCGATAAGCGCGACGCGATCCTGGCCCTGGCGGCCAAGTACGGGGCGTCGAACGTAAGGGTCTTTGGATCAGTCGCGGAAGGCGAGGCGACGGAGGCCAGCGACGTGGATTTCCTCGTGGATCTGGAGCCGGACCGCAGCCTGTTCGATCTCGGCGGCCTGCTCATGGACCTGCAGGAACTGCTCAGCCGCAGAGTGGATGTGGTCACCGAACCAGCATTGCACTGGTATATCCGCGAACGGGTGTTGCACCAAGCGAGAGCGTTATGAAGGACGACAAGCTATATCTGATCCATATCGGCGAATGCATCGATCGCGTCGAGTCCTACACACAGGGACTGACGAAGGAAGCCTTCCTGGCTTCCTCGCTCGTGCAGGACGCCGTGATCCGGAATCTGCAGGTCTTGGCCGAGTCCACGCAGCGTCTGTCCGCCCGTGCCAAGGAGAGCCAGCCCCGAATCGACTGGCACAGGATTGCCGGCTTTCGCAATATCCTCGTCCACGACTACCTCGGAGTCGATCTCGCGAAGGTCTGGAATATCGTGCAAAACGACCTACCGTTTCTGAAGGAAGTCGTAGGCGAGATGTTGGGAGGGAACGTTTCATGAACCTCGTCGATTCCGCCGACGTCTTCTGGAACGCCAGGGAGTTTACCCACAAGAAGCTGCGATGATGGTAGTATCCATGAGCAGGTGCAAGATAACAGACAAGGAGAGACGGCCATTGACTTCAAGTCGGACCCGTCCGAAGAAGCGAGCCGCGCCGAAGGATGAGCCGATCCGCAAGATGGTGCGGCGGATCGTCAGGCGGTTTGCCCCGGACAAGATCATCCTGTTCGGCTCCTACGCGCGCGGAGAGGCGGGCCCTGACAGCGATGTGGACCTGCTCATCGTCATGCCCGTCTCCGGCTCGATCCGTCAGATGGCGGTGGAAATCGGGGTCGCTCTGCACGACATCCGCGTGCCCAAGGACGTGATCGTCACCACGCCGGAGGAATTTGAATGGCGAAAGGACACGATCGGGACCATCGAATGGCCGGCCTGGCGGGAAGGAACGGTCTTGTATGCCAAATCCTGACCACGCCGCCGTCGTCGCGCGCGAATGGATCGCCAAGGCCGACAACGACCTGAAGAACGCGACCCCCTCTCCATCCGTGCGTTGGTCTTCCATTTCATCTTGGTTCGGGTATAATTGACTTCGTGCTCACAGGAAAGCCGCTTTGGGCTTATCGAAGGCGGCAACGACGCATGCGAGGTAAACGGTGAGACAGAACGAATACCATCCCGGCTGGGATGAAGACCGGGTCCAACGGGTGATGGCTCACTACGAGCAGCAAAGCGAAGAAGAGGCCGTGGCCGAGGACGAGGCCGCCTTTGAGGGGGAAGATACCACCCTCATGGAAATCCCCAAGGACCTGGTCCCCACCGTCCGCGAGATGATCGCGGATTACGAGAAGACCAAGAAAGCAAAGAGCGCGTAGTCAATTTCGGCGCTCCCCCTGCCAGAACCGTTCCCGAATTCGCTCAACACGCTGCCAAGGCCGGACGGGCAAGCCGTGAAATGCAGATAAGGCGTCAAGCGATATCTCTAATCCATAAATGTACCTGACACCTTTAATTCACCCTTTAATTCACCTCCTTTAATTCGCCCAACTTATCACTTCTCACCTGTCACGTATCACTCCTATCCCTTCGACAGGCTCAGGACAGGCTTGACAACGACTTGCTCATAGATGTCCCCGGAAGCTTAAGCCCAGGAACGCCCTCCCTCACACATGGCACACACTCCAAATATTGTGCGCGTGTGCCAACACACATAACAGGTTGTTTGCAGCCTTAACTGGCTCCCTTTTCAGACGCTGAAACACAAACGTTGCGAGTGATCGCCCCGCGTGGCGGCGGGCCTTTTTGCGGAAATTCCGTACCCCAGACCTGGCGTCTCGCCCCGCAACCATTACATCAAGAGCTATGGAGCAGGATTCCTCAAATCCACAATAAGCTGTGCCTGACTTCCTATTGATGACCATGTCAAAGGTTGTTCTGAAACCGAAAAAAGAAGACGCTGGCGGCCGTCCAGACGCACAGACGACGTGGTGGAAAAGCTTCTGTGAATGACAGCATATTGTGTAGACCCGTCGAGAGGCCAGTAGGGAGCAATTTGTCCGATCAACCATTGGGCGGCGCTTAGATCGTAACAGGGCACCGTCCTTGCGGCGGCCATGGCACCAGAACGCAACCAACCATATGTCGCGATCTCCGGCCAAGACTGTTCGAATTGTGGCCTTATCGGCATCTGAACACAACGCGACATCAAAAACACCGGACGATTTTCCGCATTTTTCGGCTGCCACGGTTGCCCATCTCGACAATTCTCTCTCGACTAGATCCCCTGTGTCACCTGCGCAGATAAAGACTACCAGTCTTCTCCCCATCTCGACGAACCTCCATCATGCACAATTCATAGTCAAAGAGGACCTTCGGCCCAACCATCGACCTACTTCCTCTTGGGCTTTCGCTCTTTCCCTTTGGCTCTTTGCCCCATCCGGTTCTTTCTGACACGCTCTATTTCATGGAGGAAATCCTCTGGATCTAGAAAAAAACTGTACAGAAGCTTAGTGAACTGCTTCATGTATCTGCGGCCACGGCTCGTTTGTTGTGCTATGTCTCGGAGAAGTGCACCGCTGCGGATTTGCTTGGGACCGGCCATAAGAATCGCAGCTTCTTCATCCTCCTGTGGCTCCGCCTCTCGCAGAACCTCCACAACAGCATCATAAAGCAAACCTTCACCCTCCGAAAGAGCATTCCTGATGGCATCAAACAACAAATTATGGTCTTTTCTGAAATCGGCTTTGTGGATGTACTTATCTAGTTTACCTTTGTTCACAGCTCTTGATATATCCTCCGTGTGAGCTTCGGACTCAAGCATGATCTTGCGGACGCCTGGGTAGTACCTCTCCAAGTACTGCAACAGTTGCGAACCACGTTCTCCGGCGCCAAGGTTTTCATCAACAATAACAACTCGCGTGAGTAAATCTCGCGCACGACACTTGCGAAGGGTCTCCTTTGCTTGTTCGGCAGATTCAACCGCCTCAACTTTGTAGTCTGGGAACTCGTCTTCCAGCAGGGCCAATACGCCTGTGCGCACGCCAGGGTCGTCCTCCACAAACAATATGTGGTCCTGAATCATGTCTCCACCCCCCTAGTTGGAATACTCACTTCCACAATGGTTCCTTTCGTGCTCGACGAGACTATGCGAAGAGTTCCACGATGTGCCTCTACTATCGCTTCTACAATCTCCAGACCCCTGGAAGGATGAGGTGATCCCGAGCCTTGCGGCATCCCACGCAAGATTGACGACCGAATCCGGGCAGGAAGCCCTCCGCCCTCGTCTGCAATTCGTACAGCGACACGATTGGCTTTCTGCGTTACATCGACTGTGACGGTTCCTCGGCCAGCCATTGCCTCAACCGCATTCCTTATGAGGTTTATCCAAACAAGCCTAAGCGATTCAGCATACGAAGGTATCTTCGGCAAATGCGGTATGGGTTTCTCTAGGCGAATGTTCGTACTCGACGGCACGCAACTGGCCACAATGCGAATACTAGCAGCGATACTCTCTCCCAAGTCCACAGGTGTCCTCATTGTCTGGTCTAGCACGGAGTTCAATAGCAGACCGGTCTCGATCCCGCTCAAGGTCTTTTCCGTCTCCGCTAGCTTCTGGAGTTTGGAGAGCAAGTTCGCAAGGTTCGTGAGGCGTTGCAGCACCATGGCATCCTCAGTCGTCTGTGCTGAGTCGATCAACCGCAAGAACTTTTTGTCAAGACCGGATACAACGAAGAGCATGGCATCGTCCCAACTACACTTTAGTCTGTGTTTCTGGCCGATGGCTACAATCTTGTCGGCTAAGTCCCGCTCATCAGTAGAAGGTGCCACCGAGGGCAGTAGCACCGCATCAAACAGATGATCATGTATTTCCTGGGACAGCCGCCCAAAACCAGGGCCACCAGAAGATCCCAACTCAGACTCACTGACCTTCAAGTACAATGGTAACCTGCTCTTCAGATACTCGATGGTCACATGCAGGGCAAGTTTGCAATTATTGAATTCGTGCGCTATGTGGCCCGCAAATTCAAGCGCGGCCTTCTTTCTCTGTGCTGCCACCAGAGACACGTACTCTTCGGCCGCATACATGCTCAACGAAGCATATCGTCCAAATGAGGCCAGGAGAGACATCTCATAAGCTGTTTCCGGCTGTGTGCTCCCAGAACCAATAGGGACTCCTTTGTCCACGGAGACCTTGCCGTAGACCTTACAACCCGTGCCGATAGGAATGTCCACCCAGCTCCGTATCTTGTCCTTCCCAAGGTATTTTGCACATGCTGGTGGTACCTCATTGAGACAACAGGTTTGGTAGTTCCATTCAACCTCCTCGGGAGGTATGTAGAATGTCTCGCGCTGAGAAGTGTCCACCACGAATCGGACTGGCCGCAACTTTCCGTCTTGTAGCGTAACGCGCGACGGGACATCCTCCGCAGGATCCAAGTGAAACCGTCTGAAGTCCTCGCCTTTGAAAGAATCGGCGGGGAAGCAGAACTTACCAACAAAACACGGGGAGTTGTAGCCATATACTCGGTATCTCGAAAAACCCATTGCCTTGAGTCCAAGCCCAACATGTTCCCAAAGATGATCGGCTATTTCCTGAGGCGATCGGACATGTTTGCTCAATCTCTCTTGATACACTTGAGACAGTATGTTCAGGGTATCAGCCATCCATCGCAGCATGCTTTCACGCTGCGTAACGTATCGAACGATCTCCACGCCTTGGGGTTCTTCCTCATCAATGTCGATACGTCCGGCGGATATCTCAACGTAAGAAGGCCCCTCAGTGCCAGGGGCCCCGTACTTCCACAGAGCCTGTTGGACAGATTCTCCGGTGTCAATAGAACGAAGCGTGTAACATGCGGTACACGGAGAACTCTTACCACGCTCAAACTGCTCATAACAGAACTGCCCCTCACGGGCATCGGGAAACCTCTGCCTCTTCGCGCTATTCATCTTCAGGATACGACCTTCTTTGTCTACAATAAGGAGTTCGTCCGGTATGGCATCTATGACTTTCTCCAAGTAGGTTCGCTCCTTAACTAGTGTTGATCTCGCCTGGGCATTCGCAAATATGGGGGCCATCTGTGCTCCGAGGACGCAAAGCGCCCGAACCGCCAGTGTGTCGAAAGCCTCAGACATTCGCGAATCTACGCTCAGAACTCCATAAAGATCCTCGCCATACAGACAAGGTACTGCAACATGCGAACGAGTCCCTCGAATAAGATCGCGATACTCGGCATCGACATCCGGCGGAGCTTTGCCTTCAGACTCCGCCCATGAGTGCAGCCATGCGTTCTTGTCAGCCTTGCTCAGAGTCAATCTGTGCTCTCTCGCTCGCCTTTTGGAGGCGTCACTGACGTCTCCGACAAAATCAGAGAACCTTAACGTGAGAGCGCTGCCATCTGTGCCTCCATGATGTGCAGTCCTGAAGTTTGCTGAGACGTTTGTGTCTTTTGAAAAAAGGGTATATCGGTCATCTCCGACGACATTCTCAAGGTATGCTCGCACGCCCTCTGAGAGGACGACCTTCTCAAGGTATGCTCGCACGACCTCTGAGAGCGTGGGTGTCGCAGTCAGAAAATGGCGACGATGGAGAACCATGAATTGCAGAGGAATCAGCGCATTGCGACCGTCACCAGGCCGGAAGCCTGTCGCTGCCACTTTTGCAATGCAACCTGCAAGATAAGCATCATATTCCCCCAAATGCTTCCCCTCTGGCGGCCACAAGGTCAACAGGCCGACAGGACGGTCATGAAGATAAAGGGGAACCATCACGGACCCAGGATCTAAAGATGCTGGCTCCTCCACCGCCGACCGAAGACCACCGCACACAGGCTGCCCGTTGAATAAGACTCCGCGTAGGAATGCCTGGCGCTGCTTCGATTCGTCATCAACTCGCTCGCATTTGTATCCTCTCAAGAAATGCCACTGAGTCCCAAACACCTCTAGTTTGCGGTCAAAGAGGTGCACGCAGTGCCTCTCAAAATCGCTGACTTCATTTGCGAGCAGAACAACCGCCTGAAGGTAGTCGGTGAGTACTCCGAATCTCTTCATGATGACCGGTCCCCAGTTCGCACAGTCGTCAGCCTATACGAGCCCGTCAGCCGGCGGCAATTGCGCAAAATACACATTTTGGGATAGGCAAGACACGAAAGAGAACAAGACGCCTCACTGCATAGCACCCTCGCTGGACAACTCCTGTGCCCTCGGGACAAGCGAAAATGCCCGCCAGTTCTTCCCTCAGGATGACTAATGCGTTGTCGCCATCGTAGGCTTTGTTCCGTGTAGCGAATTCTGCGAACACCACATTGCCAAGCTTCCCAGGCCACCATGCTCATCCGGCTCTCTCAGGCCTCAACCACTTTGTCACAGCTTCGTCCAAGATGCTCATCCACAGATAGTAGAGGTATTATGGCGGAAGTTGGCGGCAAGGGCAAGAAAAAAAGTGGGTTCGTGACTACTTTTTAGTGGACAGATGACGGTTGTCAATTCTCGGCCAGACCTTGCAGGCGCAGACCCCCCTTATATCCCCGTGTTCATACGTATGGCGATTCTCTCCGAGAGAATGTTGATGGAAAAAACGGTAGGCGGTAGGCTCTAGACGGTAGTCGGTTGACGAGCAGATCACAGTTGACAGTTCTCGCCCCGGATCGCCGTCCGGGGTGACATGGTTGCCAGTTGAAAACGCGTGTAAATCCCTGTCCAATAAGGCTTTATCTGCGGATGATAGGCGGTAGCCGGTAGCCTGTAGTCGGTGGTCGGTGGAAGACAGGGGTCGGGGATCAGGGGCCAGTTGCCGGCTCCCAATTCGCCTCGGCTCGGAGGCTCCGCGCGAGTTGGTTGTGGTCACGCGGGGACTTTGACCTTTTCGTAGAGGAACTCCGGAGCGAAATCGGCACCGTTCGGCCAAGTGATCGTATGCAGGTCAGGATGAACCTGGAAACTCCGGAAATAGGCTTCGTCTTTGAGAGGCTCGAAGACTTCGCCTTCCAGTTCGTTTTGCAGGTCGATATCCCCCTCGGCGCCATCCGCGAACTCGACGTGGATCGTGTAGTCCCTGACGTATTCAGCTTCGATCACTCGCGGCAGCATTTTCATTACTCCAGCGGGTCGATGCTTTCCAGCGGACGCCTCGTTCTCGCCCGTTCCCAATCCTGCATCAACTCGTCTTTGTGAAGGTCCAGCCATTCCAGCACCAAACGAACAGCCCGTTTCGGAAACCGGCCGTGGATCACACCGGTTTCGATGTCCACCGTAACGTCATAGTCGCCGTACGTCGCATGGAAATGCGCCGGCGTGTGATCCCGGTAGAACATACCGATTACTATCCCAAGGAATCGCGATATTTCCGGCATGAGACTATTCTACCGGACGACTCGGGTTAAGGCAAGCCCTCATGCCGGCAGGTCGAGGGTTCGCTTGCGCAATAGTTCGGCCGCGTGGGCAATGGCGGCACCGATAGCCTCCCGCGGCCTTGCTGCCGTTACCGGCGGTAGGTGCCGCCTTGGCGGCGCTGCTCGGATTTGTGGCTGATTACTGTGCCTTCGCGAACATCTAAGCCGATGCGCTCGATCAACAGTTTAAGGTAGGCCAGGTGGGGACAGGGCGGGGCGTGGTAGTTGTCGTTCGTGATGCAGGAAGACAGTTGCACCACAATCCCTTCCTTGCCGATGCCCTCCTTCTTGGCGAGGGACTTGACTAAGAGGGCGAGCTTGCGATGCGTGGCCCGGCCGCAACAGCCGCCGCAGGTCAGACTCAGGTAGCGGTAGGCCTTGTCCTTCGGGTAGTCGGCGAAGCCGCCGGTCCGCTCGTGCAGGGCCCGCTCGCACTGATACCCCGGACAACGCTCCTTCACAATGTGACATTGCAGGATGACGATGTATTCTTTCTTCGCCAAGTCCATCATTCACTCCTCACTGCAAATCTGGGAAAAGACATTATTGAACCACGGAGAGCTCATCGCGGCCTGCGGCCGCAACCAAAACCAGTTATCCACAGATTTCGCCGATTGGCACAGATTTTCAAAGAAAGGCCGCAAAGCGAACGGAAGAGACAACTGACAGCCGTGGGACAGCTTGTTTTCTCCTTCACTCCTGCCTCTTGAATCTGCGAAAATCTGACGCGCCCGACAAAAGTCGAGATCCGTCGAACCGATCCCTGATATCCGCCCAGAAACGCAGCTCGCAATCCGATTCCGGGACTTTTGTCGTAGGCGTCAAATCTGGGTAATCTGTGGATTTTGTAACTCATTTACGTCTGGAGACTTACGGCATGTCCCATCAGAAAGCTCGTCAAGAAAACAAGATGTTGCGGCTTTGCAGTGCAACTCGGCCTTCGGCCGCAACCAAAACGAGTCATCCACAGATTTCGCCGATTATCACAGATTTTCAAGAGAGAGCAAAGGGTGAAAGCAAGAGACTGCGGACCCGGTTGAACCTCCGTGCTGTCTCCCTCCTTTTCCCCTCTTGTGTTCTTCTGGAATCTGTGAAATCTGCGTAACCTGTGGACTCTCTAACTCTTTTACATGCAGGGACTTACAGCACACCCTCTCTGAAAGCTCGCCCAGAAGACAAGATATTGCGGCTTTGCAGTGCAACGCGGCCTGCGGCCGCAACCAAAACCAGTTATCCACAGATTTCGCCGATTGGCACGGATTTTCAAAGAAAGGCCGCAAAGCGAACAGAAGAGACAACTGACAGCAGTGGGACAGCTTGTTTTCTCCTTCACTCCTGCCTCCTGAATCTGTGAAAATCTGGGTAATCTGTGGATTTTGTAACTCATTTACGTCTGGAGACTTACGGCATGTCCCCTCAGAAAGCTCGTCAAGAAAACAAGATGTTGCGGCTTTGCAGTGCAACGCGGCCTTCGGCCGCAACCAAAACCAGTTATCCACAGATTTCGCCGATTATCACAGATTTCTAAAGAAAGGCTACAGAGCAAAACAAGAGAATCGACCACAGCAGGCTTCTTTCCTCCTTCCTGAATCTGTGAAAATCTGCGTAATCTGTGGATTTTGTACCTCATCTTCATCCGGAGATCTACAGTCCAAAGCGTTCCGTTGCGAGCTTGTTGATATGTTCGCCGATGGCCAAGGAGGCGGTGGCGGCGGGCGAGGGGGCGTTCAGGACGTGGATCGAGTTGCCGCGGGCCTCGATCTTGAAGTCGTCCACCAAGACCCCCGTCGGCTCCAGGGCCTGGGCGCGGACGCCGGACATGCCGGGATGGAAGTCGTCCAAGGTCAAGGACGGGATCAGACGGTGCAGGTCGGTCAGGAGGCGCTTTTTCGAGAAGGCGCGGGCGCATTCGCCCAGGCCGTACTGCCAGTGCTTGGCGAAGAGGGCCCATGTGCCTGAGTAAGACAGCGACTCCCAAGCGTCGCGGAGGTCGAAGTCCATCTTGCCGTAGCCTTCCCGCTTGAAGGAGAAGACCGCGTTCGGGCCGCACTCGACCCCCCCGCCGATCAGCCGCGTGAAGTGGACGCCCAGGAACGGGAACGCCGGATTCGGGACCGGGTAGACGAGGTTGTGCACCTTGCTCGCGGCGGCGGGCGTCAGCTCGCAATAGTCGCCCCGGAACGGGATGATCCGCACCGGCGGCTCGACGCCGTCCATCCGGGCGACCCGGTCGCAGTGCAGGCCGGCACAGTTGATCACGTAGCGGGTGCTGTGGGCCCCCTTGCGGGTGTGGACGTTCGTGTAGAAGTCGTGCTTGTCGAAGCCACGGACCTCGTGGGAGAGGAGGATTTTGTTGTGCCGGCCGGCCCGCTCGATCAGCTCCACGAGCTTCTGCGCCACCTTCACGAAGTCGATGATCCCGGCGGAGGGGACGTGCAGGGCTGCGATGCCAGTCACGAAGGGCTCGATCTCCTGGATACGCTCGGGGCCGATCGGCTCCAGGCCCTCCACGCCGTTCTGCAGGCCGTTTTGCAGGATCTTGTCCATGGCGGGCAATTCCGCCTCGCTGGTCGCGACGAGCAGCTTGCCGCAGATCTCGTGCGGGATGTTGTGCGTCTCGGTGAACTCGATCATCTCGCGGCGGCCGGCCATGCACGTGGCGGCTTTGGCCGAGCCGGGCTTATAATACAGCCCCGAGTGGATGACGCCGGAATTGTGGCCGGTCTGGTGGCCGGCGACGTGGTCCTCCTTCTCCAGCACACCGATCCGCACGCCGGGATGGCTCTTGGCGATCTTATACGCCGAAGCCAACCCAACGATGCCGCCCCCCACGACGACTATATCGAAATCCGTCTTTGCCTGCATTGAACCATCCTTGTACTGCCAGGGTCTCCCAAGCAGCAGGATACTCGGCAGCCCCCGCAGCGTCAACGACCAAGGAGCGCCGGAGGAAATTCCAAATCCCAAATTCCAAATCCCAAACAAGCACCAATGACCGAAATCCCAATGTTCAAAACGAGCGGGGCTTCGCGAACATGTGCGACTACGTCTTGGGGGGAGTCACCCGAATGTGTCATGCTGAACGGAGTGAAGGGCCCCCAAACGCGATCTATCGCGTGTGGGAACCCAAGCATCTGGCCCACGCATGGGAATAACGCTCGTTCTCACGCTTGGCCCAGATTCTTCGCTGGCGCTCAGGATGACAAAACGCGCCCACGAAATCTAATCGCACACACGCGGCCTGCGACAGCATTTGGTCATTTGGATTTGGGATTTGGGATTTGTTTCGGATTTGGTGCTTCGGATTTGGAATTTCCGCCGGCAGGCGGTTCTACATATCCGGCACGACTTCGGGGTAGAGGTGGCCGACGGGGCTGATCTTGAAAACGTAGATCAGGCCCGGGCGGAACTTCTTGTAGACGACGTTGCCGTAGATAGCCTTGATGCCGTGCTCGCGGAGCTTCTCCGGATCGTTGGCGAGGTCCCAGATGCCGGACCAGAAGAGTTGCTGGTGCTCGACCGGCAGGGCCTGGAGCAGGCCGGCATAGCGCTTAGGCTCGGCGCCGGGCTCCTCGATCAGGCAGCCGTTCTGGGGCGTCGTCGTCTCGCCGTAGATGCGCCGCCAGAGGTACAGGGCCCGGGCCTTGCCGTCCATGACCATCTTGTCCTCGAATTTGACGATCAGGGCGTCGAAGTGGATCACGTCCCCCTCGATGATGCACTCCTTCTGGAGGATGACTTTGGTCTTGTCGTCGCGGGCGGTCTCGACGAAGCGGATCGTGGTCAGCAGACGGCCGTCCTCGCTGCGCTGGGAGAGGACCTTGGCATAGCCGATCTGGTCCTCCTCGGTGAGATTGCTAATGGCCTGCTTGAGCTCGCGGTTCTCGGTGAGCAGCTCGTGGATGGTCATCGCCCGATGGTAGAGCCCCGGCCCAACGTAGGCAACGACGGCGACGATCACCGCCATCACGCCGTAGGAGAAGAGCCGAATTTTTCCGCGTGCGCGTGCCATGAATCCCCGTCTGCCGGTCGTTTGTAGTGTGCCCGTAAGGGCATACTACAGTTTCGAGTTTGAAGTCGGAAGTGTCAAGCGGTATCCCCTACTTCCAACTTCCCACTTGAAACTTGACACTTTTCCCGAAACGCCTTACGGCGTCACCACAAACCCCCAGTTTCATCGGCCCGGGGGCCGAATTTCTGCATTTTTCGTGCCTTGGACAGTCGCCCATTGCATTGTGGGCCAAATACCTCTATACTGCAATAGTCTTTTTGGGATCTGGTTGAAGGATAGTCGCCTATGGATAGGGAACGGTCTGTTGCCGCACGCATAATTCTCCTGGTCGCACTGGTCGTGGGTCTGGCCGGCTGCTATGAACAGGAGCCAAGGCCGAGGATCAGTGGCGAGCAACGCCCGCTGGTGCTGCCGCCGGCCCAGACGCCGCTGCGACAACACCTGATCGGCCGCTCCGTCCAAGGCCGGCCGATTTTAGCGCAGATCGCCGGTCGGGGCTCCGACACCGTGCTGGTCATGGGGGCGATCCATGGGGACGAACAGGCCACCGCCGCCCTGATGGACCAACTGACGACGTACCTGCAAGACAACCAGAGACTGGTGGAGAACCAGCGCGTCGTGCTGCTGCCCGTCGCCAACCCGGACGGCTTCGTCGCCAAGACGCGGGAGAACGCCCGCGGCATCGACCTCAACCGCAATTTTGACACGACCAATCGCGTGGATAATGGGACCAATGGTCTACGACCGCTGACGGAGCCGGAATCGCAGGCCCTGCAGGCGCTCATCAAGGAGTACGCGCCGAGCCGGATCATCAGCATTCATACGCCGCTCAACTGCATCGATTACGACGGCCCCGGACAGGCCATCGCGGCCCGGATGGCGCAGCACTGCGATCTGGAGGTCAAGAAAGTGGGCGCCCGGCCCGGCTCACTCGGCTCGTACACGGGCGAGGCTCTTGGCATTCCCACCATCACGCTGGAACTGCCGCCCGAGGCGGAGAAGATGAGCGATTCGGTCCTCTGGCAGAGGTACGGCAAGGCCCTGATGGCGGCCATCCTGTACCCGGAGCGAGCGAAGTAACAAACCAGGCGGGAGGCTGTAGGCCGGAGGCGGGAGGAACTTCAGTCCTCTGTTGCCAGCTATAGCTTTTGCACGCTGGGCAGTCTTGATTCCCAGGCCAAGCTGGAAGCCGGAGAGTGAAGGCCATGGGAGGCAAGTATTCAGTACCTGCAGCCTACAGCCTACAGCCTACTGTCTCCAGCCTTCTTCAGGTCAACTGCCCCGCAGCGAGCGCAACAGGCCATTGAGCACCTTGGATGTCTCACAACACAGAGCGTCCAAGTCTTTGATGTCCGTCTTGCTTAACTATCCCAACCGGCAAGCGAGAGAGACTTGGTACTCAACTTCGCGAGCAGAACCATAAGCCATATCGAGAAACCGCACGTAATCGGACGTGGAGTGCCTGGCACAAACTTCGACGATATTCGATGCGATCGAGACCGCTGCCCGTCGCATTTGGGACGTGAGGCCAAAGATTTCGTCTTTGGGGAAAGTCCTCGTCATCTTGTAGACTACGAAAGCCAGTTGATCGGCAGTTCGAACGCCCGAAGCTTCGTGTGATCGCGCATGACTCTCACCTCCGCGTTAGGATCATGGTTTCCGCCCCACAGGCCGAAGCTTACAGCGAAGCTCGGTCGAGAGGCGGTAGGTCTCTGCCAACGACAACGGACCCAACCATAGCACAGGGTCAAGACTGGTCAAGATAGGACAAGGTGCCCATTGGGGCGAGGGGGTAGGAAAGACTGTGAACTGAAGACCGTAGGCCGTAGGGAAGGAATGCAGTAGCTCCGGCCTCCAGCCTACAGCCTGACCATTGCTTTCCTAGCGCGCAGCGGATAGGATGCGGACCGGTGAATGCCACCAAACAAGCCCGGCCCTGGCAGCATATAGAGTATGATCGTGCTGCCGTAGGAGAGGCGTAAGAGCAGCAGGAGCAAGGGCTTAGGACCTGTCCGGCAGTGGGATTCACGACGAGCAAGAGATGAATGCGTTCAAGCTGAACAACCAGTTTCAGCCTTCGGGCGACCAGCCACAGGCGATTGAGCGGCTCGCCCAGGGTCTGCGCGACGGTAAAAGATTTCAGACCCTGATGGGCGTGACCGGCAGCGGCAAGACCTTCACCATGGCCAACGTCCTCGCCCAGTTCGACCGGCCCGTGCTGGTCATCTCGCACAACAAGACCCTGGCCGCCCAGCTCTATGAGGAGTTCAAGGAGCTTTTCCCCCAAAACGCGGTCGAGTACTTCGTCAGCTATTACGACTACTACCAGCCGGAGGCGTACATCCCGCAGCGCGATATCTACATCGAAAAGGACGCCTCGCGCAACGCGGACCTGGACCGGCTGCGGCTCTCGACTACAACGAGCCTGTCGTCGCGGCGCGACTGCATCGTCGTGGCGTCGGTCTCGTGCATCTTCGGGTTGGGCTCGCCGGAGGACTACAAGGCCAGCATGGTGGCTCTACGCGTCGGCGATACCTGCGAGCGTAATACCCTGCTCGGGCGATTGGCCGATATCCAGTACACCCGCAACGACATCGACTTCCAGCGGGGTACCTTCCGGGTTCGGGGTGATGTGGTCGAACTGCACCCGTCCTACGAGTCGTTCGCGATCCGGATCGAGTTCTTCGGCGACATCATCGAGCAGATCAACTACATTAACCCCACTTCCGCCGAGGTCCTGGCCGTCGAGAAGCAGGTGTTCATCTACCCCGCGCAGCACTACGTGATCCCGGGCGAGAGAATCTCCTCGGCAGCCGAAGGCATCAAGGCCGAGCTCGACGCGCGGCTCTCGCAGCTTCGGAGCGAAGGCAAACTGCTCGAAGCCCAGCGTCTGCAAGCGCGGACAATGTACGACTTGGAGATGATTCAGGAAGTCGGCTATTGCAGCGGGATCGAGAACTACTCGCGCCATTTGTCCGG
>CAYHAJ010000295.1:0-14289 GCA_964354535.1 uncultured Pirellulales bacterium
GGCAAGACCACGACCGTGATCGGGCTGATCGAGGGGCTGGGAAAGCTCGGTAAGCGTGTCACCGGCGCGATCCGCCAGCCGAGCGGCGGACCCACCTTCAACATCAAAGGCTCCGCCGCCGGCGGGGGACTCGCCCAGTGCATCCCCCTGGTGCCGTTTTCGATCAGGTTCACCGGCGATATCGACTGCATCACCAACGCCCACAACCTGGCCATGGTCGCCCTGACGGCGCGGATGCAGCATGAGAGAAACTACGATGATGCCCGCCTGGCTGAAAGTGGCCTGCGCCGCTTGGACATCGATCCCCAGCGCGTCGAGATCCGCTGGGTGATGGATTTCTGTGCCCAGGCCCTGCGCAATATCACCATCGGCCAAGGCGGCAAGATGGACGGCTTCGCGATGGACTCGGGCTTCGATATCTCCGTCTCCAGCGAGCTGATGGCCATCCTGGCGGTGGCCCGCAACCTCAAGGACCTGCGCCAGCGGATCGGCCGGATGGTGGTGGCCTACGACCGGAAAGGCCACGCGATCACCACCTCCGACCTCGATGTGGCGGGGGCGATGACCGCCTGGATGGTCGGCGCCCTCAACCCCAGCCTCGTCCAGACGATTGAAGGCCAGCCGGTCTTCGTGCACGCGGGCCCGTTTGCCAATATCGCCATTGGGCAAAGCTCGATTGTGGCGGACCTGTTGGCCACCAAGCTGGGCGACTATCATGTGACGGAAAGCGGCTTCGGGGCGGATATCGGCTTCGAGAAGTTCTGGAACCTCAAGTGCCGTTTCTCGGGTCTTAAACCCAGTGCGGTGGTCGTGGTCGCCACGATTCGGGCCCTCAAGATGCACGGGGGCGGCCCGGCCGTCAAGCCGGGGGTGCCGCTGAGTGAAGAGTACACCCGCGAGAATCTCGCCCTGCTGGAAGAAGGCTGCGAGAATCTGGCAGCGCACATCCAGACCGTCCGCAAGAGCGGCGTGCGTCCGGTCGTCTGCGTCAACAGCTTCTACACGGACACGAAGGCGGAAATCGAGCTGGTCCGGCGGATCGCCGAGCAACATGGGGCGCTCGCCGCCGTTTCCGATCACTGGCTTCGAGGAGGGCAAGGGGCGGTCGAGCTGGCCGAGGCGGTCGTAGCGGCCAGCCAGGAAAAGAACCACTTCCGCTTCCTGTACGAAACCAGTTGGCCGCTGCGCCGGCAGATCGAGACGATTGCCCAGGAGATCTACGGCGCCCAAGGCGTGACCTACAGCCCGGCGGCGGCCGAGAAGCTCCAGGCCCTGGAATCGCGCAACGGGGACTTGGCAGGTTTCGGCGTCTGCATGGTCAAGACGCATTTGAGTCTGTCGCACGACCCGAATCTCAAGGGCCGGCCACAGGGTTGGGTGCTGCCGATCCGGGACTTTAAGATCTTCCAGGGCGCCGGTCTGATCGTGCCCATTGCCGGCGATATCAAGCTGATGCCCGGCACGGCCTCCGATCCCGCCTTCCGGCGGATCGACGTGGATCTCCAAACGGGCAAAGTCCGAGGAATGTTTTGAAGAAGTTTGAAGTGTAACGTGTAGAGTTGGAAGTGCTCCTGGAACTCCAAACTTGACACTTCGATAGGTATGCTGGACATCCTATTTCATCCACAATCGCTTGCTGTCATCGGCGCTTCCCGGACACCGGGCAAGGTCGGTTTTGAGGTGGTGTCCAACCTCATCCGGGGCGGCTTCACAGGGCAGATCATCCCCGTGAACCCTGCGGCGGAGGCGATTCTGGAGATCCCGTGCTATCCCACCATCGCCGACTACGGTCGTCCGGTCGATCTGACCCTGATCGCCGTTCCCGCCGCGGCCGCTATCGATGCTGTCAGGCACTCCCTTCGTATAGGAACGAAAGCCATCGCCGTGCTCACCGCCGGCTTTGGCGAGACGGGGTCGCAGGGGATTCTGATGCAGGCGGAGCTGGCGAAGCTGTGCGCGCAGGCGAAGGTCCGCCTGCTCGGTCCCAACTGCCTGGGGCTGATCGACACGCACCACGGGCTGAATGCCACCTTCTCGCGCGGGATGCCGAAGGCAGGGGGAATCTCGATCCTGTCGCAATCGGGGGCGGTGTGCACCGCCTTCCTCGATTGGGCCCAGGTCCGCGGCATCGGCCTGGCCAAGGTCGTCAGCATCGGCAACAAAGCGGACCTCAACGAAATCGATTTCCTGAAGGTCTTCGCGGCTGACGACCGGACACAGGTCGTCGTCGGCTACCTGGAGAGCATTGCGTGCGGCGATGAATTCATTCGCGCAGCCCGCGCGGTCACGGCGTCCAAACCATTCATTCTTTTGCGCGCGGGCGTCACGCGGGCCGGCATGTGGGCGGCGTGTGCCCATACCGGCAACCTTGCCGGGGCGGATACGGCCTATGCCGCCGCGTTCAAACGGGCCGGGATCATCCGGGCCGAGAACCTGGATTGTGTATTCGACTGTGCGATGGCCTTCTCCGGCCAGCCGCTGCCACGGGGGGACCGCGTGGCGATCATCACGAACGCGGGCGGTCCCGGAGTCATGGCGGCCGACGCCGTCGAGCGGTCCGGCCTGAAACTGGCCAAGCTGGATGGACGGGCGGTCGAGAGGCTCAAGAGCGAGCTGCCCCCGACCGCCAGCACCTTCAACCCGATTGATGTGCTGGGCGACGCCGATCCGAAACGCTACGCCGCCGCGGTAGGGGCGTCGCAGCGCGATGACAGCGTCGATGCCACGATCGTGATCCTGACGCCGCATGCCATGACGCGGCCGGACGAGACGATTCAAGCCATCGCCGCGCAGACCCAGGACGGCGTAAGCGCTGTAGGGGCGACGCATGCGTCGCCCCTACGAACGGGCACCCTGAGCCGTGCGACCGATCAACGCTCGGCGCTCCATGCGTCCCCCGATCCCTGCCCCCCAGGCCCCGGCCCCGGCGGTAAGCCATTGCTGCTTGTTTTTCTGGGCGAGCCGAACGGCAAACTGAAGGGTGATCACCACCTGCCGATCTACTCGTCTCCGGAACGCGCGGTGGCCGCGCTGCGCGCGATGCGGGAGTATCGGCTCTATCGCACGCAGCCGGAATGCGTGGTCACACGCTTCCCGGTCAATCGCCGCCGGGTGGAACGGATCATCACGTCCCATCTGCGGGCGAACCGCGTGCGGATCGGAGAAGTCCAGACCAAGGAAATCCTGCGGGCCTACGATCTGAGTGTTCCCGCCGGCGCCATGGCCAACTCCCCTCAGGAGGCCGTGGAGATTGCCGAGCGGATCGGATTCCCCGTGGCCATGAAGGCGGTCTCGACCCAGATCGTGCACAAGTCGGATGTCGGCGGGGTCAAGCTCAACGTCGCGGGCGCCGAGGACATCCGGGACACATTCGACTTGCTGACGCTGCGGGTCAGCCGTCGCGCACCGCACGCCCATCTCGACGGGATCTACGTCGAGAAGATGTGCGGTCACGGGCTGCAGGTGATTCTGGGCGCCACGTGCGATCCGAAGTTTGGCCCGCTGCTGGTCTTCGGCCTGGGCGGGACGTTCGTGGATCGCCTCAAGAGCCTCTCCTGCTATCTGGCCCCGATCACCGCGGAGGAAGCCATGCAGATGCTGACCGAGACCCGGTCCTACGCACTGCTGCAGGGCACGCAGGATCGGGAGAGCATCGACTGGTCGGCCATCGTCAGCGGTCTGCAACGGATCAGCCAGTTGGCGACGGATTTCCCGCAAATCAGAGAATTGAGCATCGACCCGTATCTCGTCGGCCCGGTGGGCACTGACGCCATGGTCGTGGACGCGCGTATGACTCTGTTTGGGACCCCCGGCAATGGTAATGGCAAATGAATTCTCCACCGAGTTCTCCTCATGATGTTCCCGGTCCCGCGCGAGCTTATCAAAGCCTGATGGTTCCCGCGCGCGAGGCCGTCGGCCGGATTCGGCCGGGCCAGCGGGTGTTCCTCGGGACCGGCTGTGGACAGCCGCAGACCCTCGTGCGGGCGCTGCTGGAACGTGCCGATGAGATGGAGGATGTGGAGATCATTCTCCTGGTAGCCTTGGGCGAACCGGCCCACTTGCACCGGGAACTGGCCCGGCGCTTTCGCCTCAAGCCTTTCTTCATCGGCGCTGCGGTCGACGCCGAAATGCGCCGCCACCTGGCCGACTACACGCCGATCTTCTTCTCGGATATCCCCGAGCTGTTTCGTTCGGGGCGCTTGCCGATCGATGTCGGCCTGATCCAGGTGACGGAGCCGAACGAGCACGGTCTTTGCTCGCTGGGCGTCTCTGTGGATGTGACCAGGAGCGCCGCCGAGAATGCAGGCCTGGTGATCGCGCAGATGAATCCGCAGATGCCCTGGACCACGGGCGATGGCCTGGTGTCCGTCGACGATCTCGATCTCCTCGTGCCTGGGGACGAGCCGCTCCTGGAGACCGCGGCGCCGGAGCCGAGCGAGACCTCGCGGAAGATCGCCGAGTATGTGGCCGCCCTGATCCCCGATGGTTCCACCGTCCAGTTGGGCGTGCACCCGGTCTCGCAGGCGCTGCTGCCGCATTTGAAGGCCAAGCGCGACCTGGGCATTCACACCGAGGTCGTGAGCGACGGCGTTGTCGAGTTGTGCGAAGCCGGAGCGATCACCGGCGCGCGCAAGAGCAGCGATCAGGGTAAAATCGTGTGCAGCCTGTGCCTGGGGACGAAAAGGCTCTTTGACCATCTCCGGCACAATCCCTCCTTTTGCCTGCGCTCGGCCCAGTACGTGAGCGACCCTGCCGTCATCAGCCGCCAGCGGAACATGGTCGCCGTCGGCCTGGCCTCCGGGATCGATCTCCTGGGGCAGGTCTGCGGCCCGCGCAGCGGCGAAGGCTTCTGGGACTTGGACGCGGATTTCATCCACGGGGCCGCCAAGGCGCGGGGGGGCCGGATGATCTTTGCCCTGGAGTCCACCGGCGAGGGCGGCGCCACGTCGCGGATCGTCTCCCACCTCAATGACGGGGCTACGGTCATTGCCACGAGCTTCGAAGCACCCTACGTGGTGACGGAATACGGCGTGGCCTACCTGCACGGCAAGAGCTTGCAGGAGCGGGCGATCGCGCTGATCAGCATCGCGCACCCGGATTTCCGGGCCCGGCTGCTCCTGGAGGCCATCGAGTGCGGCTATGTGCGTTCGGACCTGGCCGCGGTTGAGGGCAAGATCCACGTCGGCCCGCCGGCCCTGCGCAGCGCCGCCATCCTGGACGATGGGACGCTGGTCAGCTTTCGTCCGATGCACCCCACGGACGAGCCGCGCGTGCGGGACCTCTTCCACTCGCTTTCGCAGCAAACCATGTATTATCGTTTCATGTCGAACGCGGCCCGCCTGCCGCAGCGGCAGATTCAGAATTTCGTCTACGTCGACTATCGGGAGGAAATGGCCATTGTCGGGACGATCCCGGAGGCATACGGCGACCAGATCATCGCCGTCGGCCGGTACTACCTCGACCCCGGCACCAATCGCGCCGAAGTCGCCTTCATCGTGCGGGACAACTGGCAGAATCGGGGCATGGGGACCTTCCTCCTGAAGTACCTGGCCACGATTGCCCGGGGTCAGGGCATCACCGGTTTCACCGCCGAGGTGCTGGTGGACAACATGCCCATGCTGGCCGTCCTGCGCAAAAGCGGCTTCCGCCTCCGTAGTCAACTGGACGGGCGGGTCCACAGCATCGAGCTGGATTTTGAGTAGCGGGGCGTTGCCTTGTGGGCGAACGCCCCGCTTGGGTATCCTCGTGTACCCCGTGTGGTGGCGCGACTACGGTATCGGGCTACTGAGCCGGACGGCCAAAGCCGATGTCGTCGATGTACAGCATGCCGGCGCCACCCGCTTTCGGATTGGCCTTATCGCCCGCGCCGATCGTCAGCTTCTTGACCGCGGCCAAGTTGATGCCTGCCAAGTCGCTGAAAGTGATCCGCCACTGGGTCCAAGTGGACGCGGTGGTCGCCGCCGGGTCCGGGTGGGTGACGGTCTTTGTCTTGCCCGCCTTATCCTCGACCACCACGTACAGGCCGGCGGGATCATTGGCGGAGTTCGGCCCGATGTCGGCCACCGCCCACTGGCCCGTGACTGTGCCGGTTGTGACCACATCGGAGAACTCGCCGATGCAGGCCGCGGCCCCCGCATTGTTGCTGGCCACGGCCAAGCCGAGGTAGACCGTGCTGCCCGTCGTGATCGTCTGCGGGTTGGGCGATCTGTCGGTCCCGGTGTTCTCGGTGTCCGGCTGGATGGTCCAGGTCTTGCCGTCCGTCGAATAGGAGGCGGTGAACAGATTGCCCTTGCGCTCCACCTTGACCCAGAGCGGGAACGTGATCGTATTGGGGTTGCTATGGGCCGAAACGGCGTTGCCGCCGACCGTGGGCCGATTCTGGAAGGCCCTGCGCCCGTCCGGCGTTGGGAACATGAGGGCGTAGGCAGAGTTCTGATCCAGACTTCTGCGGATCATGACACCCGCTTTCGCCCAGTTCGAGGTGGTGCCGGTCACGGCGACGACCTTGGCGGAAATCGAGCCGTCCCCGGCGAACTGCTTATAGACGAAGCGGAAGTTGTCGGCGGTGCCCCAGATGTCGCCGCTGTTGGAGCTGACCTTGTACTGCCCGGGTGCGGTCTCGACGAATCGCGCCGCGTTGCCCTTGATCCACAGGCTGAGCGTGTCGGCGCCACGGACGGTCCAATCCTGGGGCATGTCAAAGGTCCGTTGGGCCTCGGAGTAGTAGGGCGTCTTGACGTTGTTGTACTCGAAGGGCATCGACTGCTTGCCGCCGTGCGTGATGACGATTTCGCCGAACGTGCCGCCGGCGGCCGCCATGTAGCCGACGAGCGAGCCGCTGCTGTTCGTGAGGCCATCGACCCAGGCCGTGAAGATCTCCTCCCCGGCCTTGTCCGTGTAGCTCTCGAAATTCTCCACCGCCGCATATTCCTGGGTCGTGAAGCTCCAGAGGGCGCCCGGATACGTGGCCGTGCCGACCTCATCGACCTTCCAGTAGTAGGTGGTGCCGAAATCGAGAGCGCCGGGGTCAAAGCCATGACTGCTGACCGTTTTGGCGGCCACGGAGCCATTGGTCACCGCCGCCTGATCCGTGCCGAAGTACACCCGCTCGGAGGTCACGTCGCGGCCCGAACGCCAATCCAGGGTGCTGTCGATGCTGACACCTTTGGTGCCGGCGGCGGGTTGTGGGGCCCGAGCCTCGGCCGGCACGTGGGAGAATCGGACTTCCGCCAAGCCCACGGGCGGGGCCACGCCGCCCCAATTGGCGCTGATCGTCAGCTTGACGAACTTGGCGTTCACTCCGCCAAGGCTGACGGTGGTGTTCGCCGCATAGCCCGGAGCCCCCGGCGCTCGGCTGAATTCCGGCGTGTCGGCCACGGGCGTCCAGGTGGTTCCATCGCCGGAGGTCTCGACGGTGACCTTCTTGCTGCCGAAGCCCAGGAAACCCTCGACCAGTTGGTTGGAGTTCCAGACTTGCAGTTCGTGCAGCTTATAGACCTGATCAAACTCGTACTGAATCCAATTGGGCGTCGCGCCGGTGCTCAGCCACATGGTGGTGGGCTCGGTCCCGTGCAGGTCCCCCGTCATGCCGGAGCCGTCGATCGTCTTCTCCGGGCCCATGCCAAACTGGCTGCTGGAAGCCGTGGCCCTGACGGGTTTGGCCGGGTAACCATAGGGCTCGACGGTGAAGTTCCAGATCCTGCCCCGGAAGACGGTAAGGTCCGGCGGACCGTTGACTTCATCCACACGCCAGAAATAGGTTTGGCCGTACGTGAGAATACCGGCGGGAGTGTAGGTGGTCTCCTTCTGGTCTTTGCCGACGAGGACCCCCCGCGGGGCGTCCACGCTGGCCGCATTGACATCCTCGCGACTGGCGCCGAAATAGACACTGTGTGTCGCCACTTTGGCGGGCGCCGTCCAGCCCAGACTCGTATCGCGGGGGACATCGGTGGCTCCATCCTCCGGATTCGGATACATGGCGGCGGTGGTCGCCAATCCCTTCATGGCCAGCTTGATTTGGTCCTCCGTCAGGGCCACGTTGAAGAGGGCCACTTCGTCCAGCGCGCCGAGAAAGAACTGGCTGGGCGCCCCACTGGTCAGCCGGGCGCCGATGCACACCGGGGTAGCGGTGTCGGTATTCTGCGCGCCTCGGTCCTGTTGGGCATCGAATTGTCCGTCGACATAGAGCTTCATGACCGCGCCGTCGTAGGTGGCCGCGACGTGCGCCCAGTCACTGCTGGGCAGGGCCTTGGTGCCGCCATACGCCCAGGGGGCCACTTCCCGGTGAAAGGAGAGGGTGCTGCCGCTGATCTGGAGGATGTAGGCGCCGATGACACCGCCATTGAACTTGCCGAGGACCGTGCCTCCGCCCTGGTTCTTGACCCAGGCCGTGATACTGAAAGGAGCCACGCCCCCGAACGCCAGGTCCCTGGCGGAGTTGCGGATCTCCAGATAATTCGTGCCCTGGAACTCCAGAGCGGTACCGAATTTGCCCGCCACCCACTTGGGATTTCCTTTGAGGTCGGCATCGTAAGCATGGCCGGAGCTGTCTTTGGCGATACTGCCGGACCCCTCATCCAGAAGCCATATCCCGGCTATGGATTCCGGCTTGATCTGAGCGCTGCTGTGGGACAGGCACAGCAGGCCGATGACGAGGGACATGGTACAGGTGGTAAATGATCTTCGCGTTGCTCTCATTACTGCATCCTCCTACTTTGTGGACATCCCACTGCATCTTCGGGAATGAAGACCCACAGGTCAAGCCTAACATAACACAAGAAACGCGTCGGAGTCAACCAAAACTGCGAGCATGTCGCGACTTTGGGGGACTCTTGGGAGAATTACGGAATTCCGGGCGGGAGTCCCCAATTCCTCTACTCCTGCCCTCAGCGGGCGTCAGAAAACAGGTCGGTACTGAGGTACTTGAGACCGCTATCACAGATCAGGAAGGCGATGGTCACCACCGCACGCCGATACGCGGACAGCGGGAGTCGGCCGTCGTCCTCCACCTGCAGGATCACGTGCACACATCCATTCGAAGATGCCGTCCTGATCGGCGATGTCGTAAACCCGGAGCCGGGCTTGGAACTGTCGTAACCCTTCCAGACCGCGCTCGTGGCGCATCCGCCACAGGGCCGGGGCCGTCTTCGTCCTCGAAGGACAGTTGAATGAAGACCTGCTGGCCGGTGGGTGTCGTGACCTGCTTGTCTTCCACGAGGGGCGTGCGATTCGCCGCGGGCGTTCCTTGGGCGGCCGCTTGGCCCTTCGCTTGGCCCTGCCGGGAATCGTTGATTGACGCAGTCTCAGCCGCGTGCCGCCGGAGCCACACCGCACATTCTCTGCCTATCTCCTGAGGCTTGCCGAACACGTGGTTTCCTGACTTGGACAACGCCAATTCAACAAGGACCCGCTTGCCTGTCCGGCAATCCATCCACGTAGCCGTATAAGGGCCCGCCGGGAGGTCTTTGATGCCGAGCCCTCCGGTCACATGGTCGGCGTAGGCGATGTAACTGTGGCCGGGGTTGGCCAGCACGTACTTCGTCCCCTCGTGCGTCAGTTCGTCGTGCGAGGACATCGTCCAGAAGTCGGTCGCCTCAAAGAACTGCTGCAGGTGGCGGCACTGTTGGAGAGCCTCCACCGGAGTCGTGGCGATGTCCATACGCAAGAGCATAGGCATCATCCCGGCCATGGCGACGGACCAGGCGTGGCTGCGCATGCCGTCCACGTCGGTTCGCATCGCGGTGCTTTCGGCATAAATGACCTGATAACGGCCCGCCGCCTTCCGTAGGGCGTCAATCGCGCCGGCGTGAGCCGCGTCGTCCGTCGCGCTGAGCTGCATTGCGAAGTGGTTCAGCACGCCGTCCGGCTGCCACGCCTTGAACGTTGTACCACTCAAATGGTGGTTGCCAATGAGATGGCCATGTTGGTCTGCGCCCTGGATGATTCTCGCGATGGCCTGCACGCGCGCCGTCGTGTAGCGTTCCTCCGACTCCTCGCCAATGACCCAGATGAGGTTCTTATGATGCATGAATCTCTGGACGATGGTTTCCACGAACGCCTGCTCCTGCGGCCCGACAACGTCACCGGTATTCCAGATGCAGGCGGCGTCGTCGTAAAAGAACAGGTACATGAGAATCTCGTGGCGGTCCATCACGGTGAACCACTCTTCCCACTGTTGGAGAATGTTCTCATCCAGCCCCTGGGCAGGGTCACCGTCCACGAACGGATTCTGGCGCGTCCACTGTGGGTCGCCGTTGCTCTTCGCGTCGCCACCGTGGGATCGAATCATCTGCATGTAGATGCAGTTGCCGCCGTGCTCCGCGAGCTTCGCGATGCGCGCGAGCTGGTCGCCGTCGCGCGTGCCGTCGGGATTGCGCCGGCCGACGTACAGGAAATCCTCCGGGTCTCCGGGCCCGCAGATAAAGACGTGCTTACCGCCGTGCCGCTGGAGCCACTGCGGATGATCCGGGTCCACCACGATCTGGCCCGGCAAAATGTGCTTGGATGAAGCCGGCGCCAGATGCGTCCCTTCGGCCGCCACCCCGATGGGCACGAGCAGTTGAAACGTGAGCAGCGAGAGACGGAATACTTGGGTCGGGGTTCTCATTTACGTTCTCCAGTTGATGACGGAGGCGAACACAGCTTCATGTCCTCTGCTCCCATGCCATCCCTATCGTCGGGGCCGCACCTGGTCTTCCCAGTTGGCCAGCAACCGCTTGAGGCGGGCAACCTCCTCGGGGCGGCTCGCGAGCAGGTCGTTCTTCTCGCCCCTGTCCTGATCCAGATCGAAGAGATGTTCTTCCAGGGTCTTGGCGTCTTGCGACGAGACGTACTTCAACGCGCCGTCGCGCACCGCGCGCCACGTCTGCTCCCCGCGCCGGGCGCGCCAGTAGAGCGTGCGCGCGACAGGAGGCTGGCCGGCCTGGAGCCGCTGGAGGACATCAAGACCGTCGAAAGGCCGGTCCACCGGCGCCGTCGCTCCGCCCGCACGAACCATGGATGCCGTCAGGTCCATGGTCACGCCGACCTGCTCGGTCGTCAGATTCGCGGGCAAAACGCCCGGCCAACGGGCAATGCACGGAACACGAATGCCACCCTCGAACGTCGAGCCCTTGTAGCCCCGCAGACCGGCTTGCCGCGCGCTGCGCGTGCCGCCGTTGTCGCTGGCAAAGATGACCAGCGTGTTCGTAGTGACGCCCAGTTCGTTCACAGTATCGAGAATGCGGCCGATGGCCTGATCCATGCGCTCGATCATTGCGGCATAGACGCGCGGGTCGGCTGTGCCTTGTTTCCAGCGGGAGGAATCGGCCGGCAGTGGTGCAGGCGATCCATCCTCCGGGCCCTGGTACGGCGCGTGAGGTGCAGTGAAGGGGACATAGAGGAAGAAGGGGCGTTTACCCGTCTGGCGCAGCCAGCGCGTCGCATCGTCGGCAATAAGGTCGGTAATATAGCCGGGCCGCCGGAGCGGCGCGCCGTCAAGCCGCAACACCGGCAAGTAGGTCGGCGGGTCTTCGACGTGATGGAAGTAATCCATGCCGCCGCCCAGGCAGTAGAACGCATGGTCGAAGCCGTGGGCGTTCGGTGCGAACTTGTCCTCATAGCCCAGGTGCCACTTGCCGACGAGAGCGGTGGCATAGCCCGCGTTCTTCAGCCGCCGGGCCAGCGCGATCTCGCTCACCGGCAGGCCCAGATCGTGCTGCGCACACAGCCGGATGGCGTCATCATAGCGGCCCACGTTGCCGGTGCCGATGGCGCATTCGAGACCGCCGACGCGGTGCTGATAGCGGCCCGTGAGCAGCGCGGTCCGCGTGGGCGAGCACTCCGGGCCGTTGGAGTAGAAATGGGTGAAGCGCACACCCTCTTGGGCCAACCGGTCGACATTGGGCGTGGCGGCGCTGCCTCCGTAGCAGCCGATGTCTCCATAGCCCAGATCATCCGCCAGAAACAGCACGATATTGGGTTGGGCCGGCCCATCCCCGGCGGCCGCCAGCCTCAACGCGGTGAGACTACCGGCCCACAGGCACAACACGACTTGGTTCATCATGGGACTCCCCTGGCTCACGGTACTAACTTGGATTATGCGCGGGCGTTCCCCGCTCAACACACCAGACTACCCGGCGCCGTGAATTCCGTCAACGGCACGATAGAGCGGATTGAGCCTGATGGCGGCTGGTGTCCTCAGGGAGAAGCAAAGGGGGCCGGTACGAATGGCATGAAGATAAGCCCTGAGTCCTGGGAGAAGAGAATTAAAGGTATAAAATACCGGTTTACTCGTATTTATCGTGCCGCCTCAGGCCGCAAGCCAACCATTTCGTCGCCGCCTCATCCAAGATGCTCATCAAAGTAGGTGAGAGAATTCTGGCGGAAGTTGGCGGCAAGGGCCGGAACAAAAGGCGGGGACAACCTTTTTTTAGCGGACGGAAGACGGAGGGCCAAGGATGGCAGCGGGTGGGACAGCCGCGCGGGCCGAAGGCGGTAGCCGGTAGTCAGTAGTTGGTGGCCCTCTTTGGCTCCTACGTGCGCGGCACGGCCCGGGAGGACAGCGACATCGACGTGCTGATTGACTATTTCCGCGACGAGGTCCTCCAGGAAGCGGAATCGGTCTATGAAGCCTGACCGCGTGTAGCTGGCGCAACTCAAGGCGTTCATGGAGAATACCCTTACGGAAGAGCCACCAGCGAAAAGCCTACGTCCTGAAGACCGAGGGCGGCAAGAGATAGTGCCTACGCTGGCAAGAAGTCAGCCCTCTCCTGGATCTCATGCTCGACCCCAGATTAGTAAGATGTCGTTGGAATTCATGCCAATTGAGATTTCAGGACGCCCCCCACTTTGCGGCAAGTTCAATGATAGCTGCTCGGGCAAGTGGCTTCGCTGTCTTTAAGTAAGCGAACTTGATTGGCTGAGTCGGTCGGCCCGTGCGTTTCTCTTTGGCGTGGGATAATGCACTGACGTAGCGCTTCTCATGAACGCTCTTAACCATCGCTTGGACGTTTGGGTAGTTCTGCACTAGCCTCTTGGCGTCGATGACGGAGCCTATCGCGCTGTAGATTCCAAGCGATTTGTCTTGGTCATAGAGCGCTTCCAGAAGCCAGTCATCGAAGACGTCCATCGCATTGACCCAGGCGGTGATATCGGTCTCCATGTACGCTCGGCAGAAGACCGCCTGAGACTCGGCCCTGCCATGGTTTGCTCCGAAGAGGGCCCGCCATCGAATTTCAGGGCTTGCTCCGACGAGACGAGTGAAGTAAAGGTGTATACCACATGGCTCCAATCGGACCCGTCGAATGATGCCAAGTTCCTTCATCATCCTGGCGGCGTTTGAGTGTATTCGTCTCATCGGACGCTCAACGGGGATACCCTCCCTCAGCACAAGACAGGCGGCGGCCATCGCCACCTCGGCGCAGGGGTCGCGCAACGCTCGATTGACCAGCCACGCCAAAGATGGCTTTCCGAAAAGCCGGTTGCTCAGACACAGCACGAGTTGGCTGCGCGCCCACCAAGACTTCGGACGCAGACAGGCATATTTAGCTTGGTCGAACGTAAGGCGGTCCCGCCGGAGCAGACACTGGCCCACGGCTGCGAGGAGTGTGGGACGCAGAGTGGCTGGCTTCCACATTTCCTTTAAGACGGAGTCTGCTTTGGCTGCATAGGTGCGAGGCACTCGCCCATCGAGCGTCTGCACGAACTCGGCGCAAATGGCCGGATAGAGCGTCTGTCGCTTGATCTCCTCAAGAAGTCGCTTGGCCGCAGAACGAGGGAGCCGTTGGTATTTTCGGAGGTATCGGGCGATATTGGGGTAGTAGACTGGAGCTTTTTCGTAGATGCGCCAGAGCCGACGCGTCAGCTCGCTGCTGGGTTGTGCACGACCAAGGAGGTATTTGAATCGAGTCGGGTCTGAAACCTTGAATCTCGGTGACAGAACCACGATCCTCTTCCTCAGCCTTCGCTGGTCTACGAGTCTCCGCTTCACAGCACTCTCAACGGGATGACTAAGGGATTTCAGCTCGGCCTCAATATCTTTTACTTCATGGATATCGATCTTGCTGCTCTGTGGGAAAAGGCCTATGTCTTTGCTCAGCATATCTAGCCGAACAAGCATCTCGCGCAACTCACGCTCTGTTCTGGCGAACATCCTAATATCATCTACATAGCGAAAGTAGCGTACGCGGTGCTCGCGACCACGATTGAAGTCGAAGTGCTGCAGGACCACTTCGGCGACCAGACCCGAAGGCTGGGGCCCTTGTGGAATGCCGTCGTTGTGATAGTACCCCGCGTCTGTTGCAGTCCACG
>CAYHAJ010000296.1:0-15174 GCA_964354535.1 uncultured Pirellulales bacterium
TAGGGCGAGCGTCCCCGCTCGCCTGAGATTGCCGCAATACGCTCGCAATGACATTCGTAGGGAGGCCCACGACCTACGGAGAGGTAATCCCTCGCCTCTCTTTGCCATGCCGCGATTCATCCATCCGGGGCGAAGCGCAAGGGCCGGGTGTCCACGCTATGGTTGCGTGTTCTTTCGTTATGTCCCGGCGAGCAGAAAAAATCCCGGTCTTGCCTGGTTTTTATTTGACGGCGAATCATTGGCATCTGTAAGATAACCAGAAAACTGAATACAGACTCGTAGATGGCGAATTCGGAGGGTCCGGTTATGGCCGGTGAGGCACAAGGCGACATCCGTTGTCTCACGGTATCGTGCGACTACCTGTGGCAAGCTCACGCGTCGTGCATCCCTTCGGCAGGCTCGGGACAGGCGTTGGCACGGGGTTTTAGACGAGCGAGGACGCTCGTCCTACCAAGAGAATCTCAGGCTCGTCGGGCGAGCCGATGCATCATTCCACCATTCTGTCATTCCAGTCACAGGCCTCGCATGGGCGGGAGCCAAGGACCCAACTATGCGAAAAAAAACCCAATTTGCTGTGGCGGGCGAAAGGCGGGTATGGCTTGGCCTGCGAAGCGGCCGGGGGACTTTTGTGCGAAACAAACCCAATTCGTTGGGACGTGCGAAAGCGGTAAGTGCTGGACAAAGAGCGAGTTACGAGCGAAATGCGGGGTATGCCTGGGCGAAAAAACAAAGCCAATTCGTCCGAGGCGGGAGGATCGATGCGGCCGACCTTGCGAGAGTGACGGCTGGAGGCAGTGTGCCAAACAAACCCAATGCGCCCCCGCGGATGGAAGGTACGTATGGTCCAGCCTGTGGAGCAGCCGGTGTCGCTTTGTGTCAGCCAAACCCAATTTGCCTTGGCTTCGAATGATCGTATGGCTTGGTCTGGGAGGCAGCCGGGGGCTTTCGTGCGGAACAAACCCAATTCATGGGGACGTGCGGAAATCGTAAGTGTCGGACAGAGAACGAATTACGAGCGAAATGCAGGGAATGCCTGGGCGAGAAGAACAAAGCCAGTTTGTCCGAGCAGGGGAGAATGGGCGTGTCCGACCCTGCGAGAGCGACGGCTGGAGGCCTTGTGCCAAACAAACCCAGTTTGCTCTGGTGAGCCAAAGGGCGGGTACGGCCCGGCCCAAGAGGCTGTCGGAGAGCCTTGTGCGGAACAAACCCAATCTGCCTTGGCGGGGGAGGGTGGTATGGCTTGGCCTGCGAAGCAGCCGGGAAACTTCCGTGCGAAACAAACCCAATTCATTGGGACGCGCGGGAACTGTAAGTGTTGGACAAGGATTGAGTTACGAGTAGAATGCAGGAAATGTCCGGGCGAAAGAACAAAGCCAATTTGCGAAGGAGTCTCAAGTTCGAGGTGTGAAGTGGCAAGGGAGGGAAGCCAGGCATCGAGCCTGCCGAGTCTTCTTACTTCCAACTTCCCACTTCCCACTTCTCACTTCCGACTCGACCGATTCACGCACACACGGGATTCCCACGCTATCCCGATACATGCCTGCACGGTCTCGGGGCCATAAATCCGCTTGAGACCGGGGTCGTGGGGTTGTAGAATTCCGCTGTGGCCCTGTCTACGGTTCGGAGATGAGAATATGCTGGCGAGATTGCATAGCGTCACCTTGGAAGGCATTGAGGGCATCATCTGTGAGGTGGAGGTCGATGTCGCCCGCGGCGGTCTGGAGAAGTCCATGATCGTGGGTCTGCCCGACGCGGCGGTCAAGGAGAGCCTCGAACGCGTCCACAGCGCGATCGTCAACTGCGGCTATCGGTATCCCAAGACGCAGTCGCTCATCAACTTGGCCCCGGCGGACATCAAGAAAGCGGGACCCGCCTTCGATCTGCCCATTGCCTTGGGCATGCTCACCGGAGAGGGTGTCCTCGCTGGACCCGCTCTCAAGGAGTATGTCGTCGTTGGGGAACTGGCCTTGGACGGCCGGGTGCGGCCGGTCAATGGCGTACTGAGTATGGCGATGACGGCGGTGGCGAACGGCTTCACCCGGATGATCGTGCCGCTGGAGAACGCCAAAGAGGCCGCCGTCGTGCAGGAGATTGAGGTCTTTGGCGTCGGCTCGCTGTCCCAGGCGGTGGGCTTTCTCTCGGGGCAACTTCTGCTCGATACCACCGTTACGGATATTGAGGAGTTGTTCGGGGTCGCATCGCACTATGAGGTTGATTTCGCCGACGTGAAGGGGCAGGAGAGCGTCAAGCGAGCCCTGACCATCGCGGCGGCAGGGGCCCATAATATCATGATGATCGGGCCACCGGGAGCGGGCAAGACCATGCTTGCCCAGAGACTGGCGACGATCCTGCCGGCTTTGAGCCTGGCGGAGTCGCTGGAAACCACGCGGATCTACTCGGCAGTCGGATTGCTGAAGAAAGATCAGGCGCTGCTCGCCAGGCGGCCGGTGCGGGCGCCGCACCATTCGGCCAGTGGTCCGGCCCTGATCGGCGGCGGGTCTTCGCCCCGGCCAGGAGAGCTTTCCCTGGCCCACTGTGGAATTCTCTTTCTGGATGAATTCGTGGAATTTCCCCGGCACGTGCTGGAGATGATCCGCCAGCCCCTGGAGGACGGCTTTGTCATCGTTTCACGGGCCAAACGGACCATCCAGTTCCCGGCCCAATTCATGCTGGTGGCCGCGATGAATCCGTGCCCGTGCGGGTATTTCGGCAGCAGCTTACGAGCCTGTAAGTGCTCGCCTGGCCAGATTGCCCGCTACGTGGCCAAAGTGTCCGGGCCGCTCGTGGACCGGATCGACATTCACATCGACGTGCCGGCGGTCGCCTTCAGCAAGCTGCGCTCGAAGGTCCGGCAGATCGACTCGGAGGCCCTGCGGGCCAGCGTCGTCGCGGCGCGAGTGATGCAGACGCGACGGTTTGGTGATGGCAAAGTGCGGACCAACGCTCACATGAGCCACCAGCAACTGGAAAAGTTCTGCAAGCTGGATGATGCGGGCGAGCTGATGCTCAAGGGGGCCATGATGGAGCTCGGGCTCAGTGCCCGCGCCCATGACAAGATCTGCAAGGTGGCTCGGACCATTGCCGACCTCGACGCCAGTGAGGAGATCCGCAGCGAGCATTTGGCCGAAGCCATCGGTTATCGGAAGCTCGACAGAAAGCTGTGAGGGCTTCCCGGGAGGTGGCCAAAGGCGATTCGTTTCCCGGCCGCGGCCTTTTTCCCCCCCCCTCGGGCCGATGTTTATTAAGCTTTTCTTGCCGGCTGCCGGTGGGGGGGCAGATTCGCTTCTTCAGAAGGATGGCGATTGTTTTTATGGACCGGCGCAGGGGCAGTCCCTGGGCCGCCATTTTTCCTTAATGTCCTGCATCCGCCTGCCGATATTAGGGGTGACAATCTGACCCTGTTTCGGCTGATGAGGAGATAACGATGGGCATTCAGAACTGGTCCGAGGACATCATTCTCGTGGAGCTGCCACCCGAGCCCGAGATGGGCGAGGAGCTCAAGACGATCACCCAGATCGCCCGCGACCGCGGCGACTGTGAGATCGTGGTCGATTTTTCCAAGGTCGATATCATCACGTCTTCGAGCCTGTCGAAGCTGCTGCGGCTCAAGAAACTGATGAGCGACTGCGGCCACCGGCTCGTCTTCTGCAACGTGGCCCCGGCCACGAAGGGAATTTTCACCGTGACGGGTCTTGACGGAATCTTCGAAATCGTGGACGATAAGTTCGTGGCGCTGGCCAGCCTGCAAATGGTGGGCTGATCGTCAGGTGCGTTTCGCAAGAAGGACGAAGGTCGGAACGGGAGAAGGTGGAGAACTCACTTTCTCCTTCGGTTGTCGCGTTCTCACCTTCGTTCTTCTTGGACTTGCGGAGCGCATCACGAAGATCGCTTCTCGGAGCGATGTTCGTGATCTGCTCGCAAGAGGATGTCGAACCTTTGTGGTACTTGCGCCGGGCGCAAGTCGGAGTACGTGTAAGGACCCATGGATCACGACACTCTGCATCAGATGGAGCAGATTCTCGGACATGACTTCACCGACCTCACCCTCTTAGCCAAGGCGTTCACCCATTCCTCCTCGGTGGACCATCGCTTGGAAAGCAACGAGCGGCTGGAGTTCCTCGGCGACGCGGTGCTCTCGATCGTGATCTGCCAGGCGTTGTTTGAGAAATTCGAGGGTTACGGCGAGGGCGAGCTGACGAAGATGAAGAGCATGCTGGTTTCGCGCGGGACCTGCGCGTTGGTCGCCCGGCGGCTCGGATTGCCGAAGTTCCTCGTCGTGGGCAAAGGCATGGTCTCCCACAAGGCCTTTCCCACCTCCCTGGCGGCCGGCCTGCTGGAAGCGGTGATCGCCGCCGTGTATTTGGACAGCGGCTTCGAGACGGCGCGTGATTTCCTCCTGCAGAATTTCGCCGAGTTGATCGAGCAGATCGACTCGGAAGAGGCGCACGGCAACTACAAATCTCTGCTGCAACAGCACGCCCAGGAGCAGTTCAGTACCGTGCCCATCTACGTCCTGCTCGATGAGAAGGGCCCCGATCACAACAAGTGCTTCGAATCCGAGGTGGTCATCGATCAGCGGCACTTCCCCAGTGCCTGGGGGGCGAATAAGAAGGAGGCCGAGCAGAAGGCCGCCTACAACGCCTTGGTCGAGTTGGGCGTAGTGCCGCGCTCGCCGGTGCACGATCTGAGCTAAAACGTGGATTGGTTCAGGAGCGCGGGCAGTTGCTCGGTCACGATCCAGGTGACGCCGTAGAGGATGATCGCCGCCACCACGATGAACACCACAATGGACCCAAACAGCACGGCCGACTCCTTGGCGAAGGGCCACGGCCGGATGCGGTGCACCTTGGTGGCCTTATAAACGACTGCGATCGACACCACCAAAGGCACGAGCCAAAGCATGGACGCGGGATCGGTGCCGATCCGCATTGGCGTCGTGAAACTGCCCAATACTGTTGCCAGGAATGCCATCATCTCAGGTCTTCGATTCTCTCACGCTGCGTAAATGGGCCGTGTAAACGGCATTGACGATGCACAGCAGATTCAACAAACCGGCGATGCTCGTGTAGATCTGGCCGATCTCGTTGGCGCGCCCGAACACGCGATACTCGCCGGTGGCCCCGATGCGCCCAAGGAGCATCACCAGCGGCGAGTTCATCACCTGGGCGACATACCAGGGCCGCGCGTGAACGGGATCGACCACGCCGATGGAACCGACGTAGACCCCCACCGTAAACGTCAGAACCAGGGCCACGAAGATCACGAGGCCCCGCCTCTTCTCATTCAGGGCGTAGTGCCCGGCGCCGGGCACCAGCCAAGCCAGCGCTCCGGTCGAAATCAGGAACAGGGCGTGGTTGTCCTTCCAGGGTTGTGCCATCACGACGCTTCCTTGGCTTTCGATTGGGCTGGGCTTTCGTTCGGGTCGTCCGTCGGGTGGGCGTACCGGAAATTCATGCGCTTGAGGATATTCGCCGGACTGAAATGGATCGCCGCCAGATTCTCGATCTGGCTGTACTCCTCGCGGCGCACGATCATCCCCTTCATCTTTTGGAAGTTCTCCTTCGTCAACCGCTGCACGGACAGGCTCTTGACGACATAATAGGACTGACTGGGCTGGGAGGCCACGACCAGCGGCAGTTTCTCGGGCGTGTCGCGGTCGGCGGGGATGAGCGCGTAGAGCAAAGCGACGAACTGCCCGGCGTTTCGCGCCTGACTCAGGACGATGGGGGCCGCCGGACTGTTGGCCACCTGAGCCGCGAGCACCTGAAGCTCGGCACTGGGGATCCTTTGCAGACCCGCCTGGCTATCCACCTTAAAGACGTTCGGATCGTTGGGCTCGGTCTTGGCCTGCGGGCCATAAAGCTTATTGAACTGGGCCACCGCCTTGTCCCAGCCGTCTTTCGTCGCCAGAGCCAGAAATTCTTCCGCTTTGCTCTTGGTCGTGTCCCAGGCAGCCAAGGCCCGGACATCGTCCACGACCTGTTCCTTGACGGAGAAGACGTTACCATCCTTCTTCTTGGGTGCGTCGCCGAGGCCGAGCGTCTTAGTGCTGAAACTCGTGTCCAGACCGGTCGGCGGGGTGTTCTTCTCGATCGCCACGACACGGGTAATCAGCATAACCTGGTTGGTCAGATCCGCCGCCGGCGCAACCATCGGATCTTGCGCGGGACCGACGCTGGCATACATCTCGGTCTGCGGCAGGGACAGCATGATCGTCGCGTCCTCGCCCAACTCCTTGACGGAGAACAGGGCCTGCGTCAAGGGGACGGGGTTGTGTCCGTAGACCGTCAAGAACATGCGCCGCAGCACTTGGTCCTCCTGCATATTCATGGCGCTGAGCAGGCCGGTGCGGCCGTTGTAGAGGGGAAGGCTATAGGTCTTGCGGAGTCCGGCGGCGATCTTCTCATAATCGCCGGCGTTCTTCTGCCGCTCCTCCAGGGGGATGGCCTTCCCGTTCGGATCGACCGCCCGCAGTTGGGCGTCGGCCAGGTTCCTGGCCTCCTGCAGGATCTGCTCCGCTTTGCTGGTAATGCGCTGGTGGCGCAACTCGCTCATAATTGTGTCGGCAACCTCGGCGTAGCTGCGGATTTTGGCCACCTGCGGGGAATTCGGGTCGTTCGGATCAGAGGCGACCCTGTCCGTGAACTGCCGGTCGCGGTTCAGTTGGTAATACTGCTCCGCCTCTTCCTCCGTCGGCGCCTTGATAATCCCTGCGACTTCCGACAGCTTCAAGGCGATGTAGTCGAACTGGATGCGGTCGGGCAACCGATAGCCGAACCCGAAGGGGTTGGCCGCGCTGACGTCCCCGGGGAAGTTGTCTTTGTACCGGTTGAACTGCTCCGCCATGGCCTGTTCGGGCGGCGTCTGGGCTTTGTCGGCAAAGAAGGAGGCATTGAACTGCACGAACTCGGTGCTCAACGACTCCGACTCATCGCGGGCCATGTGCTTGATCTGGGCGGCGGTGACATTCTCGACGGCGGAGATGATCTGCGAGTATTGCAGCACGGCCAGGAGCTTGCCGAACGTGGTCAAAATGGTCTCTTCCGGCACGCCGTAGCGGTTCATCAGCGAGGGGATCACCTGCGCATACGTTCTCTTCTCGAACATCGCCGGGATGAGCCGTTCGAGCGATTGCCCCACCTCGTCATTGGTTACGTAGATGCCCGCGTCCCGCGCCTCGTTGCACAGGAGAACCCAGAAGATGTCGGGCGGGACGGCGCTGCGACCGGCGAACAACTCGCTGAGCTGTTTGTCGCTGATCCGGAAGCGGTTGCGCTGGATGGCCTGGCGGGCCATGTCCACCATCCCGGCGTATCGGCTCTCCCGGAACACCAGCTCGCTCAAGAACAGACCGCCCATGTCCTGTTGCCGCAGGCGCCCGTCAATGCCCAGCGCCATTAGGATATCGAGCTCCTGGTTGGCGGCCGAGCGATCCAGGGGGGTGATCTTCTGGTTCTGCCCATAATAGGCGACCGCCCTTTTGGCGCCCCCGCTGCCCTGGAAGAGGTAGTGGAACGAGGACCCGCCGACGAAGGCGACCATCAGCACGATGACCACCACGGCCATGATCTTTTTGTTGTTCTTGCGCAACCACTTCATCAAGTTCATAGAGGCACGGTTCCCATTTTCTATTTATTATTTACGATCCATGATTTACCATTCACTGTCTATTGTTCGCCGTCCCGGGCGGATCGGTTCTGGCCGAAGCGCCCCCGGCGGCAGAAAACACAAAATGTTAAGCGGTAAATCATAAATTGTAAATGGAAAATCATAAATCCCAAGCGGCTTTCGCCCAGGCCGCCCGTTACCTGCCGGGCGGGGTCAATTCGCCGGTCCGCGCCTTCGGCGGCGTGGAGCGCGATCCGGTGTTCATCGCCGGCGCGAAGGGCTCGAAGGTCTTTGACGTGGACGGCCACGAGTACATCGATTACGTGGGTTCGTGGGGTCCCATGATCCTGGGCCACGCCCATCCAGCGGTGGTCGCCGCCATTCACCAGGCGGCGGACCGGGGGGCTTCCTTCGGCGCCCCCACGCTGGCGGAAACCGAGCTGGCGGCTCGCATCGTCGGTGCCTTTCGCTCCATCGAGAAGCTCCGGCTGGTCAGTAGCGGCACCGAGGCCGTGATGACCGCGATCCGTTTGGCCCGCGCCTACACCGGTCGGGACAAGATCGTCAAGATGGCGGGCTGCTATCACGGCCACAGCGATTCCCTCTTGGTCGTGGCTGGCTCCGGCCTGGCAGAGCAGGGCACCGCCGCCAGCCCGGGAGTGCCCGCAGCGCTGGCCCAGCTTACCATCGTGGTTCCCTACAATGACACGGAAGCCCTCACGCAGGCCTTTGCGATACATGCCGGAGAGATCGCTGCCGTGCTGGTTGAGCCCGTGGCTGCTAATATGGGCGTCGTCCCGCCCGAGCCGGGCTATCTCGAAGCGATTCGCCGCCTGTGCGACGAGCACGGCACAGTGCTGATCTTCGACGAGGTGATCACAGGCTTTCGCGTGGCCTTCGGCGGCGCCCAGGAGCTTTTCGGCATCCAGGCCGATCTGACCTGCTTGGGCAAGATCGCCGGCGGGGGCCTGCCCCTGGCTGTCTGTGGCGGGAGGGCCGATATTATGGACCAACTCGCCCCGCTGGGCCGCGTCTACCAGGCGGGCACCCTTAGCGGCAACCCCATTGCCACTGCCGCCGCCATTGCCACGCTCGACATTCTGGCGGAAGGGCGAGTCTACCGCGAACTGGAGTCCTCGTCGGCCAATCTGGAGTCTGAACTGGCCCAAGCGGCGGCCGACGCTGGCATCCCGGTGACCCTCAACCGCGTTGGCTCGCTCCTGAGCTGTTTCTTTACCGACCCGACGCGCAGCGGCGCTGCGGGCAAGCCCGTGCGGAACTTTGACGACGTGCGGGCGACCGACATCGCGGCCTTCAAGAAGTTCTTCGCCCAGATGCTCGACCGAGGCATCTACCTGGCCCCCAGCGCCTATGAAGCGATGTTCGTTTCCTCGGCCCACACGAAGCAGGATCTCGACCAGACCATCGAGGCCGCCCGCGCCAGCTTCAAGGTGGTGGCAGCAGGGAGAGGTGTTTGATTGCAGCCGGAGACTCCAAATCCCAAGCACCGCCGCCTCCGGCGGAAATCCAAAGCTCCAAGCACCAAATCTCAAACAAATTACAAATTCCAAACCCCAATGACCCAAACGCTCGCGCCCTGCGGCGGCTTGGTTTGGAGTTTTCTTCCGTTTTGGTCCTTGGGATTTGTCTGGAATTTGGGTTTTGGAATTTGTGATTTCCGCGCTCAGACGGTCTTGGGATTTGGAATCTCGGCCCGGAGGGCTGCTATGGCACGGTTGGGCATGTTGATGCTGGCTCTGAGCCTCGCTCTCCTTTGCTCCGCGGAGGGCCAGGTGACCAAGGATGTGCGCGACATCGTGGGTGTGACCCATGTGGCGGGGTTGTATCATCTGACGGACAAGGATTTCCTGAACGAGGGGGCCGATCAGATTCTGGCCTTGGGCGCGCGGGTGATCAAGGTTTGGTTCTGGGCGGGGGTGAAGGGGCGCGTTCCGGATTCGTACCCGTACAACTCCCAATGGCCGAAGGTCGAATCGCTGGTTGAAGGGGCCCAAACGCCATATTTCCAGGACCTGTTCCACAAGCCCTTCACCACGTACATCCTGGTGACCACCTCGCTGGGCCGCGATGAGGCCTACTGGCGCAAGGGTATCACGGTTGAGCAGAAGAAGGACGAGCAGCGGCAGTTCTACGAATTGGCCAAGCACTTCCTGACTCAGTACCAGGGCACAGGCAAGACCTTTGTCCTTCAGCATTGGGAGGGCGACTGGCTGGTCCGCGGCAACTACAAAGGCGACGAGGAGCCGCCGGCGGCTGCGCTGGCGAACATGGTCGAGTGGCTCAACGCCCGTCAGGCCGGCGTCAATCAGGCGCGGGAAGAAGTAGGGCAGCAGGGAGTACGCGTGTACCACGCTGCCGAGGTCAACCGTGTCGTCCAGTCGATGCGGACCGGCTTTCCCAACATGGTCAACAAGGTCCTGCCGCACACGAAGCTCGACCTGATCTCGTACTCCGCCTGGGACGCGGTAGGACCCCCGCCCTCGGGGGTCATCCGCTGGTTGACAGCCGAGGGCGGCTGTCCTACCTTGCGCCAGGCTCTGGATTTCATCGCCGCCAATGCTCCTGACAGCGCCGATTTTGGCAATCGCAACGTCTACCTCGGCGAGTTCGGCATGCCCGAGAACGTCTATTCCCTCGACAAAGTCCAGAGCGCGATCCCGAACGCCGTCCGCACCGCCCTCGACTGGGGCTGCCCCTACATCGTCTATTGGGAGCTCTACTGCAACGAGTTGAAAGACCCCAAAGCCAAGCCGCCGGTTACGGACAACGGCGTGGTTCGGGGTTTCTGGCTGATCCGCCCCGACGGCACCAAAGCCTGGACCTGGGACTACTTCCACGGCCTGTTCACCACCCCATAGCTGAAACCCTCTGAAACACTGGGGTATCTCCACCGTCGGCAAATTGGCTTTGTTTTTCCGGGGGCATTTGCGTACGTGATTCATCATAACCCTTTTTCCCAGCAGAAATTATCCTTCGTTTGACCCTTCCCGAAATTGGGTTTGTTTCGCACGAAAGCAGGGGACTGGAACACTGGAACGATGGAATCGTAGAATGGTGCGATATTCTGACCGGCCGGAAAGTGGCTTTGTTTCGCACGCGCGGCCCATTGTAGGTCTGTCTGCAATCCGCAATCCACAATCCGAAATCGCATCGACTCCTCTCCAAATTGGCTTTGTTTTTCCGAGGGCATCTGCGTACGCGGTTCGTCATAACCCTTTTCTACAGCGTAAGTTATCCTTGATTTGGTCCTTCCAGAAATTGGGTTTGTTTTGCACAAAAACCCAGCGGTCGGGGTCCGCCATCAGGTTGCTGATTCCTGAAACCTGATCCCTGCGCCGAATTGGGTTTGTTTCGCACGAAAGACGCAGGAAGGGCAGAGGCCACAGGGTCGAAAGGCGGGGGAGCCCCCACGGCCCGTGTTCCCCGGGCCTTGCTCCGCCCGGCGGGAAATTGGCTTTGTTTCGCACGGTTCGTTCCGGCCAATTGGGTTTGCCTGCACAACCGGTCCTGGCCCGGCGGCCCGTAGGGGCGTCCCGCCGGAAGGCTGCCCTGAATCCGCAATCCGAAATCCGCAATCCGCAATCGGAGAATTGGCTTTGTTTTGTCCGGGCCCATTTTGCCACCAATCGTTCCTAACCTCTCTGTTGCCATGCAGTTGGCCCTCATTCCGGTCGGACCAAATTGGGTTTGTTTCGCACGATTCACTCTCCGGCGGAGTTGCCCGCACTCGGCGCCGACTTTTTCCCCGAGCATCCCATCTCTCCCAAGTTTGGCTTTGTTTCGCACGGCGGTCTTCGAACCGACTACTGACTACCGACTACCGGCTACCGCCTTTTGGCTTTGTTTCGCACGATTGCTCCCACCGGCTCCACGTTCCGGCCGGGGCCTTCCTGTGGCGACGGGAATTGGGTTTGTTTTGCATAACTGGCTGCTGGCACCTGCTTGGACTCTCCGAAATTGGCTTTGTTTTGTACGAAGATGCAGGGGACCGGCGTCCGGCCTCGGGTGTCGGGCCGCTGAGCCCTGACCCCTGAAACCTGATCCCTGCTCAGATTGGCTTTGTTTTGCATGGCAGTCTTCCAACCGGCTACTGACTACCGACTACCGGCTACTGCCTTTTGGCTTTGTTTCGCACGAATCTCTACCACCCGGGCACGCCAGGCACGGAGCCGGGACCGGGCCATCTCCTGCGATGAACTGGGGATTGTCTTCGTGACCTCGGTGTCTCTATGGTGAGTTCACCGCGACTCGCCGGGGAGCAAAGATCGCCGCTCCGCTGCTCATATCAGCCCTTTCCAAATCTACGCTTCATGATTCGTTATTCAGTTGCCAGATTATAATACATGTACATATGTTCAACGTCAAATGAAATTCCGGTAAAGGGGGACATTTTTCTGTGACGGGCGGATAGACCTTGATGGGGCTCGCCAAGTTGCACAAGGCGCCCAGATAAGCGAGACCGAGTATCTGTTCTCCCCTTGGCGATCTTTGCGTTTTTGCGCGATATGCACTCCTCTGATTTGACCCCTGCCGGAAACGACAAGGGCCGGCGACTCCGTTATCCGCCGGCCCCTATCTGGTTGTGTAGGGGCTGGCCCCTGTGCCTGCCCGGTTTCGGGGGGCACCCCTTGGGGCTACCCCTACGGCTTTACGGGTGGATTCGCTTTCTCGAAGTAGGTCATGAAGACCTTCAAATCCTCGATGTCCACCTTGCCGTCGCCCCAGCCCCGCCGCGCACGCGGCGCTCAGGAACTCCCGGCCCGATGTCGCAGAGCGTTTGGTTCGTACTCCAGTTGTCGATCAACCTTCGTAGGGTGCGCATGACGCACCATGTCCACTACCCAAGGAGTCAAGAGAGACGGCGCGTGGTACGCACCCTACACATCTCGACTCATGGTGCCACGGCGCGGTTGTAGACTCGAACGTCATCCATTAGGCCAGTCCAGAGGGTACTTGTCGCAAGATTCTTGCCACCGCCGATCTGCAGGTTGCTGCTCGATGCCGCCAAGTTGGGCTGTGTGTCCTTGGCAACCTCGACCCCATCCGCGTACAAAGACCGATTCGTGGCGTCCCAGACCAGGGCTACCCGGTGCCACTGGTCGTCGAGGAGGTAGGCGTCTGAAGTTAAAGACCGCCCATCCTTGCCGGGCGACTTCAGGTCTGTCGTCAACATGCCAAACTGATTCAAGTAGAGCCAATCCGCCCCCCCGAACTGCGACACGATCACCCGGCCCGTCGCTCCGCCCTTGATCCAGGCAATGACGCTGAAGGGCCCTGCGGCCGGGTCCAGGACAGACGAAAGCGACCGCACAGAATCATCCTTACCGTCGAAGGCCAGGGCACCGCCGATCTTGCCGGCCGGTTGCCAGGCCGCATTGCCCAGCACCAGCGCGTCATGCTCGCCGGCGCTGTCCGTGGCCAGCATCCCCTGCGTCTCGTCCAGTGCCCAGTGGGCGATGAGAGTGGGATCGTTCACCTCTTGCCCGATGTACCCGGCCAGGACAGTCAGGTCCTTCGCATCTACGACCCCATCGCCGAGCGGGGACAACCCAATATCGTAAAGCGACTTGTTCTGGCCCCAGTGCTCGGCCATGGCCAAGACTTCCTTCCCATCGACCTTCCCGTCCCCGTTGAAGTCGACAATGGGAAGGATCGGTGCCTGCCAAATATCATTACCCCCGCACCCACCCGCGCGGTTGGAAACAAAATAGAGAGTGGATCCATCAGCCAGGATGCTCGGAGCATAGTCGTCCGCCGAAGTGTTGATCGGTGGGCCAAGATTCATCGGCGTGTCCCAGGGGGAGGAGAGGCTTGCTCGTCTCGTCACCCATATATCACCCGATCCCAATCCGCCCGGGCGTTCGGACAGAAAGAAGAGCAACAAGCCGTCGGGTGAGATGCTCGGCTGATACTCCACACTCGGACTGTTCACAGTCGAGCCAAGATTTGCTGGTGGACCCCAGGGAGCAGCCAGAGTTGACCGCGTTGTAACCCAGAGGTCCCAACTTCCATAGCCGCCGGGTCGCTCGGAACAGAAATAGAGCGACAGACCATCGGCTGAGATTCTTGGGTCAGACTCGCTATAGGGACTGTTTACGGTCGGTCCAAGATTCACTGGCGTGCCCCACGGGGCTGAGGTCGTGGCGCGTGTCGTCACCCAGAGATCAGGACCGCCGGAGCCGCCGGCGGCCCGGTTCGAGATGAAGTACAGCGATAGATTGTCGGCTGAAATGGACCAGGGTGCTTCAACACTCGAGCTGTTCACGATCGGCCCGAGATTGACCACCGGCCCCCACGCATCATCAGTGCTTTGGCGCGTCGTTACATAGGCGTCCCAAGTGCCGTAACCTCCGGGCCGATTGGAACCGATATACAGGGTACAACCATCGGCCGAGATGGTCCCGGCGTCCGTGGAGGGGGTGTTGACAGCAGGCCCGAGATTCACAGGAGGGCCGAATGTGAAATCGGCGTACGTGGTCGGCGTATCAAGGCCAGAGATAAGGCCAAACCCAACCAGCGACATTACGAACATTGGAATTTCAAACAGCTTCATTTCCCACCTTCCCTTCTGCCCAAAGGCAATAGACATTACTGGAATCTCATTTACAGGTCTCTCTGCAGAGAAGACGATTTGACAATCGAATGGCATGTTGATGACACGCCGCAACACTCTGGGCGGGGCCAACTGTGCATCGGCAGACAAGCCTCCGCCCATGACGACTGACCACCGCCTCATGTCGGCATTCGCGTTTGCCCGGTCGTGCAGGCAGTCATAGTAATGGGCGCGGTCGGAGTAGGCGTAGGCGTCCTGCGGGTCGGCCTCGATCCTGCGGGTGCAAAGGCGCACCATCTCTTGACAGTGCTCCTCGAATGTCCGACCGGGCCCAAGGGCTTCGACGGTCGCGATGGCCGGGTCGAGATCGGCGGCCCAAATCTCATAATACGGCGGGCCCAGACAGAAGGCGAAGTTCGTTGCCTTCGGAGACCACGAGGCGCTAACGATCTGGCCAGCGAGGACCTTGGCTGGCTGCGGTGTATCGAAGGCGTAGATCCATAGTCCCGTCCTCTCCTGCGTAGTGTTGTCACCGCCCAAACACAACTCGCTGCCTGTCGGGGACCAGCCGGCACCACCCCAGGTTGTGAATGGCACCGGCCATTCGGCAACAACTGTCTGCGAAGCCAGGTCTTTGACCTTCAGCGATGCACCTTCCAGGTAGGCGACGTGTTTCTCATCGGGCGACATCGACGGGAAGTTGTTGGAACACGCCAGAATCGGGATGGGCCGAGTGTTTGCATCGTCGACGGCAATCGAGAAAAGGACCTTCTCTATGCGGGATTGATAGTAGAGGCGCTTCGAGTCCTGACTCCAGGAGGGCCAGCCCCCACGGGCCAAACGCCTTGGTTCCGTGCCATCGGATTTCATCATCCACACTTCTTCGTCCGCCAACAGGCGGTGTTGATACCGGCGTTCAGCGGTAGCGAACTCGTAGAGCCGAAGAATCTGGCAATCCCGAACAAAGGCGATGTACCGTCCATCGGGCGACC
>CAYHAJ010000297.1:0-22284 GCA_964354535.1 uncultured Pirellulales bacterium
CCCGGTGGATAATGCCTTTTTGGTGAGCGTGCTGGACGGCGTGGCAGACTTGGAGGAACAGCGCCAACCGGTCCTTGGTGCTCAGGCTGTTCTTGTCGCAGTATTCGGTGATGGAAACACCGGTCACCAGTTCCATGACGAAGTAGGGCCGGCCGGTCTCGGTGGCTCCGGCGTCAAGGACCTTGGCGATACTGGAATGATCCATCAGGGCGAGGGCCTGCCGCTCGGCTTCAAAGCGGGCGATAACCTGCCGAGTATCCATGCCCAGCTTGATGATCTTGAGGGCTACCTTGCGGCGGATGGGCTCCTGCTGCTCGGCCATGTAGACCACGGCCATGCCGCCCTCGCCGATCTTCTCCAAGAGCTTGTAGCGACCGATGAGCGTGCCGGGGCCTTCGGCTATCGGTGATTCACCCAACGTCACGTTCTGGGCCAGCGGTGACGCCTCCAGAAAGCTGCCGGCCTGTTGGTGGAACTCCAGCAGAGAGTTCAACTCGGCCCGCATCCGGGCATCATTTCCACACACTTGGTCGAGATAGGTGGCCCGTTCTTGAGGGGTCCGTTTCTCCAGTGCCTCCAGAAGAGTCAACTCAATGTCTGGTCGTTTCTGGCCCATCTTTCCATGCCCTTGAGTCATCTGCCTGCCACTGTAGTGCGAGATTCACGAGGAAAGTGCGCAGAAGAAAATGCCGGAATCGAGAATATGTCCGGACACGCGTGCGGAGGGTTCACGCGCCTTCTTTGTCGGACTGGGTCATCTCCCGGTACAGCCACGCCCGGGCGTAGGCCCAGTAACTGTCTACGGTCCGGCGCGAAAGCGCTAAGATCTCAGATATTTGGCCGAGGGTCAGCCCCGCGAAGTAGCGGAGCCGCACGACTTCGGCGACCCGTGGCTTGTCGTGGGCGAGCTTGAGCAGGGCTCCATCCAACGCGAGGACATCCTCGGAGAGCCCGTCGGTGAGGAACTCGGCCGCCTCAAGATCGACTCGCCGCCGCTCGCCCCCGCGTTTCAGGCAGCGTTTGCGTCGCGCGCGTTCCACCAGAACCCGGCGCATCGCCTCGGCGGCGGCCGCGAAGAAATGGCCCCGACTGCTCCAATTCTGGGGCTCATCCCCCACCAGTCGGAGATAAGCCTCATGCACAAGGGCGGTCGCTTGCAGCGTCTGGCCCGGCGGCTCATGGGACAGCTTCTGGGCGGCGAGGACCCGCAATTCCTCATACACCAGCGGCAGAAGCCTGTCTGTAGCCCCCGCGTCCCCCTGTTCAATGGCGTTCAAGATGCGCGTGACATCACTCATGACCACGATCCACCGTTCTGCCTCTGGATCGGATGATTATGCCAGAAGGCGGGCGCGCTTTCAAGCGCAGGACTCAGTGGGGAGTCTCTGGACCACAGAAGCGGTAGACGTGGACGTCGAAGGGGGCGAACCAGTCCGTGAATTGCCCGGCTTTCGCCTGCACCTTGCGGGGGGACTCGTAGAGGACTTCGCCTTCCGCCGCCCAGGCCGGCAGGCCGGTGAACTTCACTTGGCCCGTCTGGCCCTCGCGCTTGCAGGCCAGAATGTAAATATCGTTGGCGACCTCTCGGACGCAAAATTCCACATCGTCTGCGCCTTCAAGCTTGATTGGCAGTCTGGAGTCGGGGGCCACGAGGGCCGGGGCGAGGGGACTGTGGGTGCCGACCTCTTCCAGCACCGGGCGCAGGACGCGCCGCCAGAAGGTCCAGTTCCAACCCAGCTTGGCGTCCTCGGGGGTCATCGCCGCTTTGAGGCTGCCGCCGAAATAGATCAGGCCCCGCGCGCCGTTGATCAGGGCCTGGTAGGTCATGAAGCGTTCTTGCGCGAAGGTGGGAAAGCGCAGGGTCTTGCCGGGGTTGACTACACCGCTCCAGGCGATCTGGAGGACCATCCAGACCGGCTTGCCGTGGGCAGCTTCCTTGATGAAGCGGGTGTAGTCGCCGACCATGCTGATTTCCTTGTTCGGTCCCAGGGAGTGCATGCCCGGCGGATAACCGATGGGATAGATATCCAGCAGCAGAATGTCCGCCGCGGCGCTGTAGGGCCGCAGATCGTCGACGGTTCCGCGCGGGGCTTGCGTCAACCCGACGGGATGGCAGGGGTCCACCTCTTTGATGATCCGGTAGGCGCGGATCATAGATTCCGCGGAGACCTTGCCCCAGAAAGGCTCGTCCACGTTCTTCCAGAGCAGCAGGCCCGGATGGCTGCGAAACCGGTTCAGGACCGTTCGCAGGAGCAATTCCTTGAGGCGGTCGTCCTCTTCCAGGCTGGAGAGCTTCTCCAGCCGCGGCCAGCAGTACAGGCCAGAGCGGGCCGCGGCGTCCATGATGATCTGCTCTTGGGCGATGGTGTCCTCGTTCCAGGAGTTGCCGCCTTGCAAGCCCGTGCGAAAGAAGGTCCCGCCCGCCTCGCGAATCTCTTCGAAGGCTGGTTTGCCCTCAGGCGTTTTGCCATCGGGCGGCGGACCGCCGGTGAAGCCAATCGGCAGGACCTTCCGCCCGTCGATCAGTAGAACGCCGTCGGCATTGAGGGTGACATGGGCGGTTTGGCCGACCGAAGCGAAGCTGCAGGTCAAAAGGAACGCCAACACCTCCATCGCACGCCACCGGCGGAAAGCACGATTTGTCCGACCCATCGATGTCCCCTTTGCCTTCGTTTGCGAGAGACACGCCCATTGTACTACGCATGCCCCCGCCGGCAAGACGCACCCGCGCGCGTTTTCGAAACAGGTGGTGTCGCTCGCCTGTCCGGCCGCGATACGGTATAATAGATCGTCGGGTATGTCGGACGGGTGGATTGCTGTCGGAGCAGCGTTATGAATAAACATCGAGCCTTCACGCTGATCGAACTGCTGGTCGTCATCTCCATCATTGCGTTGCTCATGGCGATCCTGATGCCGGCGCTGAGCCGGGCGCGGGAGCAGGCACGGGAGGTCGTCTGCCGGAACCATCTGCAACAGTGGTCCTTGTGCTTTGCGATGTACACGGATAACTATGATGGACGATTCATGCCCGGGATCGACGAGGACTGGGCCACCGGCCGCTATTCGTGGATCTACACGCTGTTGCCGTACTACAAAGATACGGACATCCGCCTGTGCCCCAAGGCCCCTCGTACGGAACAGCAGGGCGGAGTGCTCCCCTATACGGCCTGGGACGTCAGCATCACCAATCCCAATGATTTCTCGCTCTTGAGGAACCCCATCTACAAGATCGGCAGCTATGGCATCAACTGGTGGGTGAATGACAGCGACCGCACCAGTGGCGGGCACGACCCCGCGAATCGCTGGCGCCGGGTGGGACAGAAGAACTCGAATAGCATCCCGGTGCTTCAGGACTGCGGCTTCATGCTGGTCCGGCCGGAGCCGTTCGACCCCGCCCCACAGATGGATGGCGAATTCCTCTGGTCCTACGGCGGCGGCATGCGCCGGGTCTGCACCAATCGCCACCACGGGGGCATCAATATGATGTTCATGGACTGGTCCACGCGCAAGGTCCGGATCAAGGATCTCTGGATGCTCAAATGGCATCGGACTTTCAACACGGCGGGACCGTGGACGCCCTTCGGCGGGGTCAACAAGAATGACTGGCCCCGCTGGATGCGGAATCTGTAGGAAAACTCGCCACTGCCGAAGGAGGGAATCGAACCCTCACCCCCTTGCGGGGACAGGATTTTGAATCCTGCGCGTCTGCCAGTTCCGCCACTTCGGCGCGGGTGTAAGTTCACGTCAGGTATTATTGTCGATCCGGCTCCGGATGTCAATTGTCAATCCGCGGAGCGCTGATTCGATCGCCGTTGGTCCGCCGGGCCGCCGCTGTCGAGCAATCCGTCTGTCCGAGCCATGCGCCGTCCGGGGGTGGGTCGTTCGTCAGCGGGGGAGACCCGCGCGATGATTCCCTCGTCCGGCCCCAGCTCGATGTAGTCCTTGATCTTATTGCCGGCCCGCGTGGAGTCGGTGCCCAGAATGATCTCACCGACCACGTCCATGTGCCGGGGGACCGCCAACCGGGCGCGGGTGCTGCCGAGATTCGCGGCGATCAACAGTGTCGTCTCGTCGTGCTCCCGCACGAAGGCGAAGATACTTCTCTTCTGTCCGGCGGGCAGATACCGGCCGACTTGCAGCGTCGGCTCTTTCTGCCGCAAGGCCAGCAGCCGCCGGTAGAACGCCAGCAGCGAGCCCTCGTCCTGCTTCTGCTTCTCCACGTTCGTCTCCTCGTAGTCCGCGGCGATCGGCAGCCACGGTTGGCCCCCCGAGAATCCCGCGTTGGGTTCGGCGCTCCACTGCATCGGCGTCCGCGCCGGGTCACGGCCCAGCCGGATGCCCGGAAAGGCCTTGGCCACCGGATCGCGGGTCTCCTCCGCCGGAATGTTCACATCTTCCATCCCGATCTCGTCGCCGTAATACATCGTCGGCGTCCCGCGCAGCGTCAGCAGCAGCAGGGCGGCGACTTTCGCCTGTTCCGGCCCGACCCGGCTTGTCACCCGCGGCTTGTCATGATTGCCCAGCACCCACGTCGGCCATGCGAACTCCGGCAGCGACGCCTCGTACGTATTGACCCCCGCAAAAATGTCCATCGCCCGCCAGGGCAAGGTGATCAACTGGAAATTGTACGGCAGGTGAAGGCCACTATCGCCGTTCCGGCCGTAATAGCAGACCAGCTCCTCGGGCGGCAGATCCATCTCCCCGATCAGCACGCGCTCCGGAAACTCCTGTGTCACGCGCCGCATCAGGGCCACGATCTCGTGCAGTTCCGGCTGCCCGCCCGAGTACGTCGGGATCTGCCGGCAGTAGGGTGACATTTGTCCCTCCACATACTCCGGATTGCCCGGATTGTCGCGGAGCTTCTCGTCCTTGATCACGTGCCACAGGGCGTCCACGCGGAACCCGTCCACGCCCTTGCCCAGCCAGAACCGCATCACGTCGAGCATCGCCGCCTGAACCTCGGGATTCCGCCAGTTCAGGTCCGGCTGCTCCTTCAGGAAGCTGTGGCAGTAGTACTGCCGCGTATTCTCGTCCCACTGCCAGGCGGAGCCGCCGAAGACGCTCAGCCAGTTGTTCGGCAACTTGCCGTCGCGGTTCGGGTCCTTCCAGAGGTACCAGTCCCGCTTGGGATTGTTCCGCGACGACCGCGCTTCGAGGAACCACGGATGCTGGTCCGAGGTGTGGTTGGGCACGTAATCGAGCAGGAGCTTGAGCCCGCGCTCGTGGCAGCCCGCCAGCAGCCGGTCGAAATCCTCCATCGTGCCGAAGAGCGGATGGATCGCCTTGTAGTCGCTGACATCGTAGCCGTAATCCGCGAGCGGCGAAGGATAGACCGGCGAGATCCAGATGGCATTGACGCCCAGCCACTTCAGGTAATCGAGCTTGCCGAGAATCCCCGGCAGATCGCCGTGCCCGTCGCCGTTGCTATCCGCGAACGACAGCGGATAGATCTGATAGACGACCCCCGTCTGCCACCACAGAGGCTTCTCTGCGGGGCGTTTGTCCATGCCCATGCTGCCACAACTCCTTATCGAACACCGGCCGCGAACCCACCCCGGCCGGAGGAACCTCATACCACTCGTGCTCCGCCGGGCCAACCGTAATGCCGGGGTGCCACGCCCGAGCACACCCCCGCGTACGCGAGGGTGTTGTCATTCCCGCGAAGGCGGGAATTGAGCGTGTCTTCCCACGCACCGCCGCCGCCCAACCGCACATCGACCATTCATCCGACCATCCGCGACCGGCCCACAGGCCGTCGCGGACGAGCCGGTCATTATAGCAGCCTGCCCCGGCATTGCGAGAGAGAACCCAAATTGGCTTTGTTTGTACCATGGTCTTCCAACCGACAACTGACTACCGACAACCGCTTTTGGGCCGCAGATTACGCCGATTCACGCAGATTTCCAACCTTGTCACCCCGGACCCTGATCCGGGGTGGGAACTGAGAACCCGGAACACCTTTCCACCGCGAACCACGCGAAATACGCGAACAAGACATGTAGAACAGCCGCCGTGGCGAGGGCGTCCCGCCCTTGATCAGACCCGTTCCTTCGCACCGCATGTCCTTGCGAGCGAAGCGCGGCAATCTGCAGATTCCGAAGCGGGAACTGACTCCTGAGAACTGATTTCTCACCACTGAGAGCACAGCCCGCCCCCGCGCAGGCGGGGGGAGACCACGGAGAAAAGGGGAGAAGATAGAGGGCGGAGGACCGCACGGCGGTTCCTGACCCCTGTCTTGCCGGCTACCGACTACCGACTACCGCCTACCGGCGGTCACGGGCCGAGCAGGGGAGACAACAGGCCGCGAATACTGTAGCTGAAATTGAACTGCCGCCGCAGCGGGTTGGAGAACGATAGCCAAGTCGAAATCTTCTCCCCCGGATCCAGACGGCCATCGCCCAGCAGACTCGTCACATTGAGGTACTGGTAGCCGTCGGAGGTTGTTCCACTGCTGCCGACCAGCTTGACCGTCGAGTCGCTGATCGCCTTGATCACGATCCAGACCGGACCATAGATCGGCGTCTGCGAGGTATTGGTGATCGTCATCTGCATCTTCGTCTGCAGCGTCCGGCGGTCGTAGCTCATCAGACCCAGAGATACGCTGACCAGAGAATCCACCGCTGTCGGAACCGAGGGCTGCTCCACTTTGGTCGTCAACGTTGCCACGTCAAGGGAACCATCCTCGTCGGCTATGCGCACGGCCACCATATAGGTCCCGTCCACTGTCCAGGCATGCGATTGGGTCGGACCGACGTCCCCGGAAGGATCGAAGCTGCCATCGTAGGCCCAATCCCACTCGTAGGAGCTGATGCCGTCCGGCCAAGAAAGGGAGCCACTCGCATCGAAACTCCCGGCCTGACCTTCCGAAAGCGCCGCATCGCCCGTCAGGGCCGCTACGGGACCCAGATCGTTCACGCTCACCGTCCGCGTCGCGACGCCAGAGGAACCATCGTCATCGGTCACCCGCACAGCGACGCGGTACGTCCCATCGTCCATCCATGTGTGCGACTGCGTCGCACCGGTATCGCCGGACGCGGCGAACGTCACACCATCGTAGTTCCAGTCCCATTCATACCCGACAACGTCATCCGGCGCGGAGGTGGAACCACTGGCATCGAAGGACCCGGATTGCCCCTCATCAAGGGCCGTGCCGCCTGTCAACGAGGCTACTGGGTCAAGGTCGCTCACGGTGATGCTCAGCGTATCCTGTCCGACGCCGCCATCGTCGTCGGTGACTCGAACGGTTACGGTATAGGTACCATCGTCAAGATATGTGTGGTCCAGGGCAAAGGTCGTTCCCGTCAGCATCAGCGGCTGAGGATCTTTGCCGTCGCCGTAGTCTACGGTCGCGGTCCACGTGTCGGTGCCCGGGTCGGTGAAGGAACCGGGCCCTGTGAAGCCAGCACCTTCGTCAATTGCCGCGCCTACCCCAGCGTCAACCGTAGGTGCCACGTTGCTGACGACCAGTGCAAATGTCACCTGGGCTGAAGCACCTTCGCTGTCTGTGGCGGCGATGGACACGGTCTGACCATCCGTCGGACCATCGCCAGGAATGTAGGTCCAGGCCCAAGTGCCGGTCCGGGAGCCGGCCTGGACAACCGTGCCCACCGAGGCCGTCACCTCGACGACGTCACCGAGGTCATCGTCGTTGAAGGTGCCTGTATTCTCGGTGGGTGTACCTTCCGGGACTGCGACGACGGGATTGTCTGCCGTGATAGTCGGGAAGCCGTTGGGCATGCCAACCGTTGTAGTCGCGTCGGGAACATGGGGGGCACTCTCCTGGTGGCCCACATTGTCTTCGGCGACGCTGTAGAAGGCGTACGTGTGATCCAACTCACCAATGAATACGGCCGACGTCTCCGCCGTATCGCCAAGCCAAAGTCCGAATGGCCCCCCGTTGTCGGAGACGTAGATGTCGTAGCTGGCGATGCCGGACCCGCCCGGCTCATCTTGTCCAGACCACGAGACGGCGAACTCGGTGTTTGTAGTAGCGGCCGGGAGAGGATCGACCTGGCTGGCGGGTGATCCGGCGTCGAGGGTGTTCAGGGCTACCGGTGTGTCGATAGGATCGTTCCAGTCGAAATAGATCCGGGCCTGATTCTCGATGACCGTGCCGCTGGGCAGACCGGACTTGGGCCGGATGAGGTAGCTGATGTAACCTTCTCCCCTGTGGGTCTCGTCGTTCGGATAGAGAATGCCGAGGAGGATATCGTCGGGCAACCAGCCCGTCTGCGGATCGACGCCCACGAGGGTCATCTGCAGTTGCCGTGTCGTGGTGTCCAGCGTGATATCCACCTGGACCACGATATTGCCACCCGAGACGTACTCGTTGTCCACCGTCATTGCGTATTGGGTATGGAACTCGCGCCGTCCGCCGGGAATAGTGATGACTTGGTTGGCAAACGCAACCTCCGTGAGCTCCAGTGTGGAGAGATCCAGGTCCTCGTCGAGGGTATCCGTGACCCGCACGATATGGGCCGGCGCGCCCGCATCCGGCTTGTTCTCGAAGCGAACTTGATAGCTCAGGAGACCGCCGTCCGCGACGAAATGGCCCTCTCCATATCCCGCCGGACCAGATTTGTCGTTCGGATCAACTATGGGACGAAGATCGCCGCTGCCACCATCGCCTTCCTCCGTTGGCGGATCATTCTCCGGTGGTGGGTCCTTGACCCACCCACACCACCACGTGCCCTTGTGGTACTTCCCGTAGCCGTACTCGAGAAGTGAAACGCCCACACTGAAGCCGGAGGAAACGCCCACCAAAGAGGCCTCTCCGTACAGTCCCACGCCCACAGAACCGACGTATGGCGGATATGGCATAACTGTGGGGCCATAACCAGCGGTCCACCCAGCTCCCAGCGTTACGGACGGGCCACTGACAGTGTACAGTGCTGTACTCGCCCCCCAGCGGAACAGTGCGATTGCCTCCCCATAGGTTGTATCCTCGGACTGCCTACCACACCACCAACGCAGACCCTGAGGGTCAATCAAGGCCGCTGGATTGTTGGACACGTAGCGATAGAAGTTGACGTCATTGCCACCGAGTTCCACTGGATCCTCGGAGACAAAACGGCCTACATTCGTTGCATAGTAACGAGCTCGCATGAATTCCAGACCATTGTCCTCATTCATCACGCCAGATTCACCAACATACTCAAACGCGTTTGGCACAGCCTCCACGCGTGTAATCGGCCGTCCGAAAGGATCATACGAATACGAATTCAGGATGGTCCCGAGTGAGTACGTCAACTCACTGGTGTTTCCGAGAGCGGAGAACGTGTAGTAGCAGGCGGATGAGACATCGTCTGTACGCGACAGCAGCCCATACCCATGGTCATATCGCGCAATCAGATCGCCACTGTCGTCGTACTCGGCCGCGACATTGCCGTAGCCTATTGGATCGACAATGTGATTGACGGCAGTACCGTTGTGCATCGAGGCGACACGGCTCCCGAATCCATCATATTCATATATCCACGTATCCGTCGGTGTGGTCACGCCGATCAGTCTATTCTCAATGTCGTACGTGTATGTGGTTGTCACACCGTCTTCGGTCTGGCTTATCAGATTACCATCGCCATCATAGAGGTAGGTTGCATCACCAACATGGGTGTACTCGTTCATGTTGCCGGTCGTGTAGTTGGTGACCACACCGTTGGCGATCGCGCGAATGCGATTGCCGACGGCGTCATATTCATAGATTAGATCCTGATCCTCAATGGCAGAATTCGTTGAGTCGAAAACCGCGTGGACGAGTTGTCCCGTGGCATCATACTGATAGGTCCAAGTTCCATCTGCCGTCGCCATCGACGCCTGGCGACCGGACGTATCGTAGGTATAGTCAAAACGGGAGAGAATGGAGCCGGCGGGGGCACAGTTGACCAGATGCACCAGGTGGCCCACGGCGTCGTACGCGTAGGTCGTGTAAACGCCATTGCCCAGCGTCTTGAGGATCAGGGCACCGGATGAATCATAGTCATAATCCACGATCAGTGCGCCTGCCGTGTCGGTCATCCGGTCCAGCCGGCCGGTCGTGTCGTACTCATAGCGCGCGATATTCCCGTCCTGGTCCTCGCGGTAGATGCGTTGGCCACAAGCATTGTATCGGAACTCAAACCACTGCCCGCGCGGGTACTCGATGCGCGTGAGCCAATCCGTGGCCAGGGCGTAGGTCATCGAAGTCGTGCCTTCCGGGCCGGTGGTCCGGATGAGGTTGCCGGTGGCATCGTAGGCGTAGGTATAGTCGATCAGGCCCGCCGTGGTGCTGTAGTCCTTGCCGGTGATCTGTCCCCGCGCGTTGTAGGTGTATGTGACCACCTGGCCCCGACGATTCGTCCAGGTCAGCACGTTCCCGGCGGCGTCGTAGGTGAAATGTTCGTGCGTGCCGTCCTGGTAGGTTTTGGCTATGACGTTGCCGGACGAATTGTACGTGTACCCGATGGCATTGCCCCGGGCGTCCGTGATGCGGGAGAAGTTGTTAAAGGTCGGCTCGTACTTCAGCGTCGTCACCTGGCGCAGCGGGTCCTCGATGGCCGAGACATTGTCCCGCTGGTCGTAGGAGTATCGGTAGGTCTCGCCGGCGGGGCCCACAATTGACACCAAGCGGTAGTCGGCGTCGTACACGCAGGTAAGCGTGCCACCCGCATTGTCGCGGATCTCCGCCGTGTGGCCGCTGGGCAGGAACGTGAACGTCGTGGTTCGTGCGGCGGCGTCCTGCATCGTCACCTTGCCCAACTCGTCATAGCGGAACGTCAGCCGCTCGGCGTTGTCGTCGAGGTATGTCTCCGAAAGCCAGCCCAGTTCATTGTAGGCATAGTGCCTTACCGTGGCATCGGGATATTCGATGGAGAGCAGGGCATGCCGCTGGGGCGCAGGGGCCGCGGTTTCATAGGTATAGCGCGTGACCCGGCCGCCCGGCTCCGTAACGCTGAGGAGGTATTCGCCGGACGGATCGTACTCGTAGATGACCACGTAGTCGTCATCGGGGGCGGTAGTCCGCGGGTCCGTAACGGAGACAATCCGGCCCTGCGCGTTGTAGGCCAGCAGGAGCCGGCTGCCATTGGAGTGCGTCAGCGAGGTCAGCCGGCCCGACGTATAGCCGGCGGTGATCCGATTGCCGTTCGTGTCCTGGATATACGAGAAACCGCCGTCAGGATTGAACGCGGTTTTGGAACAATCGAGCTCCGTCAGCAGGTAGATTCCGCCCTGGAGCACCAGCCGGCCGTCATCGGTCTGGGAGCGAGGGGTGAACGTGCCGTTCGGCTGCCTGTCGAAGATCCGCGGCGTCCCGGTCGCATCGTAGATGGCGAGATCCCCCGCCGCGTTGGTCCGCAGGAACATCTGCCAGGAGCAGGTCCAGCCGCGGCCGAGGGGACCGATCTGGTTGCGCCGGCTGATCGGCTGCTGATAAACCCGGTCGAACGAGAGATTCAGCCCGGTCGCCGGGGTGAACACGTCCGTGGCCTGGGCCAGCGTGCGGATGGGGTTCAATCCGTCGGCGGTCCGGAAGACGAGGGCCAGCAACCGCTGGACTTCGGCATCCTCCATGCCCCCGAGTGTGGCCGGATTGGCCACGGTCATGGAAACCGCACCGCCGGCCGCAACACAGCTAATCGGATTCAACATGCCGGCCAGGAGACGAACGTATCCGCCCCAGGTATCGCCGGCGAGCCGGACGAAGTTCTGCCACACGGCATTCCAGGCGTCGTCCCCGATCCACCATTCCGGCCGCATCTCGCTCTCAAGAGGGGACCAATCGACCGGCGTCGTATCCTCGGGCAGAAGGTATCCCAGGTTGAGTGTAATCGTACGGTCTGAGAAGTTCCAGGGCTGCCGGAGGCCCATGAAATACACGGGAATTCTGCCGGAGTCCCCGGGCTGAAGAATGCCCGGGCTCAAGGACGACCCCTTCGCAAGGACCTGCACCGTATCGCCGGCCTGTGCCGGCGGCTCACCGTACCACCAGTTGCCCCATGTCCACCACGACTGTTGAATGTCTTTGTCGAGCGTCAACAGGGCTTTGTCGCTGCCCTCCAGCTTGAGCAGCGGGGCGGGCATGGAAGCCGTGCCCGTATTCTCGTACTCGAGCCAGATGGTCTGAGGCCAATGGTATCCCAGGGCGCTCGGGATGATCAGGCGGGTCTCCAGGTGCGGCTCCCCGGCAACCACTTCGAAGGCGCCTTCCGCCGTGACAGAACTCAGTCCGGCGTTGCTGACGCGCAGGTCGTACATGCCCAGAGCCCAGTTAGGCAGGTCCAGGATGACCGTCAGAACGGACGATGAGACCACATCGAGCTCCACCGGCACGTGGATTGTCCAATCCTGGGCGACAAATTCGACCGTGGTAGCCGCGCCGAAACCGAGCCCGGTGATCGTTGCCGTACAGTCCTGCACGTTGGCGTGCCGTGCCGGTGAGAGACCCGTTACCGCGATGCTCGGTGCGGTGGCGGATGCGAGATAGTCGATATCGCCGGAGGTCTGATCGCCGTAGATCATCACGTAATATGTTCCGGGCAGAGCGTTGGCCGTCACGCCGTGCACATTGGTGCCGCCGACGTATGTGCCGGAGAAATCGAAGTGCTCCCGGTCGGGGACCTTGGCGTAGCTGACGTACACCTGTACGGGACCGCCGGTCAGGCCCGACAGCTCGATGTTGAGCGTGGTACCCCCGGTGGTCTGAACGGCGAAGTAGTCCGTGCGATCCGCGGCAGTCAGGCGTCCCGTGTTTTCGGAGCCCCCGACCTGGAGCGGATGTACCTGCACACGGATGGGAACGGCAACGACGTTGTTGCCCTCGTCGGCGGCCTCCATCTCCTCGTTGTAGAGATCGGCCCGCACGAGCAGATAGTAATCCCCCGCCTTCACGCCGGGCATGACCGCATCGAGATCTGCGACGTAGGTTGCATCGGCGGTCAACCCGCCCTCATGCGGCACCACGCCCAAGCGGATATCGTCGATGCTCCAGGCCTCGTTCACGGACAGGTATACCGCATCAGTCCAGGAGCCCTGAAGCGGCGCACCACTGTTATTGGCTCCTTCCCAAGCGATGTGTACTGGGCTTCCGGAAAAGAGTTCAGCGGGCTCCACCTGCACATTGGAGACGATCAGGTCGACGTCCACCAGGGTGAACGCGCAATGGCACCGATCGTCAGCCGATTCACCATTGAGCCCGTCACGGTCCTGGTCCATGGCATTGCCGGCCAGGTCCAGCACGGTGGGGCCGACAGTGACGTTGTAGGCGCCTGAACGGGTCTGCGGAGCGAACTGAATCCGGCACTGGTTCAGGCCAAGGTTGGTAACGGAAGTCGCCGCGATGGCCCCGGCCGGAGTCAGGATGGAGACATCGGCCGGCGTGAACGAATCGCTGCGTATCGACTCCGAGAACCAGACATCCAGGAACGCCACGGTTCCCGCAATATCCCCCTCCGGCTTGAAGCGGGTAATGCGCGGACCCGCGAGATCGACGGTCAGCGTGCCGGAGTAGCCGTCGTCCTGCTCTTCGCCCCCTATGCCGTCGCCATCCTGGTCGAGATACCGTCCGTCGATGCTCTCCACGGCCGAGCCGATGTGCAGAGTGTAGTTCCCGGCCGTCAGGGTCTGGGCCCAGTGCAGGCGATACGAGACCGTCGTAATCTGCTCCACACGATCCAGCGCGATCGTCCGACCAGGGGCCGACAGATAGACCTGATCGCTCGACATGCTGGCCGTGTTCACTGGCCTGGAGAACATGACATCCGTATAGCCCGTCTGGGAGGTGGGTCCTTCGACGACCGGACCAAGGCAACGGAATATCGAGGAGGCATGGGCAACCTGATCGATCTCGCCAGCGCTCAGAGCCCTATCATAGATCAGCGCCTCATCGAGGGTCCCCCCGCCAAACTGGAACCCTTCCGCCATGCCGAGCAGCAGCGGCGCGTTTACGTTGGGGATGGTCCCCGACCAGTTTTGCGCTCCTCTGAACTGCCCATCAACGAAAATCGCGAACTCCGCGCCGGACCGGCGTGCGACCAGATGATACCACTGCCCTAATGCGGGCGTTAACGCCACCCGGGTGAGGAAGATCGGCCCTATCGAGGGGGAGTTGATATGGAAGTTCAGATACCCGCCCCCTTTGGCGAAGAACCACTTGTTGCGCGAGCCGCCGCCTTCGTCCTGGCCGATCATAACGTCTTCCGGATTACCGATCGAGCCTCCATCGAGACGCGACCATTTCGCCCACACGCATACGGTGAAATCGCCGCCTCCCAGGTCCCACAGATCGCTGTCCGGGACCTCCACGTAACCCGAATTACCCAGGCTGAAGGCACTCCCCGAGATCCCCTCCTGGTAGCTGACGGTGCCGACAAGGCGACCCTGAATCTGATTCACGGAATCGACCGTTGTGCCGTCGGCGGTCCAATGGGCCGTCTTGGCCGTCTCGGGTAGCCCTTGGTCGTCCAGGTACACGGCCTGATACTGCCACGCCGTGACATCGTCGGGCGTTTCTCCGCCGGTGCCATCCGCATCCGCGTCGAGCAGATTCCCCGCGGTGTCTGTGATGTTCGGACCGAGCGTAAACCGGTAATACCCCTCCTGGACGGCCGGTGCGAATTCGACGCGGAAGGCCGTCGGACTCTCTTGTTGGATCCCGGTGGCCGACGTCACCCCGCCGTCCGGGCCGGTAATGGAGATGTCCGCCACGGTGAACGTCCCCGAGCCGTCGGCTGCGTAGTCCACGGGATCCGTGAAGACGATGCGGCAGTCATGGGGGCGGTCCGAGTGAAGGTTGACGAAAGAGATGTGCTCGACGCTTGCTACAGAAAGAGCCAGAGAGGAAAGACCTAGACCATCCGCCGTGGCACCTTCATGGGCCAATCCCAGCAGGTGTCCGGCCTCATGTGCGATGATCTGAGCCAGACGGTCGGCAAATTCGTCTGCCGTGCGGGAACAAGACGGAATGCTTGCCGCGAACACGAATGCTTCGTCGGACCGATCTCCATTCCCGACGTCAACCTGCTCGGCGAGTCCCAGGAACGAGCCATACTCCACGAATAAAGAACCGTCCCCACCGATGTAGATGGTCGAGCAATCGACGCCCTGGTCAGGCTTATCCGTGGTGAAGATGACGCCGGAGCCAGCGAAGGTCTCTTCCAGTCTCGCCAAGACATCATCGATGATTGCCTGCTCTTGCCCGGCCAACTCGCCGGGAGCCCGGAAGGCAGGCACGTCAAATGGCCCGACGGTTACGGAGCCGTTGTAGGTGACGTTCTGCGCGCCGTCGAAATCAAGGTAAATGACCTGGCCTTGCCAATTGGAGATGTCCGGATCGGCCAATTGCAGGCCCGGTAGGGCAGGAGGACCACGGATCTCAATAGGCAAAGTCTCCGAAACGGGCACGTTATCCTGCTGAGCGGAAACGATCAGATCCGCAGAATCGTCCTGCATTATGCTGAGGGAATCCGATTGCGCTACCTCTGTGAGAACGGTACGTTCGACTTGTGCAACCGGCGTCTCCGAGGGCGTGGGTGTTCCGGCCGACTGATCGGTTTCCTCGCCAGACCCCAAGTCGATGGTCAGAAGGGGGGATGAGTCCGCTTGGCTATCAGGGTCCCGTTGGTCAAGATCGACGTGGATTTCCTGTTCGGGCGAAGGGACATCGAGGGTGAGAAGAGGTTGAAGGGTCGTCAGGTCGGCGTTCAGCAGCAATCGTGGTTCCAATGGCTCGAAAGTGGGCGCTCCGGCGGGTTGTACGGGCGAATGATCATTCGCCCGTACCGATACCCCGGTTGTCACCCCCAACCAATTCTCTATTCTCCTGAGCAACCCACGGCCTCCATTCGCTCACCGACTCTGCCCATGGTACAGAACTCACAAAAACCTATCTATTGTGCTAACTACGTATTTTTCACAGATTTTGAAAGTTTTTTCGGACGGCTTCTTATGCTCCCCCTTGGAGGCTTCAAAGCGCGCCACGTAACCTCCGGCGAAAACTCCGATCCCCAACCATGTCACTGCAAACAGTCTGGACGCTGCGCTGCAAGCCCTTCTCAAGAAAGGAATTATATCTCGCGCCAAGACGCCAAGAGCGCCAAGGAATCATCGGTCGGCATCAAGGCCGTTGACAGTCCGGGTAATACCCTCCTTCATGACCGGCGCACCGAAATTCAACAGGAATCCGAGCTTCCTGTGGGCGAGTCTCAGGTGGGTCAGAATCTGTTTCTTGTGGGACCTGCTGACCGACTCCACGGATTTCAACTCCGCAATCACCTTGTCTTCGACGAGCAGATCGGCCCGAAAGCCCTCCTCGAACGTCATCCCACGCCACACAATGGGAATGGGAACCTGGCGCCTCACCTTCAGGCCCCGATTCCGCAATTCCTGGGCGAGGACGGCCTCGTAGACGCTTTCCAAGAGTCCCGGCCCAAGTTCCCGATGCACCATAATCGCCGCATCAACAATGATCCTGCCGATCTCATTCTCGTGCATTTCTGATTCCCCTTTCTGGTTTGTCTTTGCGCTCTCCGTCCCTTTGCGAGAACTCGCCTTGATGGTTTTCCCGCGTCAAGACCACCAAGGTTATTCCTTTCCCGAGGGCCCGTCTATCCCGTTGCCCCTTTCTTCTTGGCGTTCTTGGCGTCTTGGCGCGAGGATCGGTTTTGGCTGCGGCCGGAGGCCGCGCTGGGGTCTCAGTGCCCTCCGTGGTCAGACATCAGTTGTTAGTTCGGACCTTCGTTACCTGGACGGGCGAAAGATCTTTCGCCCCTACGGCCTGCGGCCTACTGCCTCCGGCCTCGGTCCTTCGTAAGCCGTTGGAAAATAAAGAATTATGTCTCGCGCTAAGACGCCAAGAGCGCCGCAGGGCATGAAGGGTGAGAAGGGTGAGAAGAGTGAGAAGGGTAGAGGCCGCGTGGGTTGAGAACCCACCCTACGGCCTGCGGCCTATCGCCTCCGGCCTCTTTCTCCGTAGTACAAAGCCGTAACACCTTGTTTTCCCGGCAAGCCTTCCGACGAGACAGGCGGTAAGTCCGGCAACGTAAAGGAATTAGAAAAGCCACAGATTTTCGCAGATTCAAGAAGGAGGAAAGAGGCTTGCTGCAAGTCCGGACCAGATAAGAAGATAGGAACCACGAATGGCACGAATCACACGAATGAACGAGCAGCGCCGATGAGGTCGAATTCGTATTACTACTTGTCAGAATCTTGTTTTCTTGCGCAAATTTTCCTGGCGATGATGCTGTAAAACCTGAGAAGAAAAACGCTTATGTCTCTCGCAAAGACGCAGAGATCGCCAAGGTTCATATACTCGGCGTTCTCGGTCCTTTGTCATCCGTCTTCTCTTCTTGGCGCTCTTGGCGTCTTGGCGCGAGCGACTTTTGGTTGCGGCCGAGCGCAGCGAGGCCGCGCTGGGTGATTAGTGTGATTGGTGGATATCCGCGTTCAGCGGCGGGTTCTTGTCATTTCTCATTTGGCAGTTTCCCTGCGGAGAATGCCAAATGAGAAATGACAAGTGATAAGCCAGAGGCGGGGCGGCGGGCGGTGGTCTTGACATCCGTGTCATTCGGGGTGGACAAAGATGGTCTCGGTAGTCCGTCTGGGCCGTCGCCCGGAAATCTGGGGAAATCGGTGAAATCTGTGGCTGACACGGTTTGACTGCGGCCGAAGGCCGTGCTGGGTCATTGCTGCGATCGGTGGTTCCAAAGCGGTTCGGTTCCGCTCTTGTCCTCCGCGCTTTGTCTCGTTCTCTGTACCCCCTGCGGTGGGACATCAGTTGTCAGCAAGGCAGCGTTCAGGAGTCAGCTACAGTCTCCAGCCTGCGGCCTACTGCCTCCAGCCTCGGTCATTCGTAAGTCGTTGGAAAATAAAGAATTATGTCTCGCGCCAAGGCGCCAAGACCGCCAAGGGGGGCGGCTGCGCCGCGGGGCATAACGGGTGAGAGGAGTGAGAAGGGCAGGAAGAGTGTGAAGGGGGCAGCTACAGTCTCCAGCCTACGGCCTTCAGCCTTTGTCCCCGCTGGAATTCGCGGGTTTTGGGCATTGACACCGGTGGGGGTGGGGGCTATACTCATGCCCTTTGTTTGCCCCAGCAGCGCACGTCCGTAGGATCGTTCGGCGGAACTCTCAGGTGTGGTTGGGTGGACAGGATAACGGATCATTTAGGAGACGGTTGGAATGGCTAAGAAAATGGTGTACTTCTTCGGAGGCGGCAAGGGTGAAGGCAACGCGGGGATGAAGAATCTCCTGGGCGGCAAGGGGGCCAACCTGGCCGAGATGGCGAAGATCGGCGTGCCCGTTCCTCCCGGTTTCACGATTTCGACCGATGTGTGCGTGTTCTTCATGATGAATAAGCGCAAGTACCCGCAGGGCCTCAAGCAGGAGGTCGCCAAGGCGATGGTCAAGGTCGAGAAGGTCATGGACAAGAAGTTCGGCGACTCGTCCAGCCCGCTGCTGGTGTCGGTGCGTTCGGGGGCCCGCAAGTCCATGCCGGGCATGATGGAGACGGTCCTGAACGTCGGCCTGACGAGCAAGACCATCCCGGGCCTGATCGAACAGACCGGCGGCAACGAGCGGTTCGTCTACGACGCCTACCGGCGGCTGATCATGATGTACTCCGATGTCGTGATGGAGAAGGCCGCCGGTGTCGAGCCGAAGGAAGACATGGGCATCCGCCGGCAGCTCGAACGGATCATGGACGAGATGAAAAACCGCAAGGGGGCCAAGCTCGACACCGACCTGACCGCCGCGGACCTCAAGCAACTGTGCACCTCGTTCAAAGCCAAGATCCAGGAGGTTCTGGGCAAGGAATTCCCGGATGACGCCGACAAGCAGCTCTGGGGCGGCATCGAGGCCGTGTTCGCCTCGTGGAACGGCAAGCGGGCCATCTCGTATCGGCGGATCGAGAACATCCCCGATGAATGGGGTACGGCGGTCAACGTGCAGTCGATGGTTTTCGGCAACATGGGCGAGGACTCCGCTACCGGCGTGGCCTTCTCCCGCAACCCGGCCACCGGCGATCCGCACTTCTACGGCGAGTGGCTGGTCAATGCCCAGGGCGAGGACGTCGTCGCGGGCATTCGCACGCCCAACCCGCTCAACGAAGCGACCAAGAGCGACCAGAACAAGCATTTGTCGTCCCTGGAGACGGCCATGCCCGTCGTCTACAAGACGCTGGACGGCATTCAGAAGAAGCTCGAAAAGCACTATCACGACATGCAGGACATCGAGTTCACGATCGAGAAGGGGCGGCTGTGGATGCTGCAATGCCGCGTCGGCAAGCGCAACGGTCCCGCCGCGGTCCGCATGGCGGTGGATATGGTCAAAGAAAGGCTGATCAAGAAGGAAGAGGCGGTCACCCGCGTGACGCCCGCCCAGTTGGATGAGCTGCTGCACCCGATCATCGATCCGTCGGTGGAGAAGGACCAGAAGGTCCTGGCCAGGGGTCTGCCGGCCGGTCCCGGCGGCGCCACGGGCCAGGTGGCCTTCACCGCGGCCGACGCCGTCAACCGGACGAAGGAGGGCAAGAAAGTCGTCCTCGTTCGCGAAGAGACGAACCCGGAGGACGTCGAAGGCATGCGGGCCGCCCAGGGCATTCTGACCCAGCGCGGCGGCATGACCAGCCACGCGGCCCTCGTCGCCCGCGGCTGGGGCAAGTGCTGCATCGTCGGCTGCGGCGCTCTGCACGTCGATATGGAAAAGAGAGAGCTCCGCGTAGGCGACGCGGTCCTCCGCGCGGGCGACTGGATCACGCTCAACGGCACCAAGGGCAACGTCTACGGCGGACAACTGCCGATGATGGCGGCCGGCGAGGAGAACCTCGAGCTCATGAGCTTCCTGAAGGTCTGCGATGCGGTCCGGCGGCTGGGCGTCCGCACGAACGCCGACACGCCGGCGGATGCCGCCAAGGCCCGGGCGTTCGGCGCCGAGGGCATCGGCCTGTTCCGCACCGAGCACATGTTCTACGGCAAAGGCTCGGACGATCCGCTCTTTGTCCTGCGCAAGATGATCATGTCGCATACGGAGGAAGAGCGCAAACGGGCGGTCGATGAGTTGTTCCCCTACGTCAAGGCGGCGATCAAAGGCACGATGGAGGCGATGGACGGCCTGCCGGTGGTCGTGCGGCTGCTGGACCCGCCGCTGCACGAGTTCGTGCCGGAAGGCGACGAGAAGCGCCAGGCGCTGGCCAACTCGCTGGGCATCGGCATGGATGAGCTGAGCAAGCGAGCGGACGCTCTCCACGAGAGCACCCCGATGATGGGCCATCGCGGCGTCCGGCTGGGCGTGACCTACCCCGAAGTGACCGCCATGCAGGTGCGGGCGATCTTCGAAGGCGCCGCTGAATTGATCAAAGAAGGCAAGAAGCCCCATCCGGAGATCATGATCCCCGTCGTCTGCGACGTGAACGAGATCAAGGACCAGCAGGTGATCATCACCCGGGTCTACAAGGAAGTCCTGGCCAAGTTCGGCATCCGGCGGATCAACCACATGGTCGGTACGATGATCGAGATCCCGCGGGCGGCGCTGCTGTCCAACCAGATCGCCGAGGTTGCGGAGTTCTTCAGCTTCGGCACCAACGACCTGACGCAGATGACGTTCGGCTTCAGCCGCGACGATATCGGGGCTTTCCTGCCGGACTATGTCGGCAAGAAGATCCTGCCCGGCGATCCGTTCCAGAGCGTCGACCAGATCGGCGTCGGCGAGCTGATCAAGATCAGCGTCGAGCGCGGCCGCAAGACCCGCAAGGACCTCGAAGTCGGCATCTGCGGCGAGCAGGGCGGCGAGCCCGCCAGCGTGGCCTTCTGCCACAAGGTCGGCATGGATTACGTCAGTTGTTCGCCGTTCCGCGTGCCGATCGCCCGGCTGGCGGCGGCCCAGGCGGCAGTCGCCAAGTAAAACGCCGTTGACAGCCACCGCGGCTGTAGTAGAATATCAAGGTGCGCCGCGCTTCTCACACGGCGCACCTTGTTTTTCCGGTGAGAGTAGCTCAGTTTGGTTAGAGCATTGGATTGTGGTTCCAAGGGTCGAGGGTTCGAATCCCTTCTCTCACCCTTCACAAAGTCTTGAAAACGCGGGACTTACAGAATCGAAGCCGACAAGCGAAGTCGGCAAGGCCCGAAAGTTTGATGAAAGTTTACGCGGGCGGGCCCCTGTTGATCCGGACCTGCAAAGGGTGATTGACCAGTGGCCTGGCCTGACGGCGAAAAAGCGGGCGGCCGTGCTGCGCGTAGTTGACGGCGACGAACACGCGGGGTAGGATGTCAAACGACTCGGGTAGCTCCCGAGCGATGAAACGTTTCGGCCCTGACTGCCGGCGAGCCTCCTCACCCGTGGCTGCCGGCAGATCAGGGCGATTATGAACGGGTGAGAACATGGGCAAGAGCAAACACGCCATCGCGACGGTGAAGATCTCGACACCATCGCCGAGAATCGACCCAGACCAGATCAAAGAGGCGGCACGGCTGCTGTTGGAGCTCGCAGGCTGGCTTGATTCGATAGAGAGTCAGGGGGAACACGAGGCGGCGCGGCGCGTGTTCGTGCGAGCACTTGAGTTGTTCAATAAGATTACGCAGGGCATCGCCATTGTCGGATACGAGATCGGGGAGCCGGCCATCGGCCGGTTTGTAGGGCGGGACCGCTTCAAGCCCGGTTTCTACAGAAACGAGGTCCTCAGACTGGGGGCATCGCCACCGAGCCCCCTCAGTCAGCCAGAGGAAAGGGCAATAGGCCGAGATCCGAAGGAATTGACGGACGAACAGGCTGCCGTATGGGCCCTGATAGACGAGAGCGGGAAGCACGTCGGGCGGGCACGCTACTGGGGCTCCAGACGCGGGGAGTTGTCGGATAAGGATGCCAAGAGGAAAGAGGAAGTCTTTGTTGAGGCGAGACGTAGGCTTCCTGTGATCGCCGAGGCGATGGGGAAGGCGATTGACGATCTATCAAAAGCGGACGACGGATCGGAAATGAAGGACTCAGACCACAGTGAAGACTTTCACTTTGTTCGCTGGTACGGTCAAGAGCATACCTTCACGAATCAACAGGCAGCCATTGTCAAGCTACTATGGCAGGCATGGGAGAAGCACACGCCAGACCTGGGCCAAGACTACCTACTCGAAGCAGCCGGCTCCAGCACTGGCCGGCTCCGGAATGTCTTCAAGGAAAAAGACAGGATGCACCCAATCCTGTTCGGCACGGGGTTTGCGTTGCGAATTGGGATGGTATCCGCAGGGAAAGATTTTTTAGAATTCCTCCATTTTCCACTTGCGCCAGGCAGTTTCCTTGCCTAAATTGCCTTTCATGCATCAGAAAAGGCATA
>CAYHAJ010000298.1:0-45409 GCA_964354535.1 uncultured Pirellulales bacterium
CATCCATCTCCGGCTCCAACGACTGGTACTTGCTCTGAATCCGTGCGATCATCTGTGCATCCTGCATGCAGGTGTTATCACACAATCCCTCAAATCGATCAATAGTAATTTGTGCAAGTTATTTATGCGCGATCACTTAAGGAACCACTGGATCACCGTGAACGCCTATGCCTACAAAGACACCTGGCGTAGTTTGGCCATCGGATTCAGCGGAGGTGGCTTGCAGGCACTGGCGCTAGTCGGTTTTCTGGAAAGCATCGGAAGCGCGGGGCGCTACCTCTTCGGCCACAGGACCGAAAACCTCATGCTGAAATTCCACGACAAAAGACGCCTGACTGAGGGATAGAGGCCAAAGCCGCGTCTGCGCAATAGAGGCAGGCGGTCACAATCAAGATGCAGCGGGTGCGGACTTCCGCAATATTCGACCCATTGTGTCTGCGTCAGAAGGTCTTTCGTTGCTTCAGCAACTTCGGCTGCCCGCGAACAAGCTTATCCCCATGCGCTTTCTCAGCTTCGTATACGTGATCGAGGTATTTGTTGGGATCGTGATCGAACTCCGCTTCGAGCTGTTTTCTTATTTCGCGTATTTCTTTGACGATGGCGTCCTTCATACTACGTCTCCATCCGCCAGGAATGGCATCCCTCACCTCTACGCGGTATGCACTTCCTCCTGAGCCAGCCAGGCGGCATATTCCAGCGCCTCCTGCACGTCCTCGGGTTCGAGGTCCGGATAGTCCGCCAGGATTTCGTCCACGGTTGCCCCGTGAGCAATCTGGCCGACAATCACCGAGACGGGGATGCGCATTCCACGAATACAGGCCCGTCCCCCCATGATCTTGGGATCAAACGTAATCCGCTCGAACAACTCCATACATGCACTCCTGAAGCAACGGATTCCATTCTAACATGGACTCCGCAGAGAATTCAAATCTTCCCCTCCGGCCCGTTGATATCAGCCCAGTTCCTATTCGAACTTGAGCCGCAGGATGCTTACGGAGTTGCCGGGGAACGTGTGCTGGAAATTGGGGCCTTTCACATCGATAGCCTTCGTCACAGGGGCAACCTTCGTTGGCTCTGCGAGCGAGTTCTCATCTGTCGGGTTCTCCGAGGTCAGGATGGTAGCTTTGGCCGGGCCTTGCACGGTCTTGATACCGTTGAGCTTGATGTCCGTGGACACTTCCGACTTGGACGTGTTGACGACTTTCAGGATGACTTCGCCGGTGCTTTGCTCGCGGCTGGCGGAGGCATAGAGCGACTTGAGCACGGGCGGCGTGACGTCGTGGATGAGCTTGCCGTCGAGATAGCATTTGATGGTCTTGCCGCTCGTCTCGATGCGGATGTCGTACCAGCGGCCGGTCTCGATGGAGCCGGGCACGTCCCGGCCGACGAGGCCACCCATCTCGATGGCGTGGCGCTGATTGCCCCAGCCACCGAGGTTCCACCAGCTCTTGCGATTCTCGTCGCGGACGTTGAAGAGGATCAGGAAGCCCTCCGCGCCGCCGAGCTTGCGGGCCTTGAGGGTGTAGGTGTAGTCGGTCCAGGACTTGTCGCCCGCGATGGCCCGGACGTTGTCGGCGGAGCTGTTCTGGCGGAGAACGCCATCCGGCACGTGCCAGTCACCGCCCAAGAGCTTCCAACCCTTCGTGCCCTCGGCGAAGTCACAGGAGAAGAGCGTCTTATCGCCCTGGGTCACCTTGATGTCCTTGAACTCGGCTTGCGTGAGCCACGTGCCGACGCCGATGGCGCCGCCGCGACCTTCGGCAGAAGAACTCTGCTCCATCACCGGCGCTTCCACCGCCACCGGCAACACCACATCGCCGCGGTTCTCGGCGAACATCTTCTGGACGTAGTACGATGGCAAGTCGTACACGCGGGAGCTGTCGAAACAGATCAGGTCGGGGTTCCATCGCTTGTAGTGGACGTTGGCGAAGAGCGGCGCGTAGGAGGCCATCACGACGATGTCCGAGTTGCGTTCCATGCCGGTCATAAAGGCGGCCTCGCCGATCGCGCCGCGGAGGTTGCCTTGGCCGCAGCCCTGCGTGACGGCGTATTCACCCACGTAGATCTTCGGGCCGCTGCGGTCATATTTGTCGTAGCGGTCGGCCTGCTGCATGAAGAATTCGGGATTGTTGTAGTAGTGCTCGTCCACGATATCGCAGGGCCGCTGATGCGTGGGTTGGTCGGCGATGATGATCATCTTCGGATAACGGGCGCGGATCGCGTCGTGGAACAGGACATACCGCTCCTGGTACGGCGGCCCGCCATTCTCGTTGCCGATCTCGATGTACTTGAGATTGAACGGCTCGGGATGGCCGTTCTTGGCCCGCAGGCCGCCCCAGACCGAGTCGGTCGGGCAGTTGGCGTACTCGATAGCATCGAGGGCGTCCTGCACCCACTGGCCCATCAGGTCCATCGGCACCACCTCACGGTGCGACATGCCCACGTTGATCACGAACAAGGGCTCCGCGCCAAGATCTTCACACATCTGGAGATACTCGTGATAGCCCAGGCCGTGCGTCGCGTAGTAGCGCCAGATGTTCCAGAGCGGTTTGCGGAGAGCAATGTCGCCTATCGTCTCTTTCCAGTGATACGAGTACTTCAGTTCGTCGCCCTCCACCCAGCACCCGCCGGGGAAACGAACGAAGGTCGGCTTGAGACCTGCGAGCATTTCGCACAAGTCCGGCCGCAGACCGTGGCCCTTCCAGGTCTGCGCCGGCAGCAGAGAGATCATATCCAGCCAGAGCGTGCCTTTGCCGCCGGCGGCGATGGCGAGCCTGGCCTTGGGCTCGGTGCCGGTAGCCTCCAGATCAAGCGAGAATGACTGCCACCGGTCGGTCAGCCCCTCGATGGTGCCTTGGGCCAGATCGCTGCCGTCCGGGCGCTCGATCACAACGGCGAGCGGGCCTTGAAAACCGTCGCCGCAACGGGCGGACAATTGGAGTTTGTAGGTCCGGCCCTGCACGATGGACATGCCCCAATAGCCTTCGTTAATGACAGATATGGCCCCGTCGAGGCGAACGCGCAGACTGCTGCGGTTGTAGGGATTGAGGGGTCTGCGCGTATCGATGGTCATCTCACTGCGGCCGTCGCCGTGGTTGACGAGCTGCCAGTGGTCGGGTCTGTTCGCGTCCTCGAACGACCGGTTCCGCACCAACTCGGGATAGATCCCGCCGTCGGCAGAGAGGTTGATGTCCTCGAAGAAGATGCCCCAGAGCGTCGGGCTGATCTTCACGCCCGGTTTATCGACATCGACGGTCAGCGACGCCGGGGCGGCATGTAGCACGCATGCGCCCATAAGAGCGAGAGCCACAACGACGAGAGATCGAATGCGATTCATAACCATTCTCCAAACGGTTGCTTTTATTGAGTCCTGTCATTCCCGCGCAGGCGGGAATCCAATAACGTCGCGGCTTTCCTGGACCCCCGCCTGCGCGGGGGTGACAGAAGGGCCCACTGGCCCTTATCCTATCAGAGGTCCTTCACCTTCAAAACCGCACAGCCGAAGACACCGCCCGCGGTCCGGCCCGGATGCGCCTGGAACTTCACGGTGACACTGGTCTTATTGCCGATAAGCTCCCTTGACAACGGATACACTTGATCGAAGAACTGCCCCGGCCTACTATTCTCAAGCTTCTGCGTGGCGAGCTTCCGTCCATCCACCAGGATGTCGAATTCGCGTCCGCCGGCGTCGCTGCCCCAATATGTCACGAGTAGCTCCTGCGGCTGATCGGGCAGGACTTTGAGGGTGTACGAGAACCAGCCCCCATCCGTGGCGTGCCGCCAGCGGCGGTCGTTGAAAACGCCGGTCTCCGTCTTCTCGCCCTTGAAGCCATGAGGGAACTCCCCTCCCCCATCCCGGGCGCTCATGCTCACACGATCCACGACGCGGGCGTTGAGGTCTTTTTCGCGAGCCACTTCGGCTTGGTACTCGTCCAGTCTGGTCTGCCACTGCGCGGGAGTGAGTTGATCCCAGTAGACGACGTAACGGCGCTCGCCGTGCATCTTGTAGAAGGGTTCGAGTGTCACCGGCTGCTTCTCGTTGTGCCCCAGGAAACGGAAGATCTCGGGCGAGACTTGGAATGTAGAAAGTTTGCCCGGCACGGCCTGCGAGCTGTCGAGAACCTTTCCACCGTCCGTCACGACGGCCGGCAGGGGTCTTTCCGAGTGAACCTCAGCACTCAGCACGAGCGGACCGTGCCAAAAGGCCCGGCGTTTCGGGTTATCGCGGAAGCCTTCGCTGTGCGGATGAAATGGCAGCGCGATTTCAACCGTGTCGCCGCTTCTCCAGGTCCGCGCGAGAGTCACAAAACTGCCGGGTGTCGAGGAATCCGCCAGCTTGTCTCCATCGACCCTGATCTCGAAGCCAGAGGCCGCCCACCAGGGCCGGCGAATCTTCAGGGCCAGCTCGACCGGCTTGTCCGCCGTTACCACTAATCGGCTCGTGGCCTCCTCGGGGTACCTGGTCTCCTGGCGGACTTTGAGGCCTTTGGCTTTCCAGGTCAGCTCGGAGGCGATGAACAGATTCACCCAGAGCGTGCTATCGCTGTGGAAGTAGATGCTGTCGCCGTACTTGGCGTGGTTCTCGACGCCGGTGCCGGTGCAGCACCAGAACGAGTTCAGCGGCGTGTTGTACTCCTTGTGCGAGCCGGACCGCAGCGGCACGTAGTAGCACATCATGCCCGTTTCCGGATTCTGCGAGCAGAGAATATGATTGTACAGGGCCCGCTCGTAGTAATCAGCGTACTCGGCCTTCGGGTCCCAGCAGAACAGATGCCGGGTCAACTTGAGCATATTGTACGTGTTGCACGTCTCGGTCGTGTTGGGGCCGAAGGCCTCGGAGAGCTTCTCCTTGGGGGAGAACCCCTCGCCGTCGCTGTGGCCGCCGATGACGTAGGAGCGCTCTTTGACGACCGTGTCCCAGAAGAAAATGGAGGCGGTCTTAAGCCAATCCTGCCCGGTCAATTCGTACTGGCGGGCGGTACCGACGAACTTGGGGATTTGCGTGTTGGCGTGCAAGCCGGTGAGCTTGTCCTCGCGATTCGACGCGGGACCGAGGACTGCCATGTGATTGAAGCGCTGCGCGATGGTCAGGTACTTCTTCTCGCCGGTCAGGCCATAGAGATTGGCGAGCACCTCGTTCATACCGCCGTGCTCCGTGCCGAGCATCTTCTGCATCTGCTCGTCGCTGAGCCTAGCGTTGCGAGCGATGACCCAATCGGCGAATTTCTGGCACACATCGAGGGCCTGCTGATTGTCGCAGCAGATGTACATATCGAGCAGGCCGGCGTAGATCTTGTGCAGCGTGTAGTACGGTGCCCAGACACGCCGGAGCGACTCGACCCGATCGAAGAACTCCTCCGGATAGGCACTGAGGTAACCGGTGCCGATCTTCGCCTGGCACTCGGCCAGACCCGCCACGACGGCGTTGCCCTTGTCCTTGACGCGTTGGTCACCCGTGCTCGCGTACATCAACGCGCACGCGGTGAGATAGTGCCCCACGAAATGACCGCGCAGCTCGCCTTTCGGCTCCTCCCAACCCCCGAGCGGCTGGGCCGAGGAAGGCAGACCCGCGTTGACACGGAAGTTGTGCAGCAGCCGGTTCACCTCCAGGGACAGCAGGTACTTCCGATCCAATTCCATCGCGTGCCGGAAAGGACCTTCCAGCAGCCGCACATCCTCCAAACGAAAGGCCGTGGCCTGGAGCGAAATGACCGGCTCAACCTTGACCTTCGACGACCCATCCGCCAACGCATCGGCCCAAGCCGAAGAACTCAGCAGCGCCAGGCCGGCGGCCCCAACCAGACCCCCAAGCACCCAATTCGTCAATCTCATGTTCCACCTCCGAAGCAACGGCATTGGAATACTGGAATATTGGAATGATGGAATGCTAAGCCGCGGCAACGCGTGAGAGCCTTTTACCCATTATTCCAGTATTCCACCATTCCATTCTTCTTACCTTGGTGCGTGGCGCTTGCGGTACTCCCGCAGGCTCAGGCCCGTCTCCTTGCGGAAGTGCCGGGCGATGTGCTCCACGCCGTCGAAGCCGCAATGGGCAGCGATATCCGCGATGCTCATGTCCGTGCCGACGAGCAGGCGAATCATATTGTTGACACGGACCCGCCGGATCTCCTGATGCACGGACCGATGGAGAGTCGTTTTGAACCGCTTCTCCAGCACCCGGCGGGAGGCGGTCGTCGCCTCTATCACATCATCGACCTGGATCAAGCGGTTTGCATGGCGGCGAATGAAGCCCAATGCGGCGGCCACATCCGGGTCCGTGACGGCCAGCATGTCCGTGGACATCCGCGTCACGATATGTGTGGGCTGGACCGGGATTACCTGTCCGGCCATCGCGCTGCCTTTCATGAGGGAATCCAACAGCCGCGCTGCCTCATAGCCTGCCCCGTCCGTGTTCAGCGCGACACTGGAAATGGGCGGATCGGCCAGGTCGCAGACCAGGACATCATCATCGACCCCGAGGACCGCCACATCATCGGGCACGCTGCAATGGACCAGCTTGCACGCCTCGACGACCAACAGAGCCCGATCGTCATTGCAGCACATCACCGCCACGGGTTTGGGCAATTGTCTGAGCCAGTCCGCGATGTGGCTCTGCTCGTTCCGGACCGCCTTTCCTTTCTTTGAGCGTGGCGGCCGATATAGGCTGACCCCGAAGCCGGCCCGCTCCAGCCGCTGCTGGAAGTGCTGCGCGCGGCCCCGGGACCAGGCGAACTCGTCGAGTCCGCAATAGGCAAAGTAGCGAAAGCCGCGGTCCAGGAAATGCTCGGCGGCCATGCACCCGATGGTGGCACTGTCGGTAATGATGGAGGGGAACGGTGCGTAGCTCTCCCGGTTGTGCTGGGCGAAGATCACGGGAATGCCCGAGTGCGCCAGACGCTCCACCACTTGCACATCACGAACGATGGCGCCGTCGATCTGGAGGGACTTCCACTCGGGCAGGGACGAATCAAGCGCCCCGGGCCAACGGTACACCCGCCAGGGACCGTGCAAGCGCGAGTATCGCGCGATCCCGTGCAGCAGCCCCCGCCCGAACTCGCGCGAGGTCTCCACAAACAGCAGCACGGAAGGCGTTGGCGCCCCCACCGCGTCCGACTTCTTCTCTGGCATCCTATCGGTCATCGCGACTTCGGATTTATGATTTACAATTTACTATTTATGATCTCTAGACTCAACTTATGGCGGAGCCAAATCATAAATCATAAATTATAGATCTTAAATTCCGTGCTGGTACACGTCCCAGGCGAGGTAGTTGCTCAAGGCCTCGGCGATGGGGGCGGCGGTCTGCGAGAGATTCACCGCCACGTGGTGCTCGAAGCCCATCCGACAGATGTAGCTCAGGAGCGTCTGGAGGTTCTCGATCTGCATCACGCCGTAACCGCCAAAGGTCTCCAAGCTGTCATCCGTGAACTGGCCCTCGCCCACATACGCCCGGATGACGCCATCAACATCGTCCGTCATCGTCCGGCAGAACGTGGCCGGGCTTTGCTGGATCCGACCCACGATCGTGCCGTAGGTGTTTTCCTTACCCACCGAGCCCGCAATGATCGCCTGGTAATCCATCTGGTCCGAGGTAAAGAAGCTCTTGGGTAAATTGCTGCAATGGAACAGCACGCATTTGTCTGGGTCCTGCTCGTAGTTGTTGTTCCAATCCAGGAGGGCACTGGGCGTGCCGCTGGCCAATTGCAGGATGTACATGGCCAGCAGCCCCGTCACATCGACTTCGCAGGCGCTGGGCAAAAGCGACTGGCTCATCATGCTCATCAACGTGCACGGCACAATCCCGAAGAATTCCTCCAGGGCCGTCCAGCACTGAATCGCGGTTCCCGCCAACTGCTTTTCTTTGATCCAGTTGTCGACGGCGGCGCCGAACTTGGCCATTTTCAGGAGCCCCTCGGCCGGGATCGATTGGGTGTTGGTGTAGCTCGTAACGGCGGCCAGTTTGGCTTTGACCTTTCTGTCGTTATCCGCCAGCCGGCCGACTTGGCCCAGGATCTCGTACAGGTCCACCGGCTCGACCTCAATGCCGGCGTACGCCAGGAGCTTTTCGCTGTAGCGGACGGTGTTGAAAGCCGCCGGCCGGCTGCCGATGGCTCCGAAGCGAACGTTCTTCAGCCCCCGCACGATCCGGCAGATCGCCGCAAAGCGGTCGAGATCCGCCTGGAACGCCTCCGACGTAACTTTCACCGTGTGGGCGCGGGTCAGAGAAAAGGCGATCCCCGCTTGGCGCAGGTTGTTGCAGGCGCTGATCTTGCCGCAGAAGGAATCCCGGCGACGGTCAATCTTCATCTGGCCGGCAACATCCTCTTCCGCCTGAAGGAGAATCGGCACCTCCAGGCCGCTGCGTTTGATCGTCTCGGCGATACCCCGTTCATCGCCGAAGTTCGGCAGCGTGACGATGATGCCGTCGATCTCTTTGGCCTTCGAGGCAAATAGTCCCGCGCACTTGGTGGCGTCCTCGAGGGTCTCGACGGCCCCGTATTTGGTTTCGGTCATGGGCAGAGCCACGGCCCCGTAACCGTTCTTTTTGAGCACATCGAGGATGTCCTTACGGCCTTCTTTGGCCAGAATGTCCGGAAAGAACCCGCGATTGCCGACGATCACACCAAAGGTTACTTTGCGCATGGCCTGTTCTCCTATCTTGTCGGGCCGCCCAGGGCAGGTGTTCCTGGTGTGCTGTCGCAGTTCAGCATCCACCGGAACCGCCAACACCTATTCCTTATCCGTTTTCCACCGGAAGGGAAAGGTCTTTTTGCGTTTTCTTGTCACCAACTTGCGAAGACGCCTCTCCGCGAGCCGTCTCGCCCACCAGTGCCGTCGCGCGAGAACGACCGTGCCCAGGCCCGGCGGCATTCGCAAATTGGCGAAAGAAAAACGCAATTAAGTATTGTCCACGAACAGCCGCTCGCCGATAATGGCCAACGGTGGTCAGGTTTTGGAGTGATGGTAATGAAAGCGACCAAGACGAACGGCTTCACGCTGATCGAGTTGCTGGTGGTGATCTCGGTGATCGCCATTCTGATGGCGATTCTCCTGCCGGCTCTGGGCCGGGCCAAGGACCAAGGGCGGCGCACCGCCTGCGGCAATAATCTCAAGCAGATCGGCACCAGTCTGCACATGTATGCCAACGACTACGACGGGAAGCTCCCTCTGAACGCGAATCCCGGGTACTGGTGGTGGGACATTGCCTATAGCACGACGGATTACATTATCGGCACCGGCGGCAACCGCAAGACGTTCTACTGTCCCTCCGACATCAGCAAGAACGGCGACATGGCGATCGTATGGCAATACGGTCAGAACCCGCCGTACGGGGCCCGACCCGATTCCGTGGAGGAGCGCAAGGATAACCGGGACAGCCTCTATCGCGTCACCAGCTACTTCTGGATCATGGATGCCAAGAACCCGAGGGCGGCGACCGACCGGCCACGGGGCATGCCTCAAGATTGGAAGTGGCCCAGGACTCTGACCGTCAAGAACCCGGCGGGCACCGAGTTGGTCGTCGATGCCACACTCAGCACCACGGAGAACCCTGAGACCGCTTCCTTCACTGAGGTGCAGGGTGGATTGTTCAGCCGCTGGCAGCTCTACGACCGCACGAACCATGTCTCGCGCGGCGGCAAGCCTGACGGCGCTAACGTCCTGTACGTGGACGGACACATGGATAAGCGGCCCTTCACTGAAATGATTGTCCGGCGGACAGGACCGGTTCACTGGTTTTAGCCGATGGGCGAATGCGCCGGTTCATCGTGAGGATGATGACGCAAGCTTCTCTGGGCTCCCAAACGCGAAAGAACGCGTTTGGGGACCCTCTCGGACGTGAGGGCAAGTCCCTGGTTGGGAGGTAGGATCGGTTCGCTCGGCAGAGCGACAGGAGGACAGGGTCGGATGGACTCCAGCGTGTGTGGCGGCAGAGCATCACGCCCCGCAACGGGCGGGCGAGCGCAGATGGTCTGCGTCCGTGATCACGGTTTGGCGTTCCGTCCCCCGATCCCGCCAGCGCATCGGAACGCTCACGAGACGGCACTTGTCCCCCCCAATTCCCTCGTTATCAACGGTAGTGCCACTGGTGTGCGCAGCACACCCTATCCTGAACGATACGCAAGGCTGTGAAGGAGAGACGCTATGGGTAAGAAATCGATGCATGTGCTTCTTCTCGTGATTCTGGCAGTAGGTCCGGCTGTGGCGAAGGCGGCCAGCCTGTCCCCCGTCGGCTGGTGGATGTTCGATGAAAAGACCGGTACGACCGCGGCCGACTCGTCCCCCAACAAGAATCACGGCACGCTGGTCAATGGGACGGCTTGGGCGGTCGGCCAGATCAACGGCGCCGTCCAGTGCGACGGCACGAATGACTACGTCAACCTGCCGATCGGCTCACTCCTGAGCACGTTGACCAACTCGACTTTCGCCATCTGGACGAACTATTCCCAGCAGGGCGGCGCCTGGCAGCGCATCTTCGACTTCGGCACGGGCGAGACCGTGAACATGTTCCTGACACCCGCCATCGGCGGCAGCAATACCGGGCAGATGCGGTTCGCTATCACCATCGGCGGCTCGGGGGCGGAGTCGCAATTGACCGCTCCCAATCGGCTGGCGCCAGGCTGGCACCATGTCGCGGTGGTCATCAATGCCACCAGCATGAACATGCAGCTCTACCTCGACGGCGCGGTCGTTGCCACCGCCGCAACACAAAGACTGCCCAGCAACCTCGGTAATACGACCCAGAACTGGCTGGGCCGCTCGGAGTACGGGGCGGATGCGTACTATAGCGGCGCGTTAGACGACTTCCGCATCTACGACCGGGCTCTAACCCAGGCGGAGATCCAAACAGCCATGAAAGGTGGCGGATTTGGAGCGGCCGGCGGCCCCAGCCCGGCGGATAAAGCCACCGACGTCCTGCGCGACACAGCGCTGAGTTGGTCTCCGGGTCCCTCCGCCAAAACGCATGATGTCTACCTCGGCACAACGTTCGCCGATGTCAATGACGCCAGCAGAGCCAGCGCGGCCAGTGCGCTGGTCAGCCGGAACCAGGACGCCAACAGCTACGATCCCCCCGGCGTTCTCGGTTTGGGCAAGACTTACTATTGGCGGATCGATGAGGTCAACGCCGCCCCGGACAACACGATCTTCAAAGGCAATGTCTGGAGTTTCACCGTGGAGCCTTATTCCTATGCGATCAAAGGTGTCACGGCCACTGCCTCCAGTTTCACAACCGGCATGGGGCCGGAGAAGACCGTCAACGGCTCCGGCCTGAACAGCGGTGACGAGCACTCGACCACCCCGACGGACATGTGGCTCAGCGCCAAAGGCGGGGCGCAGCCCACCTGGATTCAGTACGCCTTCGACAAGACGTATAAGCTGGACAAGCTGCAAGTCTGGAACTCCAACCAGTTGCTGGAGTCGATCCTTGGTTTCGGCGCCAAAACCGTGGTCGTGGAGTGGTCTACGGATGCCACGGCATGGACGGCCCTGGGCGAGTTGGAATTTGCCCAGGCTCCCGCTACGCCCTATGTCTCCGACATCAGCGTAGATTTCAAGGGCACCCTTGCCAAGTACGTCAAGCTGACGTTCAAGAGCAACTGGGGCGGCCTGCTGCCGCAGTATGGCTTGAGCGAGGTCCGGTTCTTCTACCTGCCGGTCTCGGCCCGCGAGCCGAAACCGGCCGCCGCTCTGACCGGCGTGAATCCGCAGGTGGCTCTGAACTGGCGCTCCGGGCGCGAAGCCGCGTCGCACAAGGTCTATCTGAGCACGGACAAGGACGCGGTGACCGCGGGCACGGCAACCGCCGTGACGGTCTCATCGCCCAGCTATGACGCCGCGGTCGATCTGACGCAGACCTACTACTGGAAGGTGGTCGAGGTCAATGACGCCCAGACTCCCAGCACGTGGGAAAGCGAGGTCTGGAGCTTCACCACGAGCGAAGCACTGCCCGTCGATGACTTCGAGAGCTACACCGACGAAAAGGGCAGTGCCATCTTCGACATCTGGATCGATGGCTATACCAACAGCACCGGCTCGGTAGTCGGCCACGACACAGCGCCCTTCGCCGAGCGCGTCAATCGCCACGGCGGCCGCCAAGCGATGCCCCTGTTCTACGACAATACCAACGCCCCGCGCCTGTCGGAGACACAGCGGAGCTTCGACAACCCCCAGGACTGGACCAAGCACGGTATCACGACCCTGGTCGTGTACTTCCGGGGTGATGTCGCCAACAGCCCGGCGCCGTTGTACGTGAAGATCAACGATAAGAAAGTGCTGTGCAATGCGGCCGCCGCCGTTACGGCCTTGCCCGTGTGGAAGCAGTGGAACATCGACTTGGCGTCCGTCGGCACCAACCTCAAGAGCGTCAAGAGTCTGACGATCGGCATCGGCGACGGTTCCGGCAGCGGCAAGGGTGTCCTCTACCTCGACGATATCCTGCTATTCAAGGCCGCCCCCGCGATCGTCGCTCCGCTCGATCCCGCCAAGAACGGTCTGGCGGCCCACTACATGATGGAAGGCAATGCCCAGGACAGCGCCGGCAAGAATTACCACGGCACGACCAGCGGCGACATCGGCTACGAGAACGGGCCTTCGGGCAAGGCGATGATCTTCAACGGGACCAACGCCTACGTAACATTGCCGATCGGCCCGCTGATCGCCACGCTCACCGACACGACGATCGCCACCAACGTCTACTTCGCCAATACCGGCGGCGGCTGGCAGCGGATGTTCGACTTCGGCTCGGGCACCACGACCTACATGTTCGTGACGCCGCGCCAGGGCACCACCGGCGCCATGCGGCTCGCCATGCGCACGGCGACGGTGACCGAGCGGATCGTCAACGCCCCCGCCACGCTGCCCTCGGGCTGGCATCATGTGGCCGTGGTCATCGACAGCAAGGCCATGCGTCTGACCCTGTACCTCGATGGTGTGCAGGTGGGCACGGCGGCGACGACGATCCTGCCCAAGGACATGGGCAACACGACGCAAAACTGGCTGGGCCGATCGCAATACGCGGCCGATGCGTACTTCACCGGCTCGCTCGACGAGTTCCGCATCTACAACCGTGTTCTGTCCGCCGCCGAGGTGCGATACCTCGCCGGCGATCGCTGAAGCCGTTGTGAGCTCACGCTTCTTCCCTGTGGAGGACATTATGGCTAAGAAACTGATCGGCATGGTTCTGGTGGGGTTCGGCTTGGCCGTTTCCTGTCCGGCCACGGCCGGAATCATCGTGGCGGAAAAACTACTGGTCGATCTGCGGGCGGACGACCTGCCCCTCGGTCCCGTCACCGAGTGGCGCAACCACGGGACCCTGGGCAATTTCACCGCCCGGGGCATTCCGGTCGTGGAGGTCGTCGACGGCCGCAAGGCGGTGACTTTTGCCAACCAAAGCTACTTCGTGGGGCCCAGATCGGTACCCGGCATTGAGGGACGTGGCACACGCTCCATCGAGGTCTGGGTGTACAATCCCGCCATCCCGGCCGAGGAAACCATGGTCAGTTGGTCCCATCGGGGCGGACCCGACGGCACGAACATGGTGTTCAACTATGGCAACAACACCAGCTACGGCGCCGTGGGCCACTGGGCTTCCGCCGACATGGCTTGGGCGGGCAGCCATGCCCCCGCCCCGGCCGCCAGGACCTGGTGGCACTTGGTCTACACTTACGACGGCACGACCGCGCGCCTGTACGTCAATGGCCAGCCGGAGACCTCAAGAACCGTGGTACTGAATACTCATGCCAACGCCCCGATCCGGGTAGCCGCGCAAAGTGACGATAGCGGCGAAGGCATCAACGCCGGCTTCACCTTCACCGGCTCCATTGCGGAGGTGCGGATTCACGATGGCGCGCTCAGCGCCGCGGATGTTGCCAAGAACTTCCAGTCCAAGCCTTCCGACGTATCGGCAGGGTCCCCGAACCCCGCCGCGGGGGCGAAGGATGTCCCGCGGGACGTGCCGCTGAGTTGGGGGCCCGGCGATTTTGCCAAGACGCACGATGTCTACCTCGGCACGACCCCGGCCGACGTCAACAATGCGAGCCGGACCAACGCGCTGGGCGTGCTGGCCAGCCGCGGCCAGGACGCCAACAGCTATGATCCGCCCGCCGTCCTGGAATATGGCAAGACTTATTACTGGCGGATTGACGAAGTCAACGGCGCTCCCGACAACACGATCTTCAAGGGCGACGTCTGGACCTTCATCGTCGAGCCGTTCGGCTACCCGATCACGGGCGTGACAGCCACCGCCTCCAGCTCCCAGGGCGTCATGGTGCCCGCCAACACCGTCAACGGCTCCGGCCTCAATGCTCAGGACCAGCACTCCACCGACTCGACGGCGATGTGGATGAGCAGCGGCGGCAAGCCGGCCTGGATCCAGTTCCAGTTCGACAAGACCTACAAGCTGCATCAGATGCTGGTCTGGAATTCGAACCAGTTGATCGAGAGCATGCTGGGCTTTGGGGCCAAGGACGTCACCGTCGAGTATTCTCTCGACGGTCAGACCTGGACGGCCCTCAAGGGGGTGCCCGAATTTGCTCAGGCGCTCGGCACGCCCGCCTGCGAAGCGAGTACCACTGTCGCTTTCGGCGGCGTGGAGGCCAAGTTCGTCAAGCTGATCATCAACGCCAATTGGGGCGGCCTGGCGCCGCAGACCGGGCTGAGCGAGGTGCGCTTCCTCTACGTCCCGGTACAAGCCCGAAGTCCGCAGCCGACGACTGCGGCTAAGGGCGTCAGCGCCGATACCGCCTTGAATTGGCGTCCCGGCCGGGAGGCCGCTTCGCACAAACTCTATCTCGGCACCGATCCCAACGCCGTTGCCAACGGGACCGCTCCCGCCCAAACCGCGACCGACCACAGCGTCACACTCGATCCGCTGAACCTCGGCACGACCTACTATTGGAGGGTCGATGAGGTCAACGCCGTCACCTATCCCGGCGAGGTCTGGAGCTTCACCACCCAAGACTACCAGCTCGTGGACGACTTCGAGAGCTACACGGACAAAGCCGGCGCGGAGATCTTCACCGCCTGGGTGGACGGATTTGACAATCCCGCGAAGAACGGCGCGGTCGTGAGTATCCCCACAGCCGTCAACGGCACCTTCGGCGACACAACCACGTTCCACGCGGGCCGACAGTCGATGCCTCTGGCCTACGACAACACCAAAGCGCCCTTCTCGGAAGCCACGCGGACCTTCGCCTCGCCCCAGGACTGGACCCGGTACGGCATCACCACCCTGGTGGTGTACTTCCGGGGCAATGCGACTAATAGCCCAGCATCGCTGTATGTGAAGATCAACGATAAGAAGGTGCTGTGCAACGGGGGCGCCCCGGTCACGGCCTTGCCCCTGTGGAAGCAATGGAACATCGACCTGGCCGCTGCCGGCGCCAATCTCAAGAGCGTCAAGACGCTCACCATCGGCATCGGCGATGGCTCCGCCGGCAGCAAAGGCATCCTTCATATCGATGACCTGCTGCTGTACCGCACCGCTCCGGCGCTCGTCGGTCCGCTCGATCCCGGCGCGGGCAACCTGATGGCCTACTACCAGATGGAAGGCAACGCCCAGGACAGCTCCGGCAAGAACTATCACGGCACCATCAGCGGCAATATCGGCTACGAGGACGGGCCTTCGGGCAAGGCGATGATCTTCAATGGGACCAACGCCTATGTGACGCTCCCCATTGGTCCACTGATCGCCACGCTGACCGATACGACCGTGGCCACCAACGTGTACTTTGCCAATACCGGCGGCGCCTGGCAGCGGATCTTTGACTTCGGTTCCAACACGACGGCTTATATGTTCCTGTGTCCGCGCCAGGGCACGACCGGCGCCATGCGGTTTGCCATCCGCACGCCGACCGTGACCGAGCGGATCGTCAACGCCCCCACGATGTTACCCTCGGGCTGGCATCACGTGGCGGTCGTCATCGACAGCAAAGCCATGCGCCTGACACTGTACCTCGATGGCGTTCAGGTCGGCTCGGCGGCCACGACGATCCTGCCCAAGGACATGGGCAACACGACCCAGAACTGGCTGGGCAAGTCGCAGTACGCGGCCGACGCGTACTTCACCGGCTCGCTGGATGAGTTCCGCATCTACAACCGGGCGCTGTCCGCGTCCGAGATTCGTTACCTGGCGGGCGACCGATAGCCCCTGCGAAATAGAGCAAGATTCTGACTGAAGAAGGAGGACATCATGTGCAAGAAACTGATCTGCCTGACAACCGCTTTGTTGCTGTTGGGCCCGGCCCTGGCCAGTACGGCCAGTCCGGGACCCGTAGGTTGGTGGAAATTCAATGAGACATCCGGCACGACAACCATCGATTCGGTCGGCGGCAGGAACGGCACGCTGCTGCCTGCCGACCCGGACGGCAAAGGCCTGGGCCCGAAATGGGTGCCCGGCAAGCTTGACGGCGGCCTCCAGTTCGACGGCGGCGCCGCCGGTACCGCCAGCGACTACGTGCAACTGCCGATCGGGGACCTGATCAACACCCTCGAGAGTACGACCTTCGCGGTGTGGGTCAACTGGGCCGGCAGCGGCGGGGACTGGCAGCGCATCCTCGACTTCGGCTCCGGAACGAGCGTTTATGCATTCCTCTCGGCGAACCGGGGCGGGACGGCCTCGCCGCGATTCGCCATGCGGACCGCCACGGTCGGCGAGCAGATCGTGAACGCGCCGGCGACTTTGGGGACCGGCTGGCATCATCTGGCCGTCGCCATTGACAGCGCGACCATGACGATGAAGATGTACGTGGACGGCGCCATGGTTCGCAGCGCCACAACGACCCTGCTGCCCAAAAACATGGGCGTCACAACCCAGAACTGGATCGCCAAGTCCCAGTATGCCGCGGACGCGTACTATAAGGGTGACGTCGATGAACTCCGCCTCTACGACCGGGCGCTTACACAGGACGAAGTCGCCAATGCTATGCAGGGTGGCCTCGGCTACGGCGTGGCCAACACCCCGGCGCCGGCCGACAAGGCGACCGACCTGCTGCGCGATCAGGCCCTCAGTTGGACGGCAGGACAGCTCGCCAAGACGCATGATGTGTACTTCGGCGCCGTCCGCGACGATGTGGCCAATGCCACGACCGCCAAGCCGCTGGGCGTACTGGTCAGCCCCGGTCAGGCCGGGACCACGTACAATATCGGTCGCCTCGAGTTCGGCAAGACCTACTTTTGGCGTGTCGATGAGGTCGGGCCGGCCCCTGACTACACGGTCTACAAAGGAAACGTGTGGTCATTCACCATCGAGCCTTACTCCTACCCCATCGGCAAGAACAGCATCACGCCCACGGCTTCGAGTTCCAACAGTGCAGACATGGGACCGGGCAAGACCATCGACGGCTCCGGCTTGAACGCCAATGACCAGCACTCGATCAAAGAGATCGACATGTGGCTCAGCGCCAAGGGCGGCGCACAACCGACTTGGATTCAATACGCCTTCGACAAAGTCTACTCGCTCGACCAGATGCTGGTCTGGAACTCGAACCAGATGCTGGAGGCCGTGGTCGGCTACGGGGCCAAGAACGTCACCGTCGAGTACTCGGTTGACGGCACCGCCTGGACCAAACTGGGCGCGTACGAATTTGCTGATGCCCCGGGCGAGCCGACTTATGCGGCGGACACCAAGGTCAATTTCGGCGGCGTCGCGGCCAAGTTCGTGAAGCTGACGATCACCAGCAACTGGGGCGGCCTATTGCCGCAGTACGGTTTGAGCGAAGTTCGCTTCTCTTACGTTCCGGTCATGGCGCGCTACCCGAGTCCGACGCCGGGAACTGCGAACCTGTATCCGCAGGTAACGCTGAGCTGGCGGGCCGGGCGCGGGGCGGCTTCCCATGAGGTGTACCTGGGCACCGATCAACAGGCGGTGGCCGGTTCGACGGCTCTTGCCGCCAAAGTGGCTCAGCCCACCTACACGCCGACGGTTGAGCTGGCGCAGACCTACTACTGGAAGATCACGGAGGTCAATGCGGTGGCCTGGCCCGGCGACGTCTGGAGCTTCTCGACTCAGCAGTACCTCCGGGTTTACACCTTCAAGAACACGGCCGACCGCGCGGTGACCTACGGGACCGAGCGTGCGTTTACGCCCGTGCAGGACTGGACCGTCGGCGGCGCCAAGTTCCTGGTAGTGACTTTCCGGGGCGCTATGGGCAACGCGGCAGGGAAGCTCTATGTCGACATCAATGGGAAGAAGGTGTCCTACACCGGTGCGGCGGACTTGACGAACCAGGTGCTTCAGCAGTGGAACATCGACCTCGCCTCCCTGGGCGTCGACCTGAAAAATGTCCTGAGCCTTAAGATCGGCGTGGACAGCCAGGGTACGGGCACCGCATCTCTCGATGATCTCCGGCTGTATCGAGCAGCCGCAGAACCGGCAAGACCGGCGGATCCCGGCACGGGAGCTTTGGCCGCCCTCTATGCGATGGAAGGCAATGTGGACGACACCTCGGGCCACAGCCTCAACGGCAAGATCCTCAACGGACCGACGTATGTGGACAGCTTCGCCGGCATGGGCAAGGCGCTGTCCTTTGACGGGACCGACGACTACGCGGAACTGCCGATCGGCTCTTTGCTCGGATCTCTGTCGGATATCACCGTCGCCACTTGGGCGAACTTCTCCAACCAGGGCGGCGCCTGGCAGCGGATCTTCGACTTCGGCTCCGGCACGGGCGTCTACATGTTCCTGTGTCCGCGCGTCAACGTCAGTGGTCCGATCCGGTTTGCGATTCGGACCGCCGCCGTGGGTGAGCAGATCGTGAACTCTCCCGCCACGCTGCCGAGCGGCTGGCACCATGTCGCAGTAACCATCGAAGCCGCGACGAAGACGATCCGGCTCTATCAGGACGGTACGCTGGTCGCCAGCGGCGCGACGACGTTGTTGCCGAAGGACATGGGCACCACGACCCAGAACTGGCTGGGCAAGTCCCAGTGGCCGGACGCTCTGTACCGGGGCGCGCTGGATGACTTCCGCATCTACGGCAGACCGCTGTCGGAAGGTGAAATCCGCTATCTGGCGGGCGACCGCTGATCGCGTTGCCAAGCGATCGAAACGGTAGTCACTCTCACGGGGCCTGTACCAACTCGGTGCGGGCCCCGTTGTTGTTTAGACCGTCGACGGATGCGGGGTGCCATGCCTACGCTTGCGTAGGCATGTCCGGCGCATCAAATGGAACATGGCTACGCAAGCGTAACCATGGCACCCGACTTATACGGATTCGGAGAAATCCGTGCCCGTTACAGACTCTATCATCCTGAGGCAAAGCATGTAGGATGGGCTTCAGCCCATGCGGTTTCTTTCCGCGTCGGTCCACAAGACCAGCATGGGCTGAAGCCCATCCTACAACTACGTGCCATTCGGTGATCAATGGGTGGCAGCGTCACCGGTCCTGTGCCGCGTTCGGCATGACTTGCAGATTCCGCTGGATCAGATCGATGCGTTGCTGCACACAGGCGGCGGAGTGCAGCGGATCGCTCGGCGTGTTTTTGCAGTAGTCGATCAGCTTCTCCACCGTGGTCGTGGCCACGTGACAACGTGTGTCGCTGGAAGCATAATAGATAAAGACCTGCCCATTGCCGCGGGCGACCCAGCCGTTGGAGAAGGTGACGTTCGACACGTCGCCCACCCGTTCCTCGTCGCGCGGGGCCAGCAGGTAGCCGCCGGGCTCGTGAAGGAGCCGGCTGGGGTCGTCGAGAGCCGTCATGAAGGCGTAGAGGACATAGCGCAGGCCCGCGGCTGTGTTGCGGACGCCGTGCGCGAGCTGGAGCCAGCCTTCCGCGGTCCTGATCGGGGCGGGGCCCAGGCCGTTTTTGACTTCCATGATCGTATGGTACTTGCGATCGTGGACGATTTTCTCGGGCCCGATCTCGGCGTGTTCGATATTATCCGCCAGGGCCCAGCCGATGCCGCCGCCGGAGCCGGCGTCGATGAAGCCATCCTGCGGGCGGGTGTAGAAGGCATACTTACCGTTGACGAATTCCGGGTGCAGAACGACGTTGCGCTGCTGCGGCGAGCGGGTCTTGAGATCGTCGAGCCGCTCCCAGGTCTTAAGGTCCTTCGTGCGGGCGAGGCCACACTGGGCGACGGCGGAAGACAGGTCACCGCGCGGGGCGTTCGGGTCTTTGCGCTCCGTGCAGAACAGGCCATAGATCCAGCCATCCTGGTGCCGGACGAGACGCATGTCATACACGTTGATGTCGGGGTCGTCCGTCTCGGGCAGGACCATCGGGTAATCCCAGAAGCGGAACCGGTCGACACCGGTCGGGCTTTCGGCGATGGCGAAGAAGCTCTTGCGGTCCGTGCCCTCGACACGTACCGCCAGATAGATGTTGCCGTCGAGCTCGATAGCCCCGGGATTGAAGGTGCTGTTGATACCCAGCCGTTCCATCAGGTGCGGATTGGTCTGGTAGTCCAAGTCATACCGCCAGAAGACCGGCGTATGCGCGGCCGTCAGCACCGGGTATTTGTACCGGTCAAACACGCCATTGCCGCCCTCGGCGATCCGATTGGGGCGGTTGATAAGGGCTTCATATTCCGCCAGCAACTTCTGCACGCGGTCATCGAATTGCTCGTGTGTCATGCTCGATTCTCCGAAGACAAGTAGGGTGGGGCAAGCCCCACCCTACACATAATCACCACAGGCGGCCAACGGTTCGGTGGATGATCTGCAGGCAGCAGCGGCCGTTGTGGTATGGACATTTCCAGGGCGAGACCTTGGGTTGGGAGGGGTCGGGCGTCCCATCGGGCCGGATGCACCAGAACCACTCGCCATACTCGTGATCCACCACGCGATCCTGGATGAACTGCCAGCAGCGCACGGCGGCCTCCCGAAAGGCCTCGTCCCCGGTGAGCTGCCAGGCATTGTAGAACCCCACCACCGCCTCCGCCTGGGGCCACCATTCCTTGTTGGGATTGATGATCCGCCCGTCCCGACCTTCGTAGAATAACCCGCCATCGGCGTCCAGACCTTCCGCCAGCACAGCTCTCGCGATCCGGAGCGCCACGCTCTGCACCTCCGTCATCAGGCGAGGGTCGCCCAGTACCTCGGCGGCCTCACACAAGAGCCAACTGCCTTCGATGTCGTGGCCGAAAGTGTAACTATCGGACTTCGGGGTCCAGGTGTCGTCGAAGAAGTGCTGCAGGTGGGTTTGCTCGGTATTGAGGATGTGCCGCCGGAAGACGCCAATCAGGTCGCGCAGACTCGTGGCGAGGGCATCTTGCCCTTGCTCTTTCTTTTCGGAAACAAGGGCGAGACGCCCTCGCCACGTAAGAACCCGCAACAGATTCGTGTATCCCTCCAGGACATGGAGGTGATTGTTCATCGACTTCTTCTCGTTCATATCCTTGTCGCTGAGCCGCATGTCCGCGCAGGGCTGCCAGTCGCGCGACATGACTTCGAAGTAGCCGCCGTAGCGGTCGTCGTGGGCGTGGGCCTCGATGAGGTCGAAGAGCCGCGCCGCCTGTTCGAGGGCCTGCGCCTCGCCGAACACGCGGTAGTACTCGGCCAGCGCGTAAAGGCAGAACGCCTCGCCGTAGACCTTCTTCTTATCGTCGCGCACGGCCCCGTTCGGATCGAGTTCCCAGAAGTAGCCACCCTGCTCTTTGTCGAGGAAACGATCCATCAGATACGCGTAGGCCCGCCGCGCCAGAGTGCGATCCCTTTTGTCTTGCGTGTAGGCATACGCAGCGGAAAACGTCCACAGGATCCGGGCGTTGAGGATCAGTCCCTTGGGAGCGTCCTCATCCACGCGCAGGTCGTTGGACATCTGCCCGATGAAGCCGCCCCGCCGCTCGTCCACTGCGTACCGGTGCCAGAAGGGCAGGATGTCTTCGAGCAACTCCTGCCGGGCACAGGCGGAAAATTCCTCATCACTGGACACGATCATGATCGATCTCGACCCTTGAAAGCTGCGCTTCCGCCAGGAATTCGATTCTCACGTAGTCGCCGTGGGGAGTACCGTCGTTACGCAGCTCTTGCGCCGCACTACAGACCTGAGCCTTCCAGAATCCATAGGCGTCTCCGCCGTGGGTCGCGGTCCCCGTGACCTTCGACTCTGCGGGTACGAACTTGCGACCATCTGGCGAGAAGAGGACACGAATCGCCGGCTGGTCGGATTGGCTGAACAGCAGTATCCGGACCGCCTGAATGCCACCGGGGGCACGATAGACGATGGCGCTTTTGGCTTGGCCGGCGAGTCGATGACAGTCCTCCTTGAACTTGCGGGCCTGGTTGTCGACAAACTGAAGATTGCCCTCCTTCAGGAATATCCGCGCGTCGTTCCAGAGTTCATCGACCAGCGTGCGGTGCATCACACGGATGGGACCAACCACATTCGAGGGCTTTGAAATACCGGCCGAGTTGCGAGCCACCACGCGATAATGGTATGTCTTGCCCGGCTGGAGCGATTCGTCCGTGAACAGAGGCCGGTATTGCACGTGGGCATCGGATAGGCCGGCACCGACCAGAGTCCAGGGGCCGCGGGCCCTCTCGGACCGCTGGACGTCATAGGAGACCGCTCCCACGGAGCCTTGCCAAGTCATCTGGCCACCCTCGGTGATGGTGAGCAGCCGAGGCGGCTTGGGTTTCAGCAGGGGCGGCGGGGTCAGGCCGCGAATCGCGAAAGCCCGCTCCCGTACGAATTGCATCAGGCGGTGCTCATCGTATTTCTCCCCGCTGGGGAAACCAGGCCAGTGATACGCTTTGAACCAGTCGCCGCCGGCGGGTTCGTGGTGCCAGTAGAATCCTCCCTCGCGGCTGCGATAGCGCAGGCTCCAGAGCAGCGCTCCCGTGAGTTTCTGGTTCTGGACCGTGTCCATGACCGCACAGAGGGCCTCCGTGCCGAGGAAGCCGAACTCGCCGACGAAGTAGGGCTTCTTACCCTTGGCCATCTTCGCACTCTCGAGGATGTGGCCGATCATTGCCCGCGGGTCTTTCTCGTAGTGGTGGGTCTGAACGAGATCGATGTTCGAGTCCTCCAGTGAGGAGGGAAGCAGCACCTCGCGATGGGTGCCATCGAGGACCAGGTGCTGCGAGTCCAGACTCTGGATCTGAGCGACGATCTGTTTGGTCCACGCGGGCGGACTGTGCAGCTCGTTGCCGGTCTCCCAGGCAAGAATCGCCTTGTCGTCGCGATAGCGAATGCCCGTTACGGTGTTCACGCGATTGACAACGAACGTGATGATATCCTTGAAGTCCTGGATCACCTGCGGGTCGGTCCAGACCTCTTCGGGCTTCTTGCCCCGGAAAGCCGCCAGCTCGGCCGTGCCGCCCCACCAACTCCACTGGTCCACGAAGGGAATGATGAGCCGGACGCGATGCCGATGGGCCGCCGCGATCACCTGATCGAGAGTCTTGAAGGCCTCCTCATTGAATTGTCCCGGTCCGAGGATGTAGCGCGGCAGGTTCGGCGGATCGTCGGCTTTCTTCACCGCGAGTGTATAAGTGCGGACGACCTGCCCACCCATCTGCTCGATGGCTCCCAATGCATCGTCGATCTCGAACGCATCCGGCAGCCGGAACGGCATGCTCTGCTCGAAGCGCATGTCGTCTTCGACGTAGTGCAGGTTGGGGATGTTGAAGGAGAGAAAGCGGAACTCACGGTCCCCATCTTTGAGCACGTCCCCATCGCGCCGTACGAAGTTCTCGAATCCCTGCTTGTCCGCCCCCTGGGACTTGCACGAGAGACACATCGCCACCAGCACCGCGCAGCCGGCCAGGAAACGAGTCATCCGAAAGCGATCAGAAACCATAGAATCTCTCCTCGTAGGGTGGGCTGTGCCCACCAATTCCCCGGGTGTAGGCCAAAACGATATTGCTGGCGCCGAGCCCGGGATCAATCAGTAGCCGCACCCAACTTCCCGCCGCCGACTTCCGGTTTCACCGGCCCGGCGACGGCTTCTTTGTCCAGCAGATCGTACCAACTCTTCTTGAGAATCCAGGAGGTCAGCACGATGATGCCAACCACCACCGCCGCCGCCCGCCAGTTCAGCAGCACGACGTACATGGGCAGCAGCACCAGCGCGGTCTGCCAGGTCGTGCCCACCACGACGTTGAACATGTCCCGGCGAAAGTTGCCGTTTACCTGGAAGCTGGGATCGAGGACGACGACCTTCTTATGAATCGGTCCCCAGAAACCCCACGGCCGGACGTTGCGATAGAATGAGATCAGGGTTTTCTCATCCGTCGGTTCGCTGGCATAGGTCCCGATGATGCAGCCGGCCAGCGACAACGCGAATAATACCGGGAAATAGTACAGGGCGAGAGTCTCCTGGAAGACCAGCGGGAAGACAAGGGCCGGGACCAGACCCGCGAGCATGCCCCAGAAGTAGCCGTGCCCGTTGAACCGCCACCAGTACCATTTGAGCAGATTGGAGGCCACGTACCCGCCGTAGAGACCTCCGACGATCCACTGGAGCAGACTGTTGACGTCCTCCGCGAAGACGCCGAGCACGACGGACACGATCACGATGACGATGCCGACGCTGTAGCTGACCACAGCGGTCTGACGATTGCTCGCGTTTGGTCGAATGTACTTGAGGTACAAGTCGTTGACGATGTACGCCTGGGCGGCGTTCAGCGTGCCCGCGAAGGTGCCGAGAAAAGCCGCCAGCAGTCCCGCGAGCAGACAGCCCAGCAGCCCCACCGGCACGAATTCATGGATGGCCGACGGCAGGATCTGCTCGAAATCAATCTTGGGACCGGTCTGGGTCGCCACCATCAGATTCAGCCTGCTGAAGTAGAGGAGGCCCAACACGGCGAAGCCGACCACCATCAGATACCGGACGGGAAACAGCACCACGGAGACGAAGCCGCTCATCAGTGCCGCCTCGCGCGGGCTGCGGGTCGCGAGGATTTTCTGCATGTCGTAGTTGGGCGCGGGTCCGGCGGCGCTGGCGCCGATTCCCTTGAACAGCATCAGCATCATGATGATGGTGAACCACGAGAACTGGTCGCTGGTGATCTTGTCATTGACCTCCTTGATGATGCCGGTCCAGTCCAGGCCCAGTTGCCAGCCGAAGAAGGGGTTGTGCCAGCCCTGTGGCACAGTCAATTGCTGAGTGGACAACTCATGCATGGCGATCCCGCCGATGACGACCGCCGCAACCGTCATGATCGAGTATTGTACGAGGTCCGCCAGCACGATGCTGCTCATACCGCCCAGAATCGTGTAGAAGATAGCCACGGCCGTAAACGCGATGCCGTACATGTGTGGCACATACTGATCCGGCACGTGGAACGGCACGTAGGGCGAGACCGCCTCCCACGGGATGAAGATCTGGATGAATTTTCCCAGACCGACGAACCCGTAGGCCATAAAGCCCAGGCAACTGATGATGGCAAAGATCACGACGATCGTGTGGGACAACTGGGCGCCGAGCCCCCGGCCAAAGCGGGTGCCGATCCACTGGGCGCCGGTGGTGACGTTCGACCGCCGCAGCCACGCCGAGAGAAAGATCATCAGGAAGATCTGGTTGAACGTCGGCCACAGCCAGGGCAGCCAGACACTCTTGAGGCCGTAGACGAACATGATCGTCACGAGCCACATCGTGCCGGAGATGTCGAACATGCCGGAGGCATTGGACAGGCCCAGGAGATACCAGGGCAGCACTTTGCCGCCGAGCAGGTAGGAGTTGAGGTTTTTCGACGCCCGCCGGCTGAACCAGACCCCGATCAGGCTGACGGTCAGCAGGTATCCGACGACAATGGCGACATCGATCCCGTGCAGCTTCATGCGAAGACTCCTGCAGTGGCACGGGCATCATGCCCGTGGTTCTGAATCCATGGGCGAGACGCCCATGCTACTGAGTCGTTGGACGGACCGGTGGTCTGAGTCCACCGTCGCGACTATTCCATACCCACTTTGGCGTCCTGCGTCAATCCATACCGGTTCGTTCGTTTGACGTGGAGTTCAGGCGGTGCAAGTGGTTGGGAACGAGCCGGCGGGTGGGGTCCGGGACCTGTTTGGAGTCACGTATCGGGGATTCCCCGATAGGAAAACGAGCATAGGACCGGATGGAAGAACCAGCGACCGCCCGATTTCGCAAAAGCGCGCCGCGGATACTGTGGTGCCTAATAGTCTACGGTTGGTTGAAAGGGGATCACATGGACGACGTGCAACTGTTAGAACGTTATGCGGCCGGCGACGAAAGAGCGTTCCAGGAGATCGTCAACCAGTACAAGGACGGCCTGTATGCGTTCCTCCGGAGGTTTCTGAATCAGCAGGACCTCGTGGATGACGTGTTCCAGGAGACCTTCCTGCAACTGTACGTCAGCCGCGACACCTTCGACCTGTCCAAGCCATTGCGTCCCTGGCTGTTCACGATCGCGGCCAACAAGGCGAAGGACGCCCTGCGGCGCCGGCAGCGCGTGGACTCCATCAACCTGGGGGGCCTGTTCGACAGCGAAGACCATTCCATCGAGGACGTGCTGAACACGCTGGATCATGATGACCACATGCCTTATGACGACCTGATCCGGGACGAGACGGCGGCGGAAGTCAAGCGGGTCGTCGCGCGGATGCCGGCCAAGCTGCGCGAAATCCTGCTCCTGGCGTACTTTCAGAAATTCTCGTATGGGGAGATCGCCAGGATCATAGGGATTCCGCTGGGCACGGTCAAGAGCCGGCTGCACACGGCGGTAGGCCGTTTTGCGGAAGACTGGAATGCGGTCACGCTGTGCGAGACCGCGAATTGAGGGTTGGCCCCGGAACGGAGTCCAGGGTGACGGAATCGACGCCCGAGTGGGCCGTCGAGGGGAGGCCCCCGAAACGGCAGGCATCGCCTTTTGGGGGCTTGGTATGGAAATGGATGACGTCGACCTCTTGAGCCTGAGCATCCGGTGGGTCATCTGGGGATGGCATCCGTGCCGGAGTCCGCGGTACAGTCGTAGACCCAGATGCGAAGGCGAACGCTCGTGACCAGATCGACCGCACTATACGGGGCCGAGACGTTCACACTGCGGTTCGTGAGGAAGCTATAGTTGAACGTGGTCCCGAGGCCCTGGTTGCTCAAATTGGGTCCGGCAATTCCCGAGATCCTTCTCTTCAGGTCCACCACGTAGTCGTCGGCATTCCCGCCGAGACCGTGAGTCAGGGTCTTGGTATAGAGCTGGCTGGGTGAGCCGAAGGGCGTGGTGATCCAGCCGCTGTCGTAGGCCGGACGGGGCAAACAGGAACTACCGCCGGTCGTGTTGACGCGGTCGATCTTGAGATCGTCGTAAAGGATCGACGATGCGCCGTTGCCGAACAGGTCGATGGCCTGCAACGTCCCCTGTGCATTGTTGTCCCACGGGCCGGCAGCGATCCGTATGCCGTTATACGATTCCTCGAAAGTGTTCGCGGTCAGATCGATAACGAACCGGATCTCTACCCACTGGTCGTACACGATCTTGGCTTTGCTGCCGGTAGCGCCGGTCCCAGGCGTGATGGTTCCAGCCGTCAGGTCGTATTCCGTCTGCACCGACCAGTCATAGGGGCCTCGGTCTCTGTAGGTGTTCAGTAGGATGAAATACGTGGCGCCTCCGGCCCCTGCGGGGATGTACTGGTAGGCGGTGAGCACCCACTTGTCGCCGGTGAGGTCGAACTCATGCACGAGATCGGAGGAGCCGCGGATCTCGACCGAGTTTCTGCCGCCGTGGGCTATACGGTTGGATACCGACGCGCCGGCGGCCGCGACGTTGTCCCAACCCTTCCATCCTCCCTGACCGTGCACGCTGGTGCCGGCCGCATAGGTTTCGAATCCTTCCGTGAATTCGGCCGCCCAAGTGCTCTCAACCACGCTCAACAACGCGATCAACGCCAGTGTTCCGATCTGCTTTCTCATGGTGGAACCCTTTCACGTAAAGAACATCTCCTGGACGCTCAGGGCTGCCCGGCAGACGAGAGATCTTGCCCATCCCCCGGGAATGGCACACGATATCATACGCTCCATCGTTCCCCGCGGGGTCACCCTGGGCTCGCTTGGATGACGATCTGCCGGACAGCCGACCTCTTCCTCGTCAGAGAGGTTCCAGGAGACGCGGCCAAGCGAGGAGAGAATGGCGGCGCTAAGTCCGACCGAGCGACTTCATGTATCTGCCGGACTTTCGTAAGCCCATTCTCGACGCCTTCTTTTTAACGGCGGTAGTAGGACGGCCCAGCACCGCAGCAACGTCCGCGGTCGGACGACTGGAAAACAGTTTCTTGAGCCGTTTGACATCATCTCTGGTCCACGATCCGATTGTCTTGATTCTGACCATCATGTAACTCCTTTTCCTGCTCGCCCGAGGGCAGATACGCGACGATCGGGATCATCGTCCCGCGTTCCCTCGGGACATACGTACTTTTTCTTTTCTCTGTACGCACGCATAAAGCTCCGTGTTCTCGTCCCAATGCAGTGACTTTGTCTGCCGCTGGCGGGGCCCCTTCTGTTGTGCGTGCCCAAAATACTGTGGAAATTTGGGGCGACCGGGAGTACGCTGCCAAGCTGATTGTGGCCCCGGTCACTCACGACCTGGCCGAAGAAGGAGATCTGATCATGGGAGAGATGTCGAGGCGCGAGTTTCTCGGAACGGCCGCCGTCGCCGGGGGGACACTGTTGGCAGGCGGATTCGTCGTCCGGCCGCTGGCGGCCGCGGAAGAAGCGGGCTGGCCCAAGCTGCCACCGGTCAAGATCCACGTCGTCTACGTCGGCACAGGAGGAGCGTGGCCCACGCCTACGTTCGATGCCCCGGCGGAGGTGACGAAGTTCAAGGACTACCTGGCCGGTGTGGAGAGCCGGCTCGGCGACGTCCGGTTCGTCGGCGGTGAGCTGATCCGCAACACCGTGCCCGCCGCGGCGGAGGCGGCGGGAAAGCTGAAAGATGCTGACGCCCTGCTGCTGGTGCACCTGAGCTTCGGCAGCGGCGAGCCCCTGTTGAAGCTGGTGGAGACGAGGTTACCGACTGCCATCTTCTCGCAGCCCTTCAGCGGACATGATTGGATGTATGTCCCGCGCTGGCAAAAGGCAGGCCGGAAGGTCATCCTTGCGCCGTCCAGCGACTACGGCGAGCTGGAGCGGGCGGTAGCATTGCTGCGCGTGCCCGTGCGGATGCGCCAGTCGCGGATCCTCGTGGTGGGAGCGCCCAGGGGAACCACGCCGGCGTGTTCCGCCGAGGAGGTGAGACGGTCGCTCGGTCCGGAGATGGTGGCGATCCGTCCGGAACAGATCGCCGCCGCTCACAAGGCAGTGGACCTGCAGGCGGCGGAAGCAGAGGCCCAGCAGTACTGGATCGGCCCGGCGCAGAAGATCGTCGAACCGGCGCGGACGGACATCATCAATTCGGCCCGCCTGTATCTGGCGATCAAGAACCTCATGATTCAGGAGCGGGCCCAGGCGATCACCAGCTCCCACTGCATGGGGGCGCCGGCGAAAGGCTGCCTGACGTTCAGCAAGTTGAACGATCTGGGTCTGGTCGGCGCCTGCGAGGGCGACATGGACTCGACGCTCACGATGCTGCTCTTCGCCTACGCCTTCGGCGTGCCCGGCTTCATCAGCGACCCGCTCTTCGACACCGCCAAGAACGCCGTCATCCACGCCCATTGCACGTCCACGACGAAGCTCGATGGTCCCCAGGGCCAGCGTGCTCCGTTCCTGATCCGGACCCAGTGCGACAGCAACCAGGGCGTATCGCTGGAGGTGCAGATGCGCGTGGGCCAGGAGATCACGTGTGCCAAGCTGGTCAATCTGGACACGATGCTGATCTCCGCCGGCAAGATCATCGAGCTGACCGACTTCCACGACCGCGGGTGTCGGACGCAGATCACGACCCAGGTGTCGAACGCACGAGACATGGCACGGAACTGGTGCAGCAGTCTGGAAGGCGACATGATGACCCTGCTCCACCGCGTGGTCTTCTATGGCAATCACGTCGAAAGCATGAGAGACTTGGCCGTGCTGTTGGGGCTGAAGGTGGTGGAGGAAGGGTGAACCGATGAGAGGAAAGAACCCCGTGGGCTGGGCGATTCTGATATTTTTGGGCGCTGGCCCGGCGTTCCCGGGCGCCCCGAAGGAGGCGGACAAGACGGCGTTGACCACGAAGCTCTGGCCGCAGAGCCGGATCCTGGAGGCGACCAAAGCGGTCGAGGAGCAACGCAGGAATAGACTGCTGAGCGACGAATCCTATCAGAAGAAAATGGCCATGCTCAAGGCCCGCGCCGCAGGAGCCTATGTCTCCCAGTCGCTCGCGGTGACGGACCCGCCTCTCAATTTCGTGCAAAACGCCGGGTTCGAGAAGGTCAACCGGAACTCCGAGAAGAACCGCTCGCGCTGGCTCTGGTGGGGCGGCTGGAGCTGTTCGTTTGGGAGGAACTACCCGAGATCGCGACGACAAGCGACATGAACGGTTACCTGGAAGTGATGGCGATGGCTCCCTATCTGAACGTCGCGACCTTCAACAACGGCTGGGATGGTGCAGACCACCACAATCAGGGCCGGCACCTGCTGAACCGGGCCTTCATCGAAGAACTCCGAAGCAAGACCGGGGCGATCCCTTGGTTCGTCAACGCGGGCAGCGGGCGCTTGCCGTTCGGCTTCTTCTTCTGGAAGATGCCCCACTATGGCGTCCAAGGCAAGGTCGAGTGGTACTACAACTTGCGGAACGAGAAAGGCTCACTGGTGCAGACGCAGGGGGACGTCGTCCGCCCGACCCTGGACTACGAGCGCTGCCGTGAGGGGATCGACGACTTGAAATACCTCTGCAAGCTGGAGTCCCTCGTGGCTCAGGCGCGCCCGGATCTGCCCCGGGTGAAGAATGCCCGTGACCTGCTTAAGACGATCGCCGACGGCATCGCGGACGATTGGACGCTGTATGAGGGCAAAGGCGGCCGGCGGTTTCCCGAGGACGGCTTTGCCAAGTTGGACCCGGAGAAGGTCACTTCCTTTGGCCGGCTGAATGCGATCCGCCTGGAAGTGGCCGACGCCATCGTGGCACTCCTGTCGGGGGTCCGGTAGAACCACGGCGCAACTGGATTGGGGACCCCAGCGCGATTCGTCGTGTTGAATCTCTACTTGGGGTAGAGCCGGATGTCGTCGAGGTACACGATGCCCTTGGCGCCCGCGCCCCCGATGCCGATCGTCAGCTTGGTTACGGTGCTCACGCCGACGACGACGGACAGATCGACGTTCCAGGGCATCCAAGCCGGCTTCGCGATGTCGCCGGCGTTGCCGCTGTACGGCACCTTGGCGTTGTTGATCTTCAGGTACAACTGGCCGCTGTTGCCGGCTGCCCCCTGGAAGTAGAGCGACAGGCTCTTGATGCCGCTGGCGGTCCAGTCCTGCGGAGCCGCAAAGGTCCGCGTGGCCTCGGAGACTACCAGAACCCCCGTATTGCCGTAGCTCAGCGGCATGGACTGCTTGCCCCCGTGCGTGATCTTCTGCTCGGCAAACGGGGCCTGGGGGTAGCCGACCTGTGAGCCATTGTTGGACGAGCCGAAACCATCGACCCAGGTTTCGTAGATGCGCTGGCCTTCGGCATCCGCGTAGCTTTCGAAGTCCTCCACGACCCTATATTCCTGAGTGGTGAAGCTCCAGACCTCGCCCGCCCAAGACTGGGTGGCGGCGGCATCGTTGACCTCGTCCACCCGCCAGTAATACGTTGTTCCCAGTTGGAGCGGCGACGGACGGTAGCTGTGGTCCGCGACCGTTTTGGCAGTCGCGGTACTGTCGGTTACCGCTTGCTTGTCCGTACCGAGATAGACGTTGTGAGAAGCTGCTTCCCGTCCCGGGCGCCAATCCAAAGCGACGTCGATGCTCACACCTGTAGCGTTATGGGCCGGCTCCGGCGCACGGGCCTGGACCGGCGCCGAAAAGAACCGGACCTCGCTCAAGCCGGTCTGAGGCGCCAGGCCCCAGGGGCTGTTGATGGTTAGCTTGACATACTGCGCCGATATGCCGCCGAAATCGACCGTGGTGTTGGACGCGTACGTCGGCGACCCCGTCGCCCGGGCGAATTCGGGCACGCCGGGCAGCTCGGTCCACGTCGCGCCATCCAGCGCATACTCGATCCGGACGCTCTTGGCGCCAAAGCCCACGAAGCTCTCGACCGCCTGATTCGAGTTCCAGACCTTCATTGTGTGCAGCTTGTAGGCTTTGTCGAACTGGTATTGGATCCAGTTCGGCAGCGTGCCGGCGCTGAGCCACATGGTGGTCGGCTCAGTCCCATGCTGATCGACACGGTCAAGTCCGGAGCCATCGACGGTCTTCTCCGGCCCCATTCCCGCCCGAAAGCTGGAGGCGGTGGGCGTGATTTTCGCAATCGGATACGCATACGGTTCGACGGTGAACGACCACACGGCACCTTGGAAGGTCGAGTTATCAGGCGTCCGATTGACCTCATCGACGCGCCAATAGTACGTTTGGCCGAAGGCCAGCGGGGTGGTGTACGTATTGGGATCGATGCGCCCTCGGTAGATGCCGCTCGCGTCCGCCGTGCTCGCCCCGGTCACCGCCGCCAGATCCGTCCCGAGGTACAGGTCATGTTGGCCCGCGAAGGAGCCGGAGGCCCAGTTCAGGGTCGCGTCCCGGGGCACATCTGTCGCCCCCGAGGTCGGCTCAGGATTGGAGGCCCCGCCGGACAGGACTTCCTTTGCGTTACGATAATCGTTGTCGGTGGGCACATAGGTGGCGCTGTCGGTCCACATGAAGACATCCCAGAAATTGGCGCTGGTGCCCTGCCGGTGGAGGATGTACATGGTGTTCTTGCCGTCCTGCAATCTCCTGGTATGCCCATCGCCGTGACCGGACCGGCCCCAGGCCCATGGCGGTCCCAGATTCTCGTCGAAAATTCGCTGGGCGTTGGTAAACCCGGTCGCCGAGCTGGTCCCGGGATACGGGGGCGCCGCGGGAAGCACGGGCTCACCCGGAATTCCCTCCACCACCAGGAAATCCGACTCATTCTGGGGAACGATCACACGTCCCCAGAAATACCAGGTACCGCCTTTGCCGCCAGCTTGGGCGACGTCAAAGGTGTAGCGCAGCATGCCGCCGGCGCCGCCGGTCCGAGTGACGGCCTGCCCGAACGCGCCGGCCTGATCGACCACCTTGAAGTACGCCTCGGTGTCGGGATCGCGCTGATCGTAAGCCTCGGCCTCGAACCAGATCTGATGCGCGTTGCCGAAGTTGGAGATCTTGACGACAACAGCACCCACAGGCGTTGTCAGAAACAGACCACATATCAATACCGAGGAGAGCGAACAAAGCAGTCTCTTGTGCATGATGGTCCTCCTTCCCACGGACAGCAACCCGGACAGGTCCGGGAATGTGCGCCTTCCAACGCGATTATTCTATCATCAGAAGAGGCCGCCTGCAAACCACCTTTCTCGTCACTCGGCATCAGCTTCCCGAAAATGCTGTGGAAATCTGGGGGGGATGGGGGTACGCTGTCTCCTGCCGGGCATGCGGCGGTGTTCAGCGGTTGCGCAGCTCGGGGCGCGGGCAACCGAAGGGAGTGTCGCAACCGCAGCCGTGTGCCGGACAGAGAGATCGATAGGGGTTCGGCAATGGAAGCAGACTTTGCGGTGCCGCGAGCCGGCGAACGCGTACGGTACAACATGGCCTTCATCTGGCTGGTCTGCGTGGCGGCGGCGATGGGGGGGCTGCTGTTCGGGTACGATTGGGTCGTCATCGGCGGAGCCAAGCCGTTCTTCGAGCGCTACTTCGGCCTCACCAGCGCCGCCCTGAAGGGTTGGGCGAACAGTTGCGCCCTGATCGGCTGTCTCGTCGGGGCGATGATAGCCGGGGCCCTGAGCGACAAATTCGGGCGTAAGCGCTTGCTCATTTTCTCGGCGGCTCTCTTTGTGGTGACCTCTCTCGGCAACGCGCTGGCGCCGAGCTTCGGTATCTTTGTCGCGTGGCGGATGCTGGGAGGCGTGGCGATTGGCCTGGCCTCGAACCTCTCACCCATGTACATCGCCGAGATTTCACCCGCCGAAACGCGGGGACGCCTGGTAGCAATCAACCAGCTCACGATCGTCATCGGCATCTTAGCGGCCCAGTTCATCAATTGGGCGCTCGTCCGCGATCTTCCCGCCGGAGCAACCGACGAGTTCATCCGTTCCTCGTGGTATGGCCAGGCGGGTTGGCGCTGGATGTTCGCGCTAACAGCGCTTCCATCCCTGCTGTTTTTCGTCAGCATGTTCTTCGTGCCGGAAAGCCCGCGCTGGCTGGTCAAGAACGGGGCCAGCGACCAGGCCCGACATGTGCTCGCACGGATCGGCGGCGCGGCGTATGCCGAGGCCGGAGTGCGGGATGTGCAGGCCACGCTTGCCAGCGAAGAGATTCAGCACGTGCGGTTCGCTGAGTTGTTACAGCCGCGCATGCGTCGCGTGCTGGTGCTGGGCGTGGTGCTGGCCGTGTTCCAGCAGTGGTGCGGGATCAACGTGATTTTCAACTACGCAGAGGAGATCTTCCAAGCCGCGGGCTATGACATCTCCGACGTGCTCAAGAACATTGCCTGGACCGGCTCGGTGAACCTGGCCTTTACGTTCGTCGCGCTGGGCGTGGTGGATCGAGGCGGTCGCCGGCCGCTGATGGTGCTCGGCTCGGCGGGATTGGCCGTGATCTACACGATCATGGGCCTGTGCTACCATGGCGGGGTCAAGGGGTTGCCCATGTTGCTGCTCGTCTTGGCCGCCATTGGCTGCTATGCGATGTCGCTGGCTCCTGTGACGTGGGTGGTGATCTCGGAGATCTTCCCCAACCGCATTCGCGGCGCGGCGATGTCCGTAGCCGTGACGAGCCTGTGGATCGCGTGTTTTATCCTCACCTACACGTTCCCGTTTCTGAAAGATAACCTCGGCCCTGCAGGCACCTTCTGGCTTTACGCGGGTATCTGCATGGCCGGTTTCGTGTTCATCCTGCGGAAGTTGCCGGAGACCAAGGGCAGGTCCCTGGAGGAGATCGAACGCCAGTTGGTGAAGGAGTAGAATGCATGATTGATGATTGATGATTTGTGCTCGCGCCGGGCCCGCAGCCGCACCAGTGAATCTCCAATGATGAATCGTAACTCGTAAATTCCAGGAGGTAGGACATTATGAGTCATGTGATCGCCGTGATTTGTCTGAGCTGTCTGTCTGCGGCCGCTCAGCCCGCGGAGGTGCTGGTGTACATCGGGACGTACACGAACCGGGGCGGCGAGGGAGTCTATGTTTATCGTCTGGACCCTGCCACGGGGGGGCTGAAGTATATCAGCAAGGCGCCGCGCCTGAACAATCCCTCCTTTGTAGCCATCGACCCCAAGGGGCGGTGCGTGTACGCCGTTCGGGAGTCGGGCGGTCCGGCCGGGGCCATTGTCGCTCTGGCGCGGAATCCGGCGACCCAGGAGCTGACCATCTTGAACGAACAGCCGTCGGGTGGCCAAGGCCCCTGCTACGTGACGGCGGACCGTGAGGGCCGCTTCGTCCTGGCCGCCAACTACGGCAGCGGCAGCGTAGCCCTGTTCCCCCTCGCCGACGACGGCCGTTTGCTACCCGCCGGCAGCGTAATTCAACACGAAGGGTCGAGCGTCAATCCATCCCGGCAGAAAGGGCCGCACGCCCATTCCATCGTGCTCGATCCGGCGAATCGCTTTGCCTTTGCGCCGGACCTGGGCATCGACAAGATCATGATCTATCGCCTCGATCGCGAGCATGGCAAGCTCGTGCCCAACGATCCACCCTTTGCGCAGTGCGAGCCCGGATCGGGTCCCCGACACTTCACGTTCCATCCTGACGGCAAGCACGCCTATGTAATTGAGGAACTCAGTTCCACGGTCACGGCGTTTGCCTATGATGCCGATACTGGTGCGCTCAAGACCCTGCAAAAGATCAGCACGCTGCCGCAGGATTTCGCAGGAAAGAGCACGTGCGCCGAGGTGCAGGTGCACCCTTCAGGCCGATTCCTCTACGGCTCCAATCGCGGGCACGACAGCATTGCCGTTTTCGCCATCGACGCCAGGACAGGCGAGCTGCGCCCACTCGGCCACACACCGACGCAAGGCAAGAACCCGCGCAACTTCGCGATTGACCCGTCCGGCACGTTCCTGCTGGCCGCCAATCAGGACGGCAACTCCATAGTCAGTTTCCGCATCCATCCGGACACGGGCGAGCTGACACCCACCGGGCAGGTGTGTCAGATATCCATGCCGGTGTGCCTGAAGATGGTGAAACCGTAAGCGTAGCATGTGCATCTTGCCCATGCTACTCGCCAGAGGAGCAGGTTATGAAGATGCAGCGTGGTATCGTGGTTCTGCTGATGAGCATCGCCCTCGCGAGTGCGTGTGCGGCGGCGGAGCCCGCGTTTCTGCGGCGGTCCGTGGCGGACATTCACGAGCAGTCCATCGACCTGAGTACCGCGACGGCCCACTATAAACCGATCTTCGGCCTGGTGGACCCGAATGCCCAGAACGTCAAAGGCGTCCTGCGCTTCGGGGAGCTGACCGTCGCACCGGGCGGACGCAGCGAAGTTGTCAGCTACCCGGAGGCCGAAGAAGTCTTTTCCGTCCTCGCGGGTAGCGGCGTCCTGCTCTATGGGCAGGAGAAAGTGCCGCTGAAACCGAACGACTTTGTCTACCTGCCCGTCGGGATTGCGCACGGGGTCGCGAACGAGTCGCAGGAGCCGTTGCGTCTGTTGGTCATGGGCTTCACGATTCCCGAAGGGACCAAGGTGCCGCCGACGCCGGAACGCATGATGGCGAGCGCGGACGACGTGCGCCTGCAAGTGTTGGCGAGCCACGGACCGACAACCCAGTTCAAATTATTGCTGGGCACGACCCAGAGCACGCGCGACAAGCTCGCGGCGGCGCAACGGATCAACAGCCTCTTTCTCATGGATTTCGCCCCGGGCGGCACGAATATCCCCCACCGGCACGCCAAGGAAGAGGAGATCTATTACGTCCTGCGCGGCCAGGGCGACATGGTGGCCGGGAGCGACGCCGCGAAAAAGGAGATGCGATATCCAGCAAAACAGGGCGACGCCTTCTACTTCACCCGAAACACGCTGATCGGTTTCTACAGTGGTAATAAAGAAAACGAAGACCATGCCCAGATTCTGGCGGTGCGGTGGCCGAGCCCTTCCTCGAAATCCGAGACATCATCGGGCAAGACAAGCAAGAAATGAGGTGACGTTCCATGAATCGACGTGAGTTCTTGCAGAAATCAGCGAGCTTTACCGGCATGGCGTTGGCGGGCCTGGCGGTCAATCCCGCCCGGACTTTCTCTCGGCCCACCAAACTCAAGATCACGGACATCCGCGGCTGCACGGTGGCGTCCAACTTCGATTACCCGATCATCAAGATCTACACGAACCAGGATGTCTATGGTCTGGGCGAAGTCCGGGATGCGGGCTATCTGGGCCAAGCCCTTATTCTCAAGCCCTACCTTGTCGGCAAAGACCCTCTCGATATCGAAGGCATCATGGAAAGCCTCCGCCCACACTCCGGCCACGGCCGGTTCGGCGGCGGCTTCAGCGGCGTCGATATGGCCCTGTTCGACATTGCTGGCAAAGTGCTGGGCGTGCCCGCGTACAAGATCCTGGGCGAAAAGGTGCGCGACAAGATTCCCCTCTACGGCGACACGAATGCCAACGATGATCCCAAGGTCTTTGCCAAACGGACCAAAATCCGCGTGGACAAGTGGAGGCTCAAGCACCTGAAGATGGACCTCGTGCCCCGGCTCCTCCGGAATCGCGAGGGCGCGATTGAGAATGGCGTCGTCTCGGAGAAAGGCATCGAGTACTGGGCCGAGTACGTGGAGGCGGTCCGGGACGCCATCGGGTACGAGGTGTCCCTGGGCGCCGACCACTTCGGCCGGATGACGGTGGAGTCCGGCGTCCGCCTGGGCGAGGCGATGACCAAGCCCCGTCGGAAGCTGGCGTACATTGAGGACGTGATCCCCTACAGCGCCCCCAACGCGGTCGAGATGATGCGGCAGATCACGGAGAAATCCCCAACCCCGACACTGGGCTATGAAGATCTCTTCGGCCTGAGCGGATTCAAGCCGTTCATCAGCGAGAACGCCGTAAGCATGATCCACCCCGACATGGAGACGTCCGGCGGTCTCATGGAGACCAAGAAGATCGCGGACTATGCCTACCGTTACGGGATCAAGACGATGTTCCACCACGCGGGCTCGCCCGTCGGCGCGATGGCGAGCGTCCACTGCGCCTGCACGATCCGCGACTTCATCTGTATGGAGAACCACGCCATGGATCTTCCCTGGTGGGAGGACTTGGTGACCGGCATCGAGAAGCCGCTCGTCAAGGACGGCCATTACACCGTGCCGGAGAAGCCCGGGCTGGGCGTCGAGCTGAATGACGAGGTGGTCCGGAAGTATCTGCGCGAGCCGAAGTACCTGTACAAGGCGGGCTACTTCGAGCCGACGCCGGAGTTCGACCAGCCCCTCGACCGGGAAGAGGCGATCCGGAAACGAATCATCGGCGGCTACCGCGTCAACGGCCCCTGGGTCCATCTGGATGAAGAAGGAAACCTGGTCAACAGCACCGACGGACGATGATCGCCCGGGGCACGCGACGCCTTCAGCAAAGCAGGATCGGAGAATCGATCGTATGCAGGTGAGACTTGCCGGCGCGCTATTTCGCACATTCCGCGTCGCTGGGTTGAGATTGCTTCGCTTCGCTCGCAATGACATACCACGCCCTCGCATGTCATTGCGAGGAGCGCAGCGACGAAGCAATCTCACAACGCCACGATTTGCTACGTGCGCCATCAGTCGACTGGGCGCGATATTCGGCGTGCTGCTCGCCTTTGCGGGATCGGTGAGCGCCCAGGTGGTTCTCCAGACACAGGACCTGCGGCTGGAGATTGGCGCGGATGGTCTCGTGACAAGCCTGACAGCGAGATCGTCGGGCACTGAGTATCTCTGGACTGCGGCGCCGATGCCGATGGCCTGCGTGTATCGCGGCGGCCAGATGGCGGTCGCGTCCCAGGAAGCCTATGGTGAGTTCGAGGTCCCTGTCTATCGGGGCGGTCAGTGCCTGCCTGCTTCGGCGGTGTCACTGACCGGCGACAGGTTGACGATCCGGTTTGCCGGGGCTGACATCACAGCTACGTACCAGGTGACCACCGAAGCGCACTATCTTGCGTTCACGCTGCTGTCTTTGGCAGGCGACTCCATCATCGACCGCATCGACCTGATGCAGCTTCGTATCAAGAGACTGCCGTTTCTGGGACCGTGGATCGATGTGGCCTATGACGATCAATTCGGTATCTGTCTCTGCGCGGGCAATATCAAAACGAACGCCGCGATGAGCCAGTCCGCACCGTACGTGGAGATGCGGGCCATGGCCACGCGGGACCCGGCCCTGGTGGGAGCAACCGCCGTGCTGTTCGGCTGCCCGAATCCCAAGGGGCGATTCCTCGACACGATGGAGGTCGTGGAACGCGATTTTGGTCTGCCCGCCGGCGCGAAGAATCGGCGCCTGCCCGCGTAGCAATATTCTTATCTCTGGTGCTATCCGACACCCGGCAATGTGGGTCAGTACATCGCGTTGGCCAAGCGCGCGGGATTTCGCATGATTCTCTTCTCGTATACCGGCTTTACCGAGGGCGCGGGGCACTTTCGTTTCCATAAACAGTTTCCAAACGGCATCGACGATCTGAAGACGGTGGCGGATCGCATCCGTAGCGCCGGGTTGGCGGTTGGCATGCACATCCACTACTCCAAGGCGGACCGCACCGATGCCTATGTCACGCCGGTGCCGGACGAGCGTCTGCGCCGGGTCCGCTCATTCCTCTTGTCCGCCCCCGTGGACGAGAAGACGGGTACGCTCATGGTCTACGAGAACCCGGCCGGCTGCACGCGCGACAAGGACCGGCGGATTCTGAGGATCGGCAGAGAGTTGATCGCCTACCGCGACTACACGACCAAGCCGCCCTACCAATTCATCGGCTGCGAGCGGGGCCACCTCAAGACCGCAGCGTCCGCTCATTCCGCCGGGGAACCCGCCGGGCTCTTGGATGTGGACGACTGGGTAAAGTTCATCCGGTTCGATCAGAATACCGACATCCAGGATGAAGCCGCCCGGCGGCTCGCCGAGATCATCAATGCCACCGGCCCTTATGACATGCTGTACTTCGACGGAGCCGAGGACGTCCACGACCCCTTCTGGTACCACGTGGCCAACGCCCAGTACCGCGTCTACCGGCTCCTCCAGCCCGCCCCGCCCGTCTGCGAGGCAGCGATGAGCGGCCACTTCAGTTGGCACATCATGAGCCGGGGCTGCGCCTATGACCTTGTCAATGAGCACGTCAAGAGCTTCTGCCGGGAGATTTCCTGCCGCACGGCGCCGATCCGAGCCTTGGACTTCACGCGCATCGAGTTCGGCTGGATTGCACGCTTCCATCCCGATATGGGGCCGGATGCGTTCGAATACGTCCTTAGTCGCGGCGCTGCCTGGGATTGCCCCTTCTCCGTCCGCGTGACACTGGCGGATGCGGCCGCTCATCCTCGTGCCGAGGACTGCTTCGACACCATCAGGATTTGGGAAGACGCCCGCCTCAGCGGCAAGCTCACAGAGGCCCACCGGGCGATGCTCAAGACGCTCGACCCGAGACAGTACCAGTACGTCAAAGTCTGGAACGCGGTCTTTCTGCCCCGGTGGATCGACGCCTGGAGCAAAGGGACCTTCCAGGACCAGGAGCACCACCTGTTCCTGAACGAGCGCGGCGAGTACGAGTTGGTGCCGATCCGCGCGGTCCCGGCCGTCGCCGGCGGGCGCGTGAGGGCGTTCCTCTTCCAACGTGCTTCACAGCTCGATGACACCTACGTGGTTCTTTGGGCCCATCAGGGCGAACTGAGCCTGACGCTGCCTGTCCCGCCGGCACGTCTGACAATAATGCGCCCCTTCGGCAGGCAACTGTCCTTCGAAAAGAACGAATCCGGCGTGGTCGTTTCCGTCGGCAGTCGACGTTACCTGCGTCTGGCCGGCATCGGAACCGAGCAGGCAATCCAGGTTTTAGAGCACGCGAAGTGGGATTGACTCTGCGGCGTTCGTTGGTAGTGTGCTCGTGAGAGCATAAAGACAACGCCTTACGGCGTCACTACAAACCGCCCGCTTAAGGTCTGGGTCAAAGAACAGAAAGGAACATTCTATGAATCGGATGGTATCGGTTTCGGTGCTCACTGCACTATTTGCCTCCCTCGGTGTCTCAGCCAGCAACAGTGGGGCCCCGGAAGGCTGGACAACCGCCGCACCGCGCGATGAAATCCGGCCGCAGTTCGCCTTCGAAGCCAAGAGCGGGCCCGGCGGCGTGGGTTGCTTCATCATTCGCGCCGACCAACGGGAGGGACTCGATGGCTCCTGGCGCAAGACCTTCCCGATCCAGGGCGGCAAGTACTACCGTTTTGACTCGCTCTACAAGGCCCGCGGAGTCTCTGTGCCGAGGCGGAGCATTGTGGCCAAGATTCACTGGCAGGACGACCGGGGCCAGTCGGTGCGGCGCGATGAGCAGCCGGTCACGAGCTATCTGCGCGGGGCTACGGCAATGGCGGAGACGGAATTTCCCACGCCGAAGGGAACGAACGCCGATGGTTGGACCGAACTCTCGGACATCTACCATGCCCCGAGCAAAGCGACGCGGGCGCTCATCGAATTGCACTTGCAGTGGACGGTAAACAGCGAGGTCCGCTGGGCCAACGTAACGTTCACGGAATCGACGCCGCCTGCGTCCCGGAAGGTCCGGCTGGCCGCAGTGCATTTCCGGCCCAAGGGCGGCAAGACACCCATGGACAATTGCCGCATGTATGAGCCGCTGATCGTCGAGGCCGCCCGCCAGAAGGCCGACCTCGTCGTCTTGGGCGAGATGGTTACCAGCGTCGGACTCGGCCAATCGATCCCCGAGATCGCCGAACCCATCCCCGGCCCTACCACCGAGTACTTTGGCCAGTTGGCGAAAAAGCACCACCTGCACCTCGTGGTCAGTCTCAACGAACGGGCGGGTCCCTTGATCTACAACGCCGCCGTGCTGCTCGACCCGGACGGCAAGCTCATCGGCAAGTATCGCAAGGTCTGTCTGCCGCGCAGCGAGATCGACGCGGGCGTCGCGCCGGGAAGCGACTACCCGGTCTTCGACACCCGGTTCGGCAAGGTGGGCATGATGATCTGCTACGACGGTTTCTTCCCGGAAGTCGCGCGGGAACTGGCCAATCGCGGGGCGGAAGTGATCGCCTGGCCGGTCTGGGGCTGCAATCCGCTGCTGGCCCGCGCCCGCGCGTGCGAGAACCACGTCTATGTCGTCAGCAGCACCTACGAGGACATCTCGCGGAACTGGATGCTCTCGGCGGTCTTCGACCACACGGGCGAGACCCTCGCCCTGGCGAAAGAATGGGGCACCGTGGCGGTCGCCGAGGTGGACCTCGACCAGCGCACCCAGTGGGTGAGCCTGGGTGACTTCAAAGCCGAGATTCCCAGGCACCGCCCGATTGCGCAGCCGGAACCGGCACGCTGAATCCAGTCGCGCGACCCTGCGCCGGGAGAAGCTGCACCCGGAAATTGCGACGCGGGTCTTCGAGTCGTTCGCCGTGGTTGAAAGAAAGGAGAATTCCCCGAGGGTCGGCGGTCAAGGACGGTCAATGGCTCGCGCAGTTGCTTTCGTGTAGTCTGCGGCGGCCGAGCTTCCTCCCGCCCAAGCCAAAGACGTAGCTGAGAGTCATGGTCATCGCCGTGCCGATGACGATCAGCCAAGTCCAGCCGAGGTCCAGCCTCTGGTATTGGATCAGCACCAGCAATACGGTGCAGAGCGCGCTGCTGATCAGCATGGCCGGGATGTTCGCGCGGTTCGCCCTGTGCCGCGTAAGCAGGCCCAGGAGGAAGACGCCCAGCATCGGACCGCCGGTCAGGGCGAGAATCTGGAAGGCGAACCAGAGGATATTCTCCACGGGGGCGCAGATCGCGGCGATGCCGGCCAGCAGGAGACCAAAGGCAATGACGCCGGCGCGGGATACCAGCAGATAGTGCCGCTCGGTGGCGTTCTTCCGGATCAGCGGGCGGTAGAGGTCGCTGACGAAGGACGCTGTCAGTGAGCTCAGCGGCGAATCGATGCTCGCCATGACAATCGCGCCGAGGACAAGGCCTTTGAGGCCGGCGGGCAGGACCGTCCGGCAGAAATGGGGGAAGATCTCTTTCGTCTCCGGCGGCAACGAGAGAGCGGGGTTCTGCGAGTAAAAGACATAGAGAAGCGTCCCGATGGCCAGGTACAGCCAGTAGACGGGCAGGACGGTGACGATGGTCGCCACAATCGTCTTTTGGCTGCTTCGGCGGGTCTTGACGGTCAGGAGCCGCTGCACCATTTCCTGGTCCGCGCCGAAGGAGACGAGGCCGGTAAAGAAGCCGCCCGCCATCCCCGCCCAGAACGTGCTGGCGTCACGGAGGTCCAGCCGGAAGTAGAACGTGCTCAGCCGGCCGGCCTCGCGGGCGGTTTGCAGGGCCGTGTCCACGCCGCCATCGATGTGCCCAATCAGATAGCCGACCACCAGCGTACCGGCCACGACAAAGAAGAGGGCCTCGTATGCACCGGCCCAAACCACCGCCTTGATCCCGCCGAAGGCGATGAAGAGGATGCTGACCACCGTGAACAGAGCAATCGTCGCCGCCAGCGGCCAATCCATGATCTTGCCGACGGCCATGCACGTCGCATAGAGCCGCACGCCGGAAGCGAGCAGACGCGTGACCAAGAAGTAGAGCGAGCCGGCGTATTGCGTCGCCGGCCCGAAGCGATGGCCCAGGAACTCGTAGATGCTCGTGCACTGGTACTTGTAGAACGCCGGGATGAAGAGAAAGGCGACGATCAGACGAGCGACCGCCAGGCCGAGCACGAACTGAATCCAGCGCCAATTCCCGATGAATGCCGTATGCGGCATGCCGACGATGGTCAGGGCACTGACCTCGGTTGCCACGAACGATAGGCACGCGACGACCGGGGGCACACGCCGGCCACCCAGGAAGAAATCCTCCGTGTCCCGCTGGCGACGTCCAAAGATATACGAGATGACAAACAGCAGCAGGACCGCCCCGGCCACGATAAGCCCGTCAAGCCCGCTAAGCGACCCGGCGAGTGGTTGGGAGATTGCCGCTTCGATTGTCTTAGCCCTTCATTCTGAGGACTCATCCCGGCTGCGTCGGGGAACTCAGGAGAGTCCCGAAGGGACGACCGGAAATAGCCCACCGTTTCAACGGTGGGTACCCAACGCCGAAACCAGACCAAGCCCCACAGGGGCGAAAGAAAGCCTGTGCCCAGCCGGATGCGTTCTTTCGTCCCGGCCGGGACTCCGCTTGTGTTTGTGCCCATGTTACCCAGCGATAAATCGCTGGGCTACTCTCTTTCGCCCTCCGGGCTTGATCCACCGCACCGGCAATCTCAAAGGAGTTATTCACAGGAATTCCTATACGCTCAAGTTCAGCTGTGCCACCCGGCAAGAGTGGACATCTCAGGTCGCTATAGCCCTGCGCAGGAACTGGCCACATTCGTCGAGAATTCGCAGGGCACTCTGTAGATCTACCTTGCGAAAGTGCATCACGATGGCGGCTTTCAGCTTTCCTTCGGCGCGCTGAAGCAGGGCCTGCGCCGGACGGCGCGACAAGTGCGTGAGGTCCATCACGATCCGCACGGAGCGGTCGCGCAGCTTGTTATTCACCGCTCGCAGATCGACCATGAGATTGCCGTGGACTTTGCCCAGCTTGACCATGGCGGCGGTTGTCAGCGTGTTGAGCACGAGCTTCGTGGCCGTACCCGCCTTCATGCGCGTGGAGCCGGTAATGACTTCGGGGCCGACCACGGGATTGATGATGATGTCGGCCCTCAGAGACTTCACCGCCTCGGGGGCGCACGTTACGAAGACCGTCGCTGCGCCGATTTGTCTCGCCCGTTGCAGCGCCCCGCGCACGAAGGGCGTCATGCCGCAGGCAGCCAATCCCACCACCACGTCTTTGGCACCCACACGCTTTTTATCGATGGCCTTCGCGCCATCGTCCGCGTGATCCTCCGCCCCTTCGATGGAGCGGACCAAGGCCCGCCGGCCGCCAGCGATGATCCCCTGGACCAGGACGGGCTTGACACCGAACGTCGGCGGACATTCCGAGGCATCGAGGACCCCGAGTCGCCCGCTGGTGCCGGCGCCAACGTAGAAGAGCCGGCCACCCTCACGAAAACAATCCACGATCAGGTCAACTGCCGCGGCGATGCTCGCGCGTTGCGAGCCGACCGCCTGCGGCACCGTCCGATCCTCGGAATTGATCAGATCGACAATCTCCTGGGTGGACAGGGTGTCGATGTGGGCACTGCGCGGGTTGCACGTCTCGGTGGTGGGCAGGCACTTTCGCGTTGTCATGCGGGGTTCTGCAAAATGGACATTGGGCCTACTTTGGGAAGGAAGAATCTGCTTCACGATTCTTCCTTCCCAAACCGTATAT